>JAXDZV010000030.1:0-170878 GCA_034086705.1 Eubacteriales bacterium | reverse complement strand
TCAGGGGATACGATGCGGCGCGGCTGTGAGAGAAAGCAAAAACCGTCTTGCCGCTTACAATGCCCAGACGGCGGCATTAAGCTACGGCGAAATAACCTATGTCGATTCGGGTGAGGGCGAGGTGATTTTATCCGTCCACGGAATTTTCGGCGGCTATGACCAGGCTTATGACACCTGTAAGGACTTTTGCTCTGACTATCGGATCATCGCTCCCTCACGGTTCGGATACCTGGGAAGCGACGTTTCCGGCGACGGAACGCCCGCCAGGCAGGCGGCAGCCTATGTGGAGCTGCTGGATAAGCTGGGCATTGACAAGGTTTACCTGCTGGCCACATCGGCAGGCGGCAGCGTCGCGATCCGATTTGCCCTTGATTATCCCCAGCGCGCGAAGGGTCTGATTTTATACTGCTCCGCCATGCCGCCTGTGGAGAAGCCGGAGAAATATGCCGAATATGCCGGGCCGCCTCCGTTCCTGTGCAACGATTACATCATGTTCCTGTTAAGCCCTATGTTTGATCCGATCATGGGGATGGAGCCGTCCACCATTTACAGTATGCTGCCCATAAACGATAGAAAAGTCGGCGTGATACTGGACGCTTCCGTTACCAACCCCGATATGGCGAGGGACTTTGGAGAGTATCCGATTGAGGATTTACAGGTTCCCACGCTGATTTTCCACGCAAAGGATGATAAGCTGGCAAGCTACATCGAAACGGAGAAGGCGGTAGCAAGATTCCCAAATTGCACGTTCATTTCCTTCGAAAGCGGTGGGCATTTGCTGACGGGACACGCAGAGGAAATCAAAGAAGCGGTTTCCGGTTTTGTGGAAGACAGATCGCATTGACAGAACTTCTTTTGGCACATTGCTGGGGAATGGGACAGGAGGCTCAAAATGAAAAGGAAAGACAGAATCGTACTGAAAACCGCCAGGGCAATGCTTGTGCTGCCATTCTTTTTCGCATAAGGAGCAATCGTGGGGATCACGGGAATAGAGGGCATTCCCTCCGCGCCGATCAAGGGTGCTGTTATCTGGGGGCTTATAATTATCACATTGGAGAAATTCCATCATCCGATACAAAGGAATCTCAAAGCTGGGATTTCGCAGTTCGGAAAAAGGGGCGGCAAAGAGAATGCTCTATTTTTCGCCGCTTTTGCTCATTGCCCTTTCCCCTTTTACGGTGGGAATAAACTTTAACGGTGGTGCGGCATTGATTTTAGCAAACTTGTTATTGACGCTTGGAATCGGTATGGTGGAGGAAATTTTCTTTCGGGGGATCATCTGCGGCCTGTGGCTGGGGCACGGCGTGGGAAAGGCAATGATAATCTCATCCGTTCTATTCGGGTTCAGCCATCTCCTGAACATAGCTGGAGGCGCGGAATTGGGGGAAACAGTTCTCCAAATCTGCTTCGCCCTGGTCTACGGGATGGTATTTGCCCTGATTTTCGCTGAAAGCGGCAGTCTTCTCCCCTGCGTACTGCTCCACGCTTTGCATGACTTCTGTTCCTTCATCAGCGGGGAGGCTTCCGCGCAGTTTGAGATATTTCTGGGCGCAGTACAGTTTATCGTCTTGCTGGTCTATTTCCTCTATCTGTTCCGAATAACTGCTCGCAAAAGAGAACCGGCTATGAAAGGCAGATGAAAACCGATGAAAAAGTATCAAATCATGTACTACGTGGGAGCGGTGATCAGCCTGCTGGTGGGGCTGTGGCACTTTACCGTGCCGTGGATGTTTGGCTGGGCTTCCTATATCCCCTATGAGACATTGGTGGTTCCCATCAATTATGTAAACCTGTGCTTTTCCTTTTTGCTGTCTGGGCTGAGCCTTACCGTGATCCTGTGGGGCAAAATGGTGTTTGCAGGAAACCCGGAGGCGTTCTATCTCTACGGCTTTTTACTGGCGCTTTGGCTTTTCCGGGTGGCTGTGGCGGTGATCTATCCCTGCCCGCCGGAATCAAACGTGTGGATGTCCTACGGGCAGCTGAGCGGCTCTGTTCTGGTATGTCTTCTGCTGCTTGTACCGTTTATCCGAGTGGCCTGCACAAGGAAGAATCAAAAAAAGTAACAGGTCGCCTTGCGTTTTGCTCATGGCTAAAACAAGATTCATTTAAGGAGTTACATGATGGAATATCCAGTGGAAGAAACACTCTCTTATCCCCTGCTCGCCCTTTTTGTGCTGGCGGTGTTTTACGGCGTTTATTTTGCCAAGATGCTGGCGCAGAAGCGCCGCGGCATCCGGACGCGGCAAATCGGACAGCGAAAAGAAACGTCCATTCACACGGTGGAACTGCTGATGACCATGGCCACGTTGGGCGTTGTGATCGCGCAGCTTGTGTCCATAGCGTTCGGTTGGAGTTGCCTCGCGGCAAACGCACGCTTTACCGGCTTTGGCACCGGGATGCTCGGTGATCTGATCTTTTTCCTTTCCGTTCTCAGTATGAAGGATAGCTGGAGGGCCGGCATCCCGGATCAGGATCGCACAGAGCTGGTCACATCCGGCATCTATCGATTCAGCCGCAATCCAGCCTTTCTCGGCTTTGACCTCATGTATATCGGTGTGATGCTGATGTACTGCAATTTACTGACCGTGCCGCTTACGGTGTTTGCCATTGTGATGCTGCATTTACAAATTTTGCAGGAGGAACGGTATCTGGAGGAAACATTCGGTGCGCCATACCGGGAATACAAGCGGCATACACTGCGCTATCTTGGGCGGCGATATGAGTTATGAAAAATCCCTTCACTAAGTAAGGAATAAGAGTGGGTGTTTTTATGGGGTCCTTCAAAAAATTTTCATAAATTGCAAGTGCAAGTTGGACACCCGCATGAATAAAAATAGTTCGGCGTAAGCTGGACTTGACTGCCACACAGCAAGCACGGCTGGCGCTGTCAAGGATGGCAAGGCGTAGCCGGTGCCTTGACAGAGTCAGGCGGGTTTGCTATCCACTGCATACACCCGGTCAAGAAATGAATCAAACAGTTCCTCCGGTGTTGCGTACCCCAACTTCTTTCTGGGACGGTCCTCCGCATACCCTCCGCCATACGCTCGGCGTAGTCCTTGATGGTAGCGGCGTCGATGGACTTCCACCAGCTTTTGAACCCGCGCCGGAGAAGGTGACGGTAAAAATCTTCTCGCTGCCGTAGTTGGTCACGGGCTTCTCCTTGACCGTCCATTGCTTCTCAAAGGCGGCGAAGTCCGTGTCTGTGATGTTTGCTGGGGGCTGTGCCTGAGTTGAGGGTTTGTTCACCGTGGCAATGTGCCGGGTGGAATCGTACCCACCCCCAACCCGTATGCTTCTGCCAAAGCTCGGAGAGGGGCGTAGGTTGTTCCGTTGTAGGTGAACACCATCACATCGTTGCCGTTCCCATCTTCCGGCTGAAACACCTCGCCGTCCACCAACACCTGAATGGGACTGATCTCGATTTTGATCGCACCGCTGAACGCAAGGGCGGTCACGGGCAGGGCCACCAACAGGAACGTGACGATGACCCCGGACAGGAAAGAGGGGATTTTGCCTTTCATTAGCAAGCCCTCCTTTCAACTCGGTAAGCACGATCTCCTCTGCCCGGTTTTGGATGCCATTCATGCTCTCGGCTTTGAGCGTTTCGGGTCACGCTCTCCCGCTCCGCCAAAGCGGATCAGATGCGTTCCATGCGCTCGTGGCAGGTCTGGTCGATCTCCGAAGGTGGTCGAACAGTTTCCCGGAAGTCACAAGGTGGGAATAGAGGCCGAGGTGGTACTCTTGCAGATAGCGGCAGCACATCCACATCAAGTATGACGGCATTGGGTTTATCTCGCTGAATGAGCTGATGTAAAAGGAAACAGCGTGACCTCGGTCACGCCGTTTCCCGTGAAAACACAAGGTTTTTACGCAAATTTCAATTTTACTGTTTTACGACCGCCGCGCGTTGCAGCGCTCTTTTTTTGCTGTTATCAGGAAACACTGAAGAATTTCCACCCGGGGAAAAGGATATTTCAAGTTACATTTTATGCAGCTGCTGCAGGGGCGTATTACGTATATTTCCGCATGTATCGTTATATGCTGCATGTACGTATACTGTGGGCGGTGAGGATATACAAAAAGCGATTGAAAAAACGGATGGCATTCGCCAAAAAGATGTGCTGCGAAAAAGAAAATCGGCGATGCAAAAAAACATCAGATGAAAAGACAACTAAGGAAGAACGGCGCAGCCATTGGCTGCGCCGTTCGACATTCCGTATATTGTGCAAGCATTGTTGTAGGAGGAGAAAAAGTCCGGGTCGGTACAGCAAACGGTTGCGCCTTGTTTATTCGCAGGGCAGATCGTACACTGTGTCAGTGCAGCAGTGGATGCAAAGCGGAGCGCAGCCGCCGGTGTTTTCGACGATATTGCCGTGCAAACGGACACCGGTTGCATTGGCAAGATAAAATGCTCGCCGGCATGTTGGCGGTAGAATAACATAGTTGTCGGTGATACAGATATTGTGCAAAATTCCAACGGCATCTGTGTTGGCTGCAGATATGTTCACGCTGACCGCACTTGCCATGTTGTATCTGCCGTACCGCGTCAGACCGCAGCAATCAAAGGTATTGCCGGATATGGTGACATCGCTGGGTGCGATACCTTCACCCCATTGTGCTTCGGCCGCCACATGGATTGCGGTACCTGTAGAGTACAAAAAAGCATTGTCAGAAATCGTTGCATGGCTGGTTTTGCAGAGAACAGCGCGTGCAAGATGGTCGTGTACGATGTTGTGCCGGAAGATCAACGTGGGTTGTTCGGTAAGGTTAGCAAACAATGTATTCTGCGCGGCATCCGCAGGCAGCGGATGATCCAGAAGAACATGACAGGGGTCTGTGGTATCTGTACTTTTGACCACCCGATAGGTGTCCAGTGGCACCAGAGAGTGTTTGTCTACCAACTGCAGTGTATATCCTGATTTTGGGATGTCCGGTTGTTGTGCATGGGTACCATCCGGTGTGCGGACGGTTAGGGTAACTGTGGTGAGACTATCGTCACAAGAGATCGGGGTGTAATAATAGTTGTGCACGTTGATGGCATCGTCACCATGGCCTGCAAACAACGAATGCTCGACCAAAATAGTGCCGCGGCAGCACGCAAAATGTGTTGCGTCCGTATTGGTACTCATATGAAAGCCGGGAGAAGGAACAACTTGCAGGCGGCGTATGACGATATCCTCGGATTTGAATCCGACGATTCCCATACCTGCCATAGAGTGAATGGTAACATCCTCCAGCGTAACGCGCTCGCTGTGAGAAATTAAGATTGCGGGGCGAAAATGGAAGGTGTGTGTGAAATAAGCTGCAAAGCCGACTGGATTTCGAGAAAAGCGGCAACGATACCGTAAAAGGCCATGCGGTTTTCTTTCAACAAAATCGTCGGAGGAAAAGGTGGTATCGCTGATATGTCCCGTGTCGGACTCAACTACAAAAATACGGGGGGATGAGGCTCTTTCATCAAAAGGAGTTGCCGGGGAGGGCAGAATGTCGATGGTGCCGGCAGCGTCATCGGCGGCGATAATGATACCGAGTGAAAAGGGCTTCCGTAGATGGTCTATCTGTAATCCGCAAATTCGGATGTCGCTGGCATGATGCAGCGTCAACGGCTCAAGAAAACCGTCAATGCACAAAGATACACCGTATGCTTCAACTGTGATATCATGACAGTCAGTCAGATCCAGCCCATGGGTGTAGGAAAAAGCAGGATGAAACATGACAGGCTGAGGGTTGTTGCCATAGGCGCCGGACAATACTGCTTCTTGAATGGCTTTTGCACGGGGATCACTTAGAACATATTTTCCGGGTGGGATGAGGAGGGTGGTACCGGGATTGGCACGACAGTAGTCACCGGCTGCCGAAAGCTGTTGTGAGGGGGTGCCTGGGAAATCATGCAGAGAAATTCGGTGGTTCATCACATATCCTCTGATCTCAGCAAGCGCAGCAAAAAGCCGGATGCGCTGGTATCCCCCTCTGGGCAGATCGTTTTACCAAACGCGGGAATTTGTTCTTTGTTTAAAATGACTTGATTTTGATCGATGCGGACCTGTTCGGTTACATCAATGGCTTGCGGAGCTGCAAGATCTTGCACATAAATCCGGCGATTGCCGATATTCTGCGGGAAGTGCAGTGTTAGGGAGAGATAGGAATCTCCGAAAATACCAATAGGGGTTTCCATTTGCGGAACTTGTAGTGTGATGTCGGCATAGCTCCAGCAATTTTCCCAATCCGTAACGGTGCGCGGTGTGGCATAACAACTCAGCGCACCGCTTTTCGGATGTACTGAGGTTAAAACCCAGGGCTGATACTGACCGACCTGCAGACTGACCTCGGCCAGCGGCCAGTTGCGGGAAAGGCGACCGGGCGCAGATTGTACAGTTTTGTCAAAATCATTTGCAATCCATTCACTGTCAATATAATTGCCTGTGGGTGAAAGCGAAAACGGCGGAGCGATTCTTTGCCAGTACAGAGCGCGGCTTGTCGCCGTCAACGATGCATATCGGCTTCCCGGTGCATCTTTTCCAAAGCTCATGTCTCCCATAGTACATCCCAACGCAGCGGCAATATACGGATCGTCTTCGACATTTACCATATGCCGTGGATGCAAAACAGGGTCTTGTTGCAAATACGCTGCCTGCTCCATCAATGTGCTCAGGCGAGCAAGCGTTGTTGGAATGCGCGTAAAGCCGCCACAATCATAGGTTCTGAAATAGTCGCTGTATTGGAGCACGCGACGGATATGCAAATCCCTAGCTTCTTTTTCCCGTTGTGTAATTTGTGCGGGTTCTCGGTCTACGCATCTGCCCGGTATATAGGCATGCTCTACCATCACATGCGGTGCATGTTCTCGCAGCAGCTTGGTCAATGCGATACGGGCATCGGCGTTATTCCAAAAATGCTCGCCCCAGTCAACCTTCCAATAAGAAATTCCCGCTTGCTCTGACCATTTTGCACGCGGAATCCAATGGGCGATGTATTCCTCCAATGTAAAGAGATCGTGGTTTTCCCGTACGGTTTGCATCGGAATCCATAAACCGACACCGCCGAATCCCTCCGCGCGTACTGCATCTGCCAGCCATCGCAGTGCGTGCGGCGGTTCCATGCCAGCCGTGGAAGGAAAGCGTTCCGGATCCGGATAAGCCTGCCCGTAACGATAGATGTGTTCGGGGTTTTTAGTGCCGTACGGAACGTCCCAGCCGTCGTCGATTACGCAAATCAGCTCGGATTTGTGCTGTGGCAGTGCATAGTTTTTCAAAAGGCCTCCCCGGCCGAAAAGCTTCGCTTCGTTCATTCCTTCAGCGCCGCCTTGACAGCACCAGGTACAAACATAGTTGCCGGTGATTGTGCCGTCGAACATTGGTATTAAATTCATATCTTTCTCCTTTTCTTTCACCTGACGAAAAAGGGGAAGCTTGCGTATCATATATCGCAGCTTCCCCTCCATTGTTTTTTATCGTGCAACTTCTTCCATGATGAAGGCTTCCAGAATGTCGCCTTCTTTAATATCATTGAAGCGGTCTAAACCAATACCGCATTCATAGCCTTGCGCTACGTCTTTCGCGTCGTCCTTAAAGCGCTTGAGCGAGGATATTTTATCCTCAAAGATCACAACGCCTTGCCGTACCACGCGAATTTGCGAGTTGCGAGAGACCTTCCCATCTTGTACATAGGATCCGGCAATGGTACCGACCCCCGGCACGCGAATCGTTTGCCGTACTTCTGCATGTCCGAGAACCACTTCACGATAGGTGGGTGCGAGCATGCCTTTCATAGCTGCTTCGATCTCTTCAATGCATTCATAAATGATTCGATAGGTACGGATATCTACTTTTTGTGCTGTCGCTGAATCAATTGCGGTTTTATCCGGACGGACGTTAAAACCGACGATAATGGCATTGGAAGCAGCTGCCAGCATGACATCGCTTTCTGTGATACCACCCACACCGATATGAATAATGCGCACTTTTACTTCTTCGTTGGAGAGCTTTTCCAGTGAAGCACGCACGGCCTGTGCGGAACCATCAACATCAGCTTTAATGATTATATTCAGTTCTTTGACGCCGTCGGAAATTTGTGCAAACAAATCATCAAGATTGACTTTGGCATTTGCCCGGAATTGCGCCTCTTTTTGCTCGTTGCGACGGCGGTCTGCCAATTCACGAGCCATCCGCTCATCTTCTACTGCGGCGAAATCATCACCGGCATCCGGAATTTCGGAAAGACCTGTAATTTCCACAGGAACGGAGGGCCCTGCAACTTTAACATTTTTGCCTTTGTCATCCATCATGGCACGTACGCGGCCTACCGCTGTTCCTGCAATGACAACATCCCCTGCACGTAAGGTTCCGTTTTGTACCAATACGGTGGCAACCGGACCGCGCCCTTTATCTAGGCGACTTTCGATGACAACGCCCTTTGCACGGCGATTGGGGTTAGCACGCAGTTCCTTCATATCGGCGACTAACAGAACCATCTCCAAAAGTTCCGAAATCCCCTTGTGTGTTAGAGCGGAAACCGGTACGCAGATGGTGTCGCCTCCCCAATCTTCCGGAATCAGTTCATATTGCGTCAGGTTTTGTTTTACCATCTCCGGATTTGCCGTTGGTTTATCCATTTTGTTAATCGCAACAATGATTGGCACGCCTGCAGCCTTGGCGTGATTGATTGCTTCCACAGTCTGCGGCATGATACCATCGTCAGCGGCTACAACCAAAATAGCAATATCGGTGGCTTGTGCGCCGCGCGCACGCATGGCAGTGAATGCTTCGTGTCCCGGTGTATCGAGAAAAGTGATGTCCCTGCCGTTGAGATTCACGCGATAAGCGCCGATGGCCTGCGTGATGCCGCCTGCCTCACCGGAGGTGACGTTGGTGTGGCGGATTGCATCGAGCAGAGATGTCTTTCCGTGGTCGACATGCCCCATAACGCATACAATTGGGTCACGCGGAACCAGAGTATCCGGCGCATCTTCGCTATCGTCAAACAGACGTTCTTCAATGGTGACAACAACTTGTTTGGTGGCTTTGCAGCCCATTTCATCCGCTACCAAGAATGCAGTATCAAAATCGATGACTTGATTGGCAGTTGCCATAATGCCGAGCGCAATCAGCTTTTTGATAACGATGGCGGAGGTTACATGCAACATAGATGCCAGCTCGTTGACTTGAATTTCTTCAGGCAAGGTGATGGCTGCCGGAGTACGCTTGGATTTTTCTGCGGCTTCACGCCGCATTTTTGCAAGCGCTTCCTTTTCCTTGTCACGCTTTTTATCGTAGATGTTTTTCTTATTTTGCTTTTTCAGCTTTTGCTTTCCTGCAGCTGCGGAATTGCCGGTATGCTCAGGTGCAAAGCGATCCAGCTTTTCATCGTATTTAGACAGGTCAACGCTGGAGGTGCGCGTATCTACCAGGCGTGTTTTTCCAACGCGTGAGGTGTCCTGCCCCGGAACGGCATCTGACATGCGAGAACCCTGCCGTAGGGTAGAAGAAGCTCTTTCATTTTGTTGCGGTTTTGGCTGTGGTTTTGGCTGCTTGGGCTGAGGTTTCTTTGCCAGCGGATTGGCTTTTGCAAAACGCTCTGCCTGGCGTTTTGCATCCTCTGCCGCCTTTTGCGCTGCAGCTTGTTTAGCTGCTTCCTGGCGCTGTTTTTCCGCCTCTGCTTCCCGTTGTGCTGCTTCTGCAGCTGCACGTTCTGCTTCTGCCTGTGCGGCTGCAGCGCGCTGCTGTGCCAGCTTCTCTTCTTCTTCTTTTTTACGGGCGGCCGCTTCTTCCTCCGGGCGGGCAATATCTGCCTGCCCTGCAAGATAATCAGCCATATCGGTTGTCTGTGCCTGCGCTGTCAGCACTTCGAAAACAAGGCTGAACTCATCCGGCTCCAAAACCGAGGAATGCGTTTTTCCGTGAATTCCGTGTTGTGCCAGAATGTCAGTTATTACTTTGTTTTTTACACCGAAATCCTTTGCCATTGAACTGATTTTGTTATTTGGGGTTAAAATCATATATTGCACCTCCCGCGGGGTATGCTCCCGCTTTGCGTTGATTGCGTATGTCAGCCTTGCGCGGCTTTTATGCGAACGGCTCTGGCAAGCCCTGCATCTGTTACGCCGATGCATGCAACGGCGCATGTTTTACCTGTTGCTTTACCAAGCTGTTCTGTCGTCAGGCAGAGTGTGAAACGCTCAATCTGATAATAGCTGCAAAAATGAGCGACTCTTTTTTTGGTGTTTTCTGAAGCGTCGCAGGCAAGGAAGACGGCCACTGGTATTTTCCCCGGCTTTGCCGCTCGAACGGCAGCTGCCGTTAACTCTGTGCCGATCAGCAGCTTACCTGCTTTTTTTGCAATACCGACGATACCAATCGCTTTTTGCAAAAGCTGTTGCTGCTTGATTTGCACAGTGGCACGGTCGGCTTCTGCCGTGGTATTGGCAGTGGGTGTGTTGCTCGCATTATACTTCACTGCCTGTGATCTCCTTTTCCAAGGCTTGCATCACCTGTGGCGGAATTTCGCAGCTGAGGTTTGTACCCAACCTACCGGATTTTACCGCCTTTTTGAGACAAGCAGGATCCGGGCAAAGATAAGCGCCCCTTCCGTTCTTTTTTCCGGTGCGGTCCAGCACTACTTCACCTTGCGGAGTGCGGACAACACGGATCAACTCGTTTTTTGCACGGTGTTCGCTGCAACCGACGCAGCGGCGTGTGGGCAGCTTTTTTTCTTTTTGTGCTTGTTTTTGTGCTGCCATAGACTCACCGTGCCTTAATATCTACTTTGTAACCGGTTAGGCGCGCAGCCAGGCGAGCGTTTTGCCCTTCTTTACCAATAGCAAGAGAAAGCTGATCGGCTGCAACGAAAACCTCTGCGTCGCGTTCTTCTCCAACAATGACTTTGTCAACTGCCGCGGGCGAAAGCGCGCTGGCAATATAGGCAGCCGGATCATCACTGTATTTGATTACGTCAATTCTTTCGCCGCACAGTTCTTCTACGATTCGATTAATGCGGATCCCGTGATTCCCAATGCAAGCCCCTACGGGATCCACGTTTTCATCACGAGAATAGACAGCGATTTTTGAACGTCGCCCGGCTTCTCTTGCAATGTTCTCCACAATGACGGTGCCGTCCTGAATTTCCGGTACTTCCATTTCAAACAGACGGCGTAAAAGGCCCGGATGCGTACGGGAGAGTGTTACAAGCGGACCGCGGGATTCTTTACGGACTTCCATAACATATACCTTAGCATATTCGCCCGGGGTAAGAGTCTCGCCTGGAATTTGCTCACTTTTTTGCAACGTGGCACGTCCGGTCCCCAAATCCAACAGGGCGTTTCCCGTATCGGGATCGACACTGATGATTTTGGCAGAAACAATTTCTTCTTGCTTACTTTCATATTCCTTAATCATCATGCCGCGTTCCGCCTCACGGATGCCTTGAATAATTACTTGCTTTGCAGTTTGTGCGGAAATGCGCCCGAACGTTTTTGTTTTCAGTTCTGCCTCTGCAATGCCGCCGAGCACATAGCGTCGATTCATTTTTTTAGCATCTGCCAGAGAAATTTCGGTTTGTGGGTCGCTCACTTCTTCCACAATGTTCCATTGTTCATAAACACGTACATCTTTTCTGTCAGGGTCCAGAACAACGCGCACCATGCCGTTGTTTCCCTTTTCTTTCTTAAAAGCGGTTACAAGAGCCGCTTCTACTTTTTCCAGCATGTACTCTTTGGGGATCCCTTTTTCCTTCTCGAGAAGTTCCAGAGCATTAAAGAATTCTGTATTCATGTTTGCTTACTCCGTTTCTGTTTTCAGCGAGTTTTGTTCGTTTTCAAAATCGTAATAGGCGTGTGCCGCGGCGATCTTTTCCGTTGGAACGGAAAGACAAGGGGTATCGGCTGTTTGCAGCAACAATGTATCCGCCTCATATTGCAGCAGCGTGCCGCACAGCGTTTTGCTGCCTTGCGAGGTCAGTGGTGCATATAACCGCACGCAAATACGCTGACCGACAAACGTCGCAAAATGTGCCGGAGTGCGCAACACGCGCTCCAGCCCAGGGGAGCTGACCTCTAAATAATAAGGGTCTGCTATCGGATCCGCTTCATCCAGCGGCGCATCGATTGCGCGGTGCACGCGTTCGCAGTCGTCAATTGTGATTCCCTGCGGTGCGTCAATTGTAACGCGCAGTACCAGGCGGCTGCCTTCTTTACCGAATTCCACATCCCAAATGGAATATCCGAGCTGTGTAACAATGGGGGTGAGCAATGTGCATACCGTTTGGGCGATGTTGGCACCGGTACGTTTTGGATTCATTTTACTGTCCCTTTCTTCCGCCGTTTACAGGCGGCGCGCAATTGTCCAAACAAAGGGAGAAGAGTGGGTTTTCATCCACTCTTCCATACTTTAGATATTCTTCCGTAATTATACCACCGAATTTCGAAAAAAGCAAGAGGTCTGATACATTTTTTACCGGGTTTTACGGATTATTTGCGCACATCTGCATCTACGCTGCCGCCTTGCAACAAGGTTGTGGTATCGCGCAGCAGTTTTTCAACACGATCGCGTGGTACATAAAACTCTCCTTTGCCGTTGATGGTATAAAGACAACGACGGCCGGAATATGCAAAAAATTGATATCGCAGTGTTCCGCCACCGACGGTTGTCAGCGTAACGGTGCCTAACAAAGGGGCATTGTCTGGCAGCGTTTGTTCTGTATAGGGAGCGTAATCTTCAATGGAAATTGTCAGAAGAACTTTATACAGATTTCGAAAATCCGGGATACTTTCAATCAATGTCCCGCTGTTTTGTTCCCGAACCGATAAAGTTGCAGCGCCTGAGGCATCTGTGCCGTGCGAGAGAACAAAGTGCGCATCGACATTGTTCCCCTGAATGGATAGTGAGGTAATATCCGTGATGCGTCTGCCGAAAATCGGTCGGTCGATAAAGCGAATCAGATCCCATTCCAAAAACGCAAGAGAGTTACCATCCACGCGCACAATCAGGTCATAAGGACCGCTTGCACAAATATAGCTGCCGTCTTCCTGTTTTTCGGAAAAGGTCAAAATAACCTCAATTCCTTGATAGGTATAGCGAATTGTATAGGCAGGATGCTCCAGGCCGTATGCTGCCAAAGCTTCATCGGTGATTCCGATTTGCAATACTTCAGTTCCGGAAAGAGAGCCAAGCGTGCATAGCACTGCTTTATCATAGTTGTCCATGGAGAGATTGTAGTCCGCCGGATAGGTCATCTTGAATATGCGTGTGCTGGCCAAGCCTTGCCGTTTGTTCTCCGGTAGAAATTCCGTGCTAAACAGTAGTTCATCCCCATGATATAAATAAAAGTGGTCTTGCAGATAATAAGAGTTTTCTGCAACCGGAACGGTGACATAGGGTGCTGCAAAATCTGTTTCTTTGGCAAGCACGGTGGCGGCCAGTGCGGAGGACATCAGATATACGGCCTCACGGTCTTCATAGCGAACGTAGTAGCCGGCGCCGGAAGGTGACGCGGCCCCGACATAGACGGTGTGGGATACGCCGGAAGTTGTGGTCACGGTATACTGTGCTGCAGGTTCCTGCAGACCGTACTGTGCAAGGTCGTTCATGTCTTGGGTTACGCGCATCTGCGTAATCGGAACGGAAACGATGCTGAGCAGATAAGCCAAAGACTGCTGTTGCAGAGCGGTGTTTTCATGTTCGGTGAGCACCATGGCTCCGGAAGCGTTGCGATGCATTGCGAAGGTACCATAGCTGTTTTGAATTCGTATGGAAGCAATTTCGGAACTGTCCATTTGCCGGTAAAGCAGCAGTGTTGTACCGGAACATGCCTCCGCCTTACCCAATTGAGTTTGTTCTGCCGTCGCAGGCAGAAGCTGAGGCGGTTGCTCTTGTTCCGCTGCTTGTAGCGTGGGCCGGATCCAGAAAAAATAAGCGAATGTACCCAGCAAGGCGACAAGGGCAAGCAATGCAGGCCAAAGCCATTTTTTCCAAACGCGTATGGGTTTTGCGGCAGATGCATTTGCAGAAGATGTCGGCTCTGTAAAGGTGGAAAGCATTGCGGCAATTGTATCCATGCTGTGCTCGCTTTCGCCCGGTGGAGTGAGCCCCATTTGCTTATATTGTTCCGCAATCAGCGCCTCTTCGCGCAAACGTGCGTGCTCCGCATCGGGGGCACCACCGTTTGTTTGTTCTTCCGGTTGTGTTGAGGAGGGACTGGTTTCCTTTGGCTGGGGCGAGGTTTTAGATTGGTCTTGTTCGAGCGGTTGGTTCATAAATGCCGCCTCCTGATCCATACGACGCTTCCGGTGATCAGCACTGCTGCCGGAATAACAATACTCAGCGCAATCAGCCAGGTGTTAGCCTGGGTGGTACTGATGGAGATGGAATTGTCGTCAAAATATTTGTAAGAAATGTCAATGGGAACCATGTCGCGGTTAAATGCGTTCATGGCAGCATAAAGAATATCGCGATTGCCGTAGGAATTTTTCAGCAGATATGTGTTTTGTACAAAAGCGGTGGAACCGCAAGCAAGCACATGGGAGTAAACCGATTCGTTGTCAACAACACGTGTCTCGCGGGAAAGCGTCATCAAATCATATTGCCCGCGGCTTTGCGTATTGACTGCTGCGATACTGACTGCTGATTTAGTGGTACTGAGCACGGAGGAAACCGTGCGCTGATTTTTGCTGGTGAACAGAGAATAAACCGGTGTTGCATCTTTTGCAACAACAATCGGCTGTGAAGCAAGCTGCCGCATGGTGCTGTGTAGTGAAGCGCCGGTGCCTTCCGTGGGCAGCGTTGCAATGACGCTGAGCCCGTCGGCTGAGGCAGAACTTGCACTGTCCTGTATCACGGTATTTCCAAAGGAAATGCCCCATTCCTCCAGGTATTCGTATAGTTGCGGTAAATGCGGCGTTTGGGGGTCGCAGAAGACCATCAATGCGTTTTGCCCGAGCAGATAGTCATCCAGCACGGTAATTTCATTTTGTGTGCCGTCGCTGTTTTCACCGATGAAATCATACAGTGGGTCGTAGATTACCATAACTTTTGTGTATGGATCAGGCTGCTCTGTGCGCAAATTGACGGTTTTGACTGTATAGCCGGCATCTTCAAACAACTGCATGAGCGCGGTGGGTTGTGTTTCACCGTGCCCGATTGTGAAGGAGGCAACCGGATTATATAGGCCCGCAAGCTGCAAAAAGGCAGAGGCGAGCTTAAACTCTCCGTTAAAAGCATAGAACGAAGTGCTTTCTTCACTTTCCCGCACGAAAAAAGCATCACGCGCAAATTTGCGGTACATACCGTTCGCATTTTCTACGATGACATCCGTGGATAAAACGGTGTCCGAAGCAGAACGCTTATACTTTTCTGCAAGCGCGGGGTAGCGAAAAATATCCAGATAGTCAATGGTTACATTATCCATTTTATCTGCAAATTGTTTGGCGCATGCATAAATGAGCTGCGTATATGCGTTTTGCGTCAGTTCATCCAATGGCTTGCAGAAATGAATGGTGTAGCTTTGCTCCTTTGTGGCGCTGAGTTGGGCAATGGTGGCATCGGAAACGGAAAACAGGGCATCGCCGGTCAAGTCAACAGACAATTCTACCACATTTGCCAAGGCGCTCAGTAGCACGTTGCAGACAATACAGAAAGCCACAACGGCAATGGTAAGAACCAGGGAAAAGGAGCCGTGGCGCAGCTTTTCAGCATGCTTTTTTTGATTTAGCGTCATGGTGTTTCCTCCTCAGTCCCAACGTTTTTTTTCAAATACGCGCACCGTTAAAAAGAGGAACACGAATACGATAGACGCGTAATAAAATATGGAAGTGAAGTTAAATATACCGTAAGAAAAATCATAAAATCGGCTAAAAATGGAGATCCAGTTTAAAACGGTTCGCACAGCGGCGGAGGAAATATAGTTGTTAAAAAAGCTGACCAGCAACAGCAGTGCGATAAAGAACATGGTAACAAGCGCGCTGATGAGTTGACTCTCCGTCAGCGATGAGAAGAAAGTGCCCATTGCTACAAACGCGGCGCCGATGAGCAAAATGCCGACGGTGTTTCCCAGTAAAATGGAGGTGTTTGGTTCTCCGTATGCGTAAAGGGGAATCCACCCCGCCATGGAGGACAGCAGAAAAGTAGCCGCAAATACGGTGTATGCTGCGAAAAATTTGCCGCATACCATGGCACCGAGGCGCACGGGGGCACATAAGAGCAACTGCTCTGTGTGCTGACGCCGTTCGTCGCTAAACAGCTTCATAGTGAGCAACGGTACTATGATAATAAACAAAAACAGGATTGTCATATAGTAGGTGCCGATCTCACTGGAATCTGTGCGACGCAGCGTCAAATAGTTAAACAATGCACCATTCACCGCAAAGAATACGGCCACAAAAATATATCCGATGGGAGAGGAGAAAAACGCCCGTAGCTCCCGCTTGTAAATTGCGCTCATTTGCCGCTTCCTCCTTTACCGACGGTTTGTTTCCGCTTTTGTTCCTGCCGTGCAAGCAACGATAGAAAAACATCTTCTAAGTTGGTTCCCATTGCTTCCAGTCCGATAATCGGCCAGCTGTTTTCACTCATCCAGCGAAAGAGTGCCTTACGGATATCGACACCCGGTTCGCTGACAATCAGAAACGCTGTGCTGCCTGCCTCGCGCGCGCCCAGAGATTCCACGGAAGCAATGCCGGGGCGACTGCGCAAAAAGGTGCGAGCTTCTTTTTCAGGCGCGACAATTTTAACTTGTAAACGGCGGAAACCATCCGCTGCTGCAGCTATTTCTTCCGTTTTTTCGTTGGCAATGAGGCGACCTTTGTGAATTACGACAATGCGTTCGCATACGGAGCTGACCTCCGGCAAAATATGTGTGGATAAAATAACCGTGTGGTTCTTGCCGAGTGTTCGAATCAAGTTTCGGATTTCCACAATTTGCCGTGGATCCAATCCAACGGTTGGCTCGTCAAAAATGATGACTTTGGGATTTGATACCAGGGCCTGTGCAATGCCAACCCGTTGTTTATACCCCTTGGAAAGGTTGCGGATTAGGCGAGGCGCTACATCACCGATTTGTACTACTTCACAAATTTCCGCCAAATGGCGATGCCGATTGAGTGTGCATCGTTTAAGGTCGTATATAAAGTTGAGATATTCCATAACGGTCATGTCCGGATACAGCGGTGGCTGTTCCGGCAGATACCCGATGCGCTGCTTGGCGTGCATAGGATCCTGCAAAATGTCAATGCCGTCGATCAAAGCGCGGCCGGATGTGGCGGATAGGCATCCGGTGAGAATGTTCATTGTTGTGGTTTTGCCAGCGCCGTTCGGCCCGAGAAAGCCGACGATTTCTCCTTCTTTAACTTCAAAAGAAATATCGTCCACGGCATGTATTTTGCCGTAGGTTTTTTGCAAGTGTTCGATTTTGATCATGCGGCAGAACCGCTCCTTTCATACAAGTATCGTCAGTGTAGCACGCATGCGTGAACGCTTTGTGAACAAAAAAAGAAAACAGGTACAAAGAGTACCCGTTTCCCGGAAGATTTTGAAAGAAAGGAGCTTGAAGTCTCCTTTATTCCTGTGTGTCGGCGTTGTCGAAAGCGGGGAAGGTTTCTGCTGCGGCTGCTGCAACATCGGCATCGGTGGTTTCAATGCTTTGATCAAAGGTTTCCTGCATCGCCTGCAGCAACTCCTGCGCGCGCGGCAGGTGCGCGGCGGCAACATAGATTTCGCTGCCGAAAAAGGATACACCCGTAAACAGCTTTGCCGCACTGCCACCGCCAAGTTCATGGCGCAGATACGGAATTTTATTTTCGTCCAGAACACCGAGCAAAATTTCTATGCGGAAGGGGTCATTGAGCGTACACAGCAGGGAAATATCCGGGTCATTCTTTCTTTTGTTGAAAAACATGGTTTCCCTCCTTTAATTAAATATTTTATCAAATATTCATAATGACCGGCAGGATCATGGGCTTACGCTTCGTTTTTTGGTAAAGAAATTTGGACAGATCGTCTTTGACTCGTGTTTTAATGGTGCTCCAATCCATGGTATCGTGCTCAAAACAGCTCTCTAAAGCTGCGAAGGCAATCGAACGGATTTCATCCATCAAAGCTTCCGATTCGCGCACGTATACAAATCCGCGGGAAACTACATCCGGGCCGGAGAGAATCATTTTTTCACGCGAGTCTATGGTTGCAACAACAACGATCAGCCCATCTTCTGCCAGGTGCATGCGGTCACGCAACACGATGTTACCAACATCGCCGACACCGTATCCGTCTACCAATACTGCTCCTGCGTTGACGCTGCCGTTGAAACGTGCCCCGTCGCGGTCCAATTCGAGTACACGACCAATCTCGGGCACGAAAATTCTGGAATCGTCCATGCCCATGAAATTGGCAAGTTCTTTATGATTGATTAGATGTCGCTGCTCACCATGAATGGGCATAAAATATTTTGGCTTTGTCAGCGCGTGCATCATTTTCAGCTCTTCTTGGCATGCGTGTCCGGAAACATGCACGTGTGAAACGGATTCATTGATCACGGTAACTTTCTTTTTATACAGTTCGTTGATGACGTTCCCGACCAGTTTTTCATTGCCCGGAATTGCAGATGCGCTGATGACAACCACATCTGTTGGGCCTAACTCAACTTTGTCGTGCGTGCTGAAGGCCATGCGGGACAGTGCCGACATGGATTCTCCCTGTGTACCTGTTGTAATCAGAGTGAGCTGGCCCGGATTGTATTTCTTAATTTCGTTGATGTCGATCAGGCAGCTCTTAGGCACGTTCATATATCCCAGTTCGATGGCGGCAGCAACCACATTGAGCATGGAGCGACCGGTAATGGCAACCTTTCTGCCGTACCGGTGTGAAACATCGATAATCTGCTGCACACGGTGCACATTGGAGGAGAAGGTGGAGATTATAATTCGTTTATCTGCATTGGAGAAAAAAATCTGTTCAAACGATTTTCCAACAGTCTTTTCAGTGGGGGTATAACCGGCACGGTCTGCATTGGTTGATTCACACAGCAGCAATAGCACACCGTCCTGTCCGAGCTTTCCAAGACGTGCAAGGTTGATGGTATCTCCGTCAATAGGGGTTAAATCTACCTTAAAATCCCCGGAATGCACAATTGTGCCCAAAGGCGTTGTGATGGCGAAGCAGACTGCATCGGCAATGGAGTGGTTCACATGGATAAATTCCACACTCATACAGCCCGCTTTAACCTTTTCACCCGCATTTACGCAGATAAGTTGCGGCTCCAAGTCGTAGCGGTGTTCGGCAAGTTTGTTGCGCAGAATACCAAGTGTCAGACGCGTTGCATAAACGGGCACCTGCAGCTCTTTGAGTACATAGGGGACAGCGCCGATGTGATCTTCATGCCCGTGGGTGAGAAAAATACCACGCACTTTTTCCCGGTTCTTTACAAGATAGGAAACATCCGGAATGACAAGGTCGATTCCCGGCATTTGTTCATCCGGGAACCCCATGCCGCAATCCACAACAAGAATATCGTTGCCATATTCAATTGCGGTGATATTTTTGCCGATTTCACCAATGCCGCCCAAAGGAATAATTTTAAGTTTTCCTGCGGGTTTTCTTTTTGCCATATGTTTTCGAATTCCTTTCCGTGATTGAGTTTGTTGTACATTTGGAACGCGAGGTTCCGCAAAACACCGAGCAGACCGCGTAAAAGGCAGGCTGCTCTCAAGATATGTATGGGCATGGCACGGCACAACGTACGGAGAAAAGCGGACCGCTGCCTCCCCATGGGCGATCCGGGGAGGCAGAGCGAACCGACTCACAGAAGCGTCACCGCACACCGCAAAACAGCAAACGGAGCAAACGGGCCCCGCAAGAGCGCTTTTTTGATGTGTACGCGGTTTGCCGTGTGTACTATCATGATTGCCGAAAAACGCGGCTTGCAATCAGAGTTTACAAACGCACAAATATATCAATTCCAGTATACAGTACAAGTGTGGCTGGAAAGCGTCATACACATGAATTTTTTGTGAACGTGCAGGCAAAACAAAGACAGATGCCCCCGTATAGGTGTGCACCTGCCTTGCATAAGCGGCGTTTTGCAAGCCGATTTATTTTGAGCAATCGAGTATTACATCGCACTGTTCTCGCACATGCGTCTGTGTCTGATAGCGCTGCTCCATGGGGATCCAAAGCGAAAAATATTTCTCCGCGCGCTGTGGGCCGCAGCGTGTAAGAATGCGTCGCCGTTGTTCTGTAGGATTTACATCCACAAAAATTGCGCCTTGATAAATGCGACGATACAGTGGGTGCATGCTGTAGGATCCTTCAACAATGTGCAGACGCTTAGGTGTGACAAAAACAGTGCGTCGGAACGAATCGCTTGCGCAGCTATACTGACGGTAGCAGAAAGGTGTGTCATGGTGTATATGCGATGCCACTTCTTTTGCAAAGCGAGCAGAATCGATGTTTCCGCCGATTTGCTGTAGACGTTGCGGTGTGCGCTTATCGGCCGGTAGAAAAAAGTCATCCATATGGTACAGATTGCAATCATACAGCCGGGAGAGATATCTGCCCAGTGTGGACTTGCCGCCGCCGGCGCACCCTTCAATGGCAATGGCGATATGTCTGCGGCGGCTGCGCAGCAGTTGTTCGCACAAACATATAGCAGGAAAGTAACGGGCGGCACGTCGTGTAATCAGCCGGTATGCCGGTGTATGTGCGGCGCGATAGGCTTCGCTGTGATGGACGCTGGGGCAGCCGCTTTGTTCATACTGCTCCCAATATGCGGCAAATGCAGCGCTGTCCAAGGAAATTTTGCCTTCTTCGGCAAGACGTTGTACCAACTGTGCTTTCTGCCGCAGATGCCCCAAAGAACCTCTTTTGGCGTGTGCACTTAGAATTGCCATGCGATTGATAATTTCCGGGCGAACCATGCGTAACAGAGTCTGAGTTAAATACATCCGCACCATGCCGCAGCCGACGGGCTCGAAAGGATTTTCTTCATGTGGTGAATGCTCCGGCAGCTGTGTGATTTCCTGTTGCAAATGTGCCAGCGCCTGGGCTTCATCTGCGATAAAGTGGCTGCCGCCGAACTCGCTTTGATATAACAGTTTGACATAATCCTGCGGCTCCATGTCCGGGTATCGTTGTGCGTGGTATAAAATATAATTCTTCATGCGTGTTCGCTCCTTTGCAACGGAAGAAGTTCTTCCTGCATAATTACAGTTTGCCGTGGCATAGCTGTTTGTAAAGTGCAGCTCTGGGCAGAGCCGACCGATTGCAGCATGTCTTGTACGGTTTGCAGCGCCAAAGCGGGATAGTTGTTTTCTTCGCTCAGGTGTGCCAATAGCATAGAAGTACAGCCGTTTGCAACAAGCTCAACGGCAAAAGCAGCGCAGGCTTCGTTTGAGAGATGGCCCTGCGGGGAAAGAATACGACGCTTCAGCGCATATGGATACCGTCCGGCCATAAGCAAGTGCTCATCATGGTTTGCTTCCAAAATACAGTGCTGTACACCGCGAGCGGCTGCACGCAGATCGTCTGTTACATAGCCGGTATCCGTTGCGATGCACATAGATCGCTCATCGGTGTCTGTGTGACAGTCGATGCGGTATCCTACGCAGGCACTACTGTCGTGTGACAGCACAAACGAGCGAACCGTGAAACAGCCGACGCACGCGGTATATTCCAGCGGCTGCGGGAGCAGACATTCGGCGCGTAGTCCTGCCCGGTGCAACGCATCCAGACACGGATATGTGAGATAAACAGGAACCTCTAAGCGCGGTGCAAGTACAGCCAATGCCCGTACGTGGTCAATATGCTCGTGTGTGATAAAAATTGCACTAAGTGTATCCGGGGTCTGGCCAAACTGCGCCAAAGCGGCAGTCAGTGCACGTGCAGAAAGGCCGCAGTCAATAAGAAAATGTGTGTCACCGCAGCCTACCAAATATGCATTGCCTCGCGAACCACTGCCCAGTGATGCAATACGGTATGTGACGGGGGGACAGAGAGTTTTCAGTAACGCCAAGGGATGCTCCTTTACAATTCCCATGCAGGGGAAAATTAAAAAATACCATTTGTTATCTTTTTTTGCGCCGATGCACTTTGAACGGGCGGCAAGCAGCCTGTGCAGGCGGCACCAGCCCCAGTCTGCCGAGTACGGGCAGCAGAGCCTGTAATACAAGACACAGCAATAAAAACTCTATCGGCAATAGCATTACGTTCTTCGGTATACGGGAAAGAACATACACCGGCAACCCTACGCTGCGTTTGCTGTATGTGTAGTACACCAGTATGCTATTCAGCAGCACATTGCACAGCAACGTGTGCAGCGCTTTTGCAAAAAACAGGCGCGTCGCTGTGATTGGCCTGCGATACAGAAAAAACGACCAAATTAGCATCTGCATAATCCAAACCAGGCAGAACCACGGCACGTATGGTCCGCTTGGGTGCAGTAAAAACGAGAGTGTGTCAATAATAAGCCCTGCGGGAATTGCGGCAACAGGGCCGAAAACCATGCCGATGACTGCTGCGCAAAGATAAGCAAAAGAGATTTTTTGTGCGGTGCCGAAGATGGGGATCTCAATGCTGAAGGCATACAGTACACAGCACAGTGCGGTGAGGACGCCAAGAACGGCTACGGCACGTCTGTTTTTGAAAAACAGGACAGCTTCGCGCCAATACGCACCGGAAAAGACGGATGCCAAATTTGTCGGGGAAGAAACGTTCATATGCAACAACTCCTTTTTGTGAAAAACTCTGGCAAACGGACACCTGTCGCTTGCGGCACAAAAAGGGTGCTGCAACAGCGGGATGCAAAAGCGGCATCGCAGAGGCACAAAAGCCCCTTTTGTCCTGCGGGCAACTCCCCGTCCCGCAAGCACTTAACGCACCGCTTTCTACTCTGTTTGTCGGTATACACAGTATAGCATATCTACATAAAAAACGCAAGAGCTTTCGCATGGTTCCGCCTGGGGCGGAAATTTCCTCTTGCATTTTCTAATACTGTGAGCTATAATAATTGTATCATGTTATCGAAAGATAGGTTGTTTGGTTCGTTGCAAAGACCGTATGCGGCCGGCAGCCGAAGGAGTGTATATGAACAGCAAAGTAAAAACCGTTCTGCTTGTGCTCTTACTCCTGATTCCGACTTATCTTGCTATTTTCACGTATGTGCATGCGGTGCGGCATCCGGTGGAGTTGCGTTCCGTTGCAAAACTGCAAATTACGGACCCTGCGGGTGGTGTGTATACATACGATAAGAGTCAGGCGCAGGATAAAGAACAGATTGCCGCGCTGATTGCCATCAATGAGAGCGCCAAGGAAGTTTCCGCTGTGCCGGAAGCGATTGCCGCCACTGCTCCTTTCACCGCTGTATACCATAGCTACAATAAGGTAAACACCTATACATACTATGTTGGAGCGGATCCAAACCAGGCTTATATGCAGGATACGCAGGGTAAGGCATATAAACTAACAGTACAAAGCGCGTCAGACTTTACGGATGCTCCGTTTGCCGCATGCCTGTATGAGGGGGCAAAAAATCCGACGCTCACAATCGGCACGGAGACGGTTGTGCCACATACCTATCAGTGGCGCTATAAACGTTTCAGCGGAACGTATGCTGCTGTAACTGAACAAACCACGGAAGATGTACTTGCGTATACGATCAATGCCAAGCTTTCCATGCAGTTCGACGTCGAGCCGGATCTGTTTACGGTGCAAATTACAGACGGCCAGACGGAATTGTTCAACGATACTTATGCAAACATTGTAAATCTGCAAATCACGGAAAGCAGAGATTTATATTTTCATGTGGAAGCCAAATGGTATGAGACCGAGGGCAAGAACGGACAAGGCAGCGCTGTGTATGATTTCAAGGCAAAGGTTAACACGCCGCCGTCCTTTTTCGCGACCTACTCCAACCAAGCGGAATTTTACCCCGGCGATTTCTTTATGATCACTGCAAAAAATATTGCCCAAGGAGCCGAAATCTTTTTCCGCTCGGAGCCCGCAATCAATTATACGCCCGTGTTTTTGCCGGATGGCGAGTATTACCGTGCCCTGATACCGATCAGTTATGAGTTATCAGCAGGAAAATATACTATGACGCTGGAGTCAGACGGCGTATCGCAAAGCTTTGACGTGCTCGTAAAGGACAAAACTTTCCGAACGGTCAATTTGACGATGGATGCCTCCATTGTCAGCGCCACTCGTACGGAAAATACATTGGCTCGCTTTGAGGCGGATATGCGTCCCGTCGCAAAGGATGTCACCGTCAAGCAGGGGGCGATGTTTTATGGGCTATTCGGACAGGGTGTTGGTGCGGATGCACAGCTGTATGTAGGTTTTGGGTTGACCAAAGTGATTAACAACGGGGCTTCCTACCGGCATCAAGGGGTTGATTATTTGCTTTCCCAAGGGGCTCCTGTGAGCGCTGTGAACGATGGCGTTGTGGTGTTTGTTGGAGCTACGGATCTTTCCGGAAACACTGTTGTGATCGATCACGGGCTCGGCCTGAAGAGTTGGTATTGTCATCTTTCTACGACCGGCGTTCAAGTTGGCGATACGGTTTGCAAGGGAGATGTGCTGGGCGGCGCCGGCAAAACCGGTTTTGCGGCACAGACAACGGCCCATATTGGGCTTTCTGTTTTCGACGTGCCTGTTTCACCGTATCCTTTGTGGGAGAATGCGCTTGAAATGATCAAGCCGTAAGGTACAAGACAGAGTGTCCGCGCCCGATTGCAGAGCATGCAGCGGGTTGCGGACGCTTTTGGTTGGAAGCGGTGAGAGGAGATTGCAAAAAAGTATTGCAATCCACCTGTAAAAATGCTATAATTCTATATTGTGTATCGGCTGCAAAGGGGCATTTTTGAAAAATTTGCAAAACGTTCTTTTCAAAGCCACACAATGCAGCAAAAAAGCGGTACAATAAAACCGCAGAGCGGATTTTATATTACAAAGAAGGATGGATGAAACAATGTTGGTATCTGCGAAGGAAATGCTGACCCGGGCAAAACAGGGACATTATGCCGTTGGGCAGTTTAACATCAATAATCTGGAATGGACCAAGGCCATTCTGCTGACAGCGCAGCAAATGCGCTCTCCGGTCATTCTCGGTGTATCCGAGGGGGCGGGCAAGTATATGTGCGGATTTAAAACGGTGGCGGATATGGTAAAGGCAATGGTAGAGTCTTTGCATATTACCGTTCCTGTGGCGCTGCATTTAGACCATGGGACCTATGAGGGGTGCCTGGCTTGCATTGAGGCCGGTTTTTCTTCTGTTATGTTTGATGGTTCCCATTATCCGATTGCGGAAAATATTGAAAAAACACGGGAGTTGGTTCGCATCACGCGGGAAAAAGGCCTTTCTTTGGAAGCGGAAGTCGGGGCTATCGGCGGCGAAGAAGACGGTGTGATTGGCACAGGTGAATGCGCAGATCCGGATGAATGCAAAATGATTGCTGATCTGGGTGTAACGATGCTAGCGGCCGGTATTGGCAATATCCACGGTAAGTATCCCGAAAACTGGAAAGGTCTTTCGTTTGAAACGCTTGCTGCCGTTTCCGAGAAAGTGGGCAGTATGCCGCTTGTTTTGCACGGCGGTACAGGTATTCCGGACGATATGATTCGCAAAGCAGTGGATTTGGGTGTTTCCAAAATCAATGTGAACACGGAGTGTCAGCTTGCGTTTGCCGCGGCAACGCGTGCCTATATTGAGCAAGGAAAAGATTTGGTTGGCAAAGGATTTGATCCCAGAAAGTTGCTAGCGCCCGGTGTAGAAGCGATTGAGCAGACGGTGTGCGAGAAGATTACGCTGTTTGGCAGTGCAGACAGAGCATAAATAAGTAACCATACTGTAACATAACCGAAAGGGACAGCCTGTGTGTTGTCATAGCCACACGGAAAGGGGGGCGGCTTTGTGGGGAAGATTGTGGCATTTACCAATCAAAAGGGCGGTGTCGGTAAAACGACCTCTGCTGTCAATATTGCTGCCTCTGTCGGAATTTTGGGCAAGAAGGTGCTCATGGTAGATGTCGACCCGCAGGGCAATACCACAACGGGGTTCGGCATACTCAAAAAGGAGCTTGGCAGTACCGTATACGATGTGCTCATTCACCGCTGTCCTTTGGAAAATGCGATTTATAAAACAAAGTTTGACAATCTCTGGATTGCACCGGCAAATATTTCTCTTGCCGGTGCCGAGTTTGAACTGGTAAGTGCGGAAGGCCGGGAAGCGCGGCTGCGGGAAGCGCTTGCGGGGGTGCGGGATCAGTTTGATTACATTTTTGTGGATTGTCCGCCTTCGCTTGGCATTTTGACGATGAATGCGCTTTGTGCTGCAGACGGGGTGCTGGTGCCCTTGCAATGCGAATACTATTCGTTGGAGGGGCTTGGGCAGCTGATGATGACGGTGAAGCGGATTCGTACGTTGTATAATCCGCAGCTGTATCTGGTTGGTATTTTGATTACTATGTACAATGGCAGGCTGAACCACTCACAGTCCGTTTTAGACGAATTAAAACGATACTACAAGGATAAGCTTTTTGCAACGCCGATTGCACGTAACGTAAAGCTCAGCGAGGCGCCGAGTTTCGGGATGCCTGTGTATTATTATGACCGCCATTCTAAAGGAGCGGAACTGTATTTGAAGGTAGCGCAGGAGCTGATGGAACGGATTTGATTGGAGGGAAAGTATGGCTGGAAAGAAGTCGACGCTTGGCAGGGGCCTGGATGCGGTTTTCTTGGAGAATGAAACAGAGGCTTCGAGCGGCAGTACTCTTTTGCCGATTGCACGTATTGAACCGAATCCGTCGCAGCCTCGGCGGGTGTTTGACGAAGACGCGCTGCAAGCGTTGGCAGATTCAATTCGTGAAAATGGTGTAATTCAGCCGATAGCGGTGCGTTCTCTGCGTCCGGGAGATGAAAGGTACCAAATTGTGGCCGGCGAAAGGCGGTGGCGTGCTGCGCGCCTTGCGGGGCTGACGGAAGTTCCGGTTGTCATTTTGGAGCTGGATGATGCGCATGCAGCACAGGCAGCATTGGTCGAAAATTTACAGCGAGAGGATTTAAACCCGTTGGAAGAGGCACAGGCATATGCAGAGCTGGGGCAACGGTTTTCTATGACGCAGCAACAGATTGCACAGCGTGTGGGAAAGAGCCGCAGCGCGGTTGCTAATGCGTTACGGCTGTTGGAACTGCCGCCGACGCTTCTGCCGCTTGTGGAAACAGGTGTTATCACGCCGGGGCATGCACGTGCCATTCTTTCCTGTGCATGTGAGCAAGACAGGCAAACGCTTGCCGATCTTATTGTGGCACGTTCGCTTTCAGTGCGTGCAGCGGAAAGTGCTGCGAAGGCGTTGGCTCAAAAGCGTAATCGTGCTGCACAAGAGGCTGCCCAGCAGCCAAAAACCGTTGATTTACAGCAGCGTATGACACAGACCTATTTGCGAGAAATCGCACAGCGGGCGTCACAGCGCATGGAGAGACAAGTGCACATTGTGCAACAGGGAAAGCGTCGCTTTATGACACTTTCATATGAGAATACGGATGATTTGGAAGCGCTGCTGCGGCAGCTTTGCGGCGCGGATTTTTTTGCCGGTGAAAACCGATAATGACAGGCCGAATACGGATAAGAGGTGCAAATATGCTGGACATAAAATATATTAAAGACAATCCGGAGCAGGTCATCTCCCGTCTTGCCAAAAAGGGGAAAGACGCTCGGGAAGATATTGCTGCGATCTTGCAACTGGACGAGCAGCGCCGTGCACTGATTGCACAGGGACAGGCACTGAAAACAGAACAGAATGCTACGAACAAATTAATTCCGCAGTATAAAAAAGATGGACGAGATCTTTCTCCGATATTTGCGCAGCTCAAGCAGCTTGGAGAGCGCACCAAGGCAATAGATGAAGAGCTGCGGACCGTACAGGTGCAGTTGGATGGGTATATGTTAGGGTTGCCGAACCTGCCGGATGATGATCTTTTGCCGGGTGGTAAGGAAAACAACCAGCCCCTGCGGTATTTCGGTACGCCGCATCAGTTCGATTTTGTACCGAAAAATCATGTAGAACTTTGCACAGAGCTTGGGTTAATTGACTATAAGCGCGGAACAAAGCTGTCGGGTTCCGGTTTTTGGATTTATCGCGGCATGGGAGCGCGTCTGGAATGGGCTCTTTTGAATTACTTTATTGACACGCACATCTCCAACGGCTATGAGCTTGTTCTGGTACCGCATATGTTGGGATACGAATGCGGCCTGACGGCGGGGCAGTTTCCGAAGTTTCAAGACGAGGTGTATTGGTTGGAAACGGCGGAAGATGACCGTCGGCGCTTTATGCTGCCGACTGCAGAAACGGCGTTGGTTTCCTTGCACCGTGATGAAATTCTGAACGAAGCAGACCTGCCGAAGAAGTATATATCTTACACTCCTTGCTTCCGCCGTGAGGCAGGTTCTTACCGGGCAGATGAGCGAGGTATGGTGCGTGGGCATCAGTTTAACAAGGTGGAGATGGTGCAGTATACTTTGCCGGAGCAATCCGATGAAGCTTTTGAGCAGTTGGTAGAGAATGCGGAAAATCTTGTCAAAGGTCTGGGTTTCCATTTTCGTACTGTTAAGCTGGCAGCAGAAGATTGCTCTGCATCCATGGCTCGCACATATGATATAGAAATTCAAATTCCCTCTATGAATGGCTATAAAGAGGTTTCTTCCGTCTCCAACGCCCGCGATTATCAAGCGCGCCGCGGCATGATGCGAGTTAAGCGAGCGGGTGGACAAATTGAGTATGTGCATACGCTCAATGGTTCCGGCCTTGCAACTTCGCGGATACTGCCTGCATTGGTCGAACAAAATCAAAACTGTGACGGCAGTGTAACTGTACCGGAAGTGCTGCGTCGATATATCGGGTGTGACGTCATTCGGAAATAACTTCTTAGGATAAATACAGATCTTGGAAGGAGTATTGCTTGTGGCCGAATGGGAAATGTGGAAAGATGCATTACGTGTATTTTTTGAAACACGCAACGATACGATGTGCTTTGTCATCGTATGCTTTGGCATTGGTGCGATTGCAGCTGCGTTTGCCGCTTTTGCAGAGAAAAACGGCGTAGGCAGACTGGTGCGTTATCTTTTGCAAAGCGGTGCAACGGATCCGGACAGTGCACAAACATTAAAAAGTGCGGGGCTTGCGGGCAGTCCCCTTTGCCGTTTTGCGTTACGGCGCCGCAGTCCGCTTTGGTATGTGGTGTCGTCGGTGGCTTGCACTGGGGAAGGAAATTGTCTTGCCGATAGGCAACTATATATCCCGCCTGAGCATGTGCAGCGCGCACAGCATGCGTACCGGGGAAAGGGCAGCGGGCTTGGCGCGGTACTTTTAACGATTGTGCTGGTATTGCTTTTCGTAGCATTGTTGCTGTTTATAGAGCCGTATCTTGTGCAATATGGTAAAGATGTTTTCGAGGCGCTGCAGAGCCGCTGAGGCGTGCGGCAGAGGGAAAGGAGAAGCAGGATGACCTACGAATATGATCCCAACCGAAAGCCTGCCAGGCGGAAAAAGCGAATGAGCACGAGTAATATCGTTTTGATAACGGTTGGTGCTGCGGCGCTTTGCGTTGTGCTGGTGTTTGCTTTTTTTCATTACGGTCTTGGTTTGACCTATGTAAAGATCAATACACAGATCGGCGGATATGTGAAGTTTTTTGGCTATGTGGACGATAACAAAACACCGACTAAAGGGGACTTGTTCTACTCTGACGGAACAACTGCAAAAGTGGACCGTGAAAAGAACGAAGTGACGTTTTCGGACGGTGCCGTATACACGGGTGCTTTATCTTCTTCTTTGCGCATGGAGGGAGATGGCACGCTGTGCTGTGCGAATGGGGACACCTATGTTGGCGGTTTTAAAGACGGATTGTTCTCCGGAATGGGGGTATACACCTATGCCAACGGAGACAGATACGAAGGAACGTTTTCTGAAGGAAAGAAACAGGGTACCGGAAAAATTACCTGGGCGGACGGTTCTTATTATGAGGGAGAATTTTCAAATGATAAGAAAAACGGCCAAGGAGAATATCATTGGGCAGATGGTTCCTCGTACGTTGGTACTTTTGTTGATGATCTGAAAAACGGTCAAGGAACGTTTCGGTATGCCAACGGCGATATCTATGTCGGCACTTTTGTAGATGATGCTCGAACCGGTCAGGGAAAATACACCTGGGCTGCAGGGGACGAATACGAAGGGGAATTCCGTGACAACGCGATCAGCGGGCAGGGAACCTATCGTTTTGCCAGCGGCAGAACCTATACCGGACAGTTCGAAAATAATGAAATTGTAAAAGATGCATCAACTGCGGACACTGCGGCTTGAGTTTGTTTATTACAAGGAAAGAGCAGGCCTTTTACCAAGGTGCCTACCGGAAAGATTTCGAAAACGCAGACTTTACATCTATCAAGCGTGGTTAATACGCAAGATAACGGGTATTCGGAGACAAAGCCGAGCACCCGTTATTTTTTTCTGTTTTTTATACTTCTTTTCAAAGCAGGTAGAACAATGCAAATTGCAGAAAAATTCGAGCCGTTCTGCATTACGAAGGATCGAACAAACAGCCCTGAACAGACAGAGTTTTAAGCAAACGGGCGGATGCAGATTATAAAGCTGGGGCCCAAAAGAGATCAACTCTACCGGATAAAAAAGCGGGGAGTATCAGTAGCTTGATCCCGGAAATGATCACTCGGTATCGCCAAAATGTCAATATGGCTGTTTGCGTTCGGCAATGACTGGAATAAACGAAGCATCCGATCCGGTCAGATTCAAGATTTATACAATTTGCACAGACGACCCAAAGCGGAGGGAAACGCCGCTTGAAAAGTAAGCGGTTTTGTAATATTCATCCGGCGAGTATCAAGCAGACGATTACGTTCTTGTTTCCTTCGTACATTGTAGGCGTTTTTTTGACCGCTCAGCGCCAAAAAACGACCACTTGGAAAATTATATTGCAATTTTGCACACACTTTGTTACAATCAACATAACGCAGAGGAAAGGAGACAGCACGGCGATGAAGTTTCGTCTTGAGGTTGATCCTGGGGCAGAGGAGGAATTGGTGCTGCGCGTGCGGGAGTTGAATGCGCAAGCGCTCCGGCTGCAAAAATGGGCATCGGATTTGCTTGTGGAAAAGGCAGAGATGAAGCTGTACAGAGGGGATACGGAGTATTACGTGCCGTTTGAGACGATTCTTTTTTTTGAAAGCGGCGAGCACCGCACAGCGGTGCATACGGCGATGCAGATATACACAACGGAGCTACGCCTGTATGAACTGGAACAGCTATTGCCACACACTTTTGTACGTTGTGCCAAGGCATGCATTTTAAATGTCAGCGCAATCAGTGCCGTGACAAGATCTCTCAGTGGAGGAGCAGAGATTTCTTTTTGCAACAGTGAGAAGAAGGCATTTGCATCCCGTATGTATTATAAAGCGATGATGGAGCGCATTGACGCGGTGCGCTTTTGAGAAAGGAGAAAACAAACATGAAAAAGAGAATTGTAAACGCTATTTTGCTGATTTTTTTGGCGATTTTGATTTTTGGGTGTGCTGTTGCCGGAAGCTATGGGTTGTTGGATTTTGCCGGAATTGGTGCATGGCAGATGATTCTGGGCGCAGCTTGTCTGTTTTTTGCAGTGAGCGCTTTATGCAAACGGCATCCCGAAGGAATTTTTTTCCCGCTGGCAATTCTTTTTTGGCTGTTTGAAGTGCCAATTGCCCGAGCTTGCCATGCGCCGACAGAGCAGTTGATTTCTCCGTGGTTGTTGTTGCTTTGTGCGCTATTGTTGACTTGGGGAGTTGGTATGCTTCGCAGACGCGGCAAGCACCGTAGTGGCTCAGGGCATGTGTTGGACGGTGGACATTTCGGAAATACAAAAAAGTATATCGATTGCCGTTCCTTCAACGGTGGAGAATTTTTTGCAGAAAATAATATGGGGATGTGTGCGGTCTATTTTACAAATACGCAAGAGTATGCGGGCGGCGGTATATTACATGTGGATAACAATATGGGTTCCATGGTTTTATATGTTCCTGCGCAATGGCAGATCACAACCTCCGTGGAAAACTCCATGGGCAGTGTACAGCAAGCAAAGCCGCAGACGCCGCCTGCCCAAGACGCACCTGCTTTAACAATTGTAGGTGAAAACAATCTCGGATCTCTGCAGATCAAGCTTGTATAAGTACGGTATGCTCGAAATTGCCCCTGATGCGGCACAAAACCGCCGCACAGGGGCGTTTTTTTGTCAAAAGGGCTTTTCAATCCAAGAAGAATGTTGTATAATATAGCGTAAATGGGTTCATGCGCCTCTTTGCGCAAAAAGCAGAGCCTTTTGGGAAAGGACTGAATACCATATGAAAAATACCTGTCAGGTTAGTATTGCCGGTGTTACGCTGCGCTTCGGCACAGATTACGAGCCCGCATACGTGGAGGCTTTGGCACAGCGTATCAACAATACATTGGCGCAAATGCTCAGTCAGGCACCCGCTTGCAGCAAATTACAGGCGGCGCTGCTGTGTTTGCTGGATCAGTTTGACCAGCGTGAGAAGGCAACCATGGAACTTGCGGCGTTGCATAAGCAGATAGAAACGGACAGGCTGGATTTGGAGATTCTGCGCATAGAAAACGAAAAGCTTGCCGGCAAAAAAAGCAGGCAATGAACGGAGGCAGACATTTACCGGCGCTGTTGGCGCCTGCAGGTTCGCCGGCAGCACTGGATGCGGCGATTGCGGGGGGAGCAGACGCGGTATATTTCGGTGCACAAACATTTAATGCCCGCATGTTTGCCGGAAATTTTGCAGATGCGGAACTGACGGATGCCATTGCAAAATGTCGTGCGTTTGGCGTGCAAAGCAACATAACGCTGAACACGCTTGCCGAAGAGAGGGACCTTTCGGAGCAGTTGCGTTGCGCGGAGCGATTGCTTTTGGCCGGCGCGGATGCACTGATTATTGCTGACCTTGGTGTAGCTGCGGCTGTGCATCGGGCTTTTCCCCATGCCGTACTACATGCAAGCACACAATGCGGTGGCCATTCTGTGCGCTGTGCTTCGCTTTTAGCGAGTCTTGGTTTCTCCCGTATGGTTGCAGCACGTGAGTTGCCGTGGACGTCGCTTGCACGGCTTTGTCAAGAAAGTCCGATAGAGACGGAGATCTTTGTGCACGGTGCGCTTTGCGTTGCACGATCCGGCAGTTGCTTGTTCAGTGCCATGGTTGGCGGCAGAAGCGGCAATCGTGGGCAATGTGCACAGCCTTGCCGACTGCCTTGCCGTGTGGTGGGGTGCAGTGACGCATATGCGCTTTCTTTGAAAGACCTTTGTCTTGCGGGGCATATGCGGGCACTTTCAAAGAGCGGGGCAGCTGCGTTGAAGATTGAGGGTCGGATGAAGAGCCCGGCGTATGTATACGGTGTCACACGTTTGTATCGCACTCTTTTGGATGAACGCAGAGACGCAACGCCCGAGGAGGTTGCATCTCTTGCAAAACTGTTTTCCCGTAGTGGTTTTACCGATGCATATTATACCGGCAAGTCATACGCAGATATGGGCGGTGTTCGCACTGAGGCAGATAAAGCAGCTTCAAGAATGGCACAGTCGCAGCCGGCTGCCGGTTGGAATCCGCCGCGGATCCCTTTGACGGTACAGGCACGAATTGTGTCTGACGAAGCGATGACACTGACACTGCAGTCGGACGGCATACAGGGAAGCAGTATCGGTCAAGTGCCACAAAAAGCGCGAACAGCACCTTTGCAGCCGGCATTTGTGCAAGAAAAGTTGTGCGCTTTTGGGGGCACGTGGTATCGTGCTGAAAAGGTGCAAATTCAGCTTGCCTCGGATTTGTCAGTGCCGCCTGCGGCGTTGAGTTCTTTGCGGCGTGGCGCGCTGGAAAATCTGCAGGCAAAGTTGTTGGCTTTTTCACGGCCTGCACAAGTTGCACCGTTGGTGCCCTTTACGTTTCCGCAGGCAAAGAGCACGGCGGATAATGCAGCAGGCACTGCCACGCCTCTCTACTATGGTGTTTTTTATAGGGTATCACAAGTTCCACCATCGGCATGCCGATTACTTGCCATCCGTTTTTTACCGGTGGAGGCTTTTGAAACGGATGAGGCCGCAGCCGTCGGCGGAAACGGTGTTATATTACCGCCGGTGCTGTTTGATGCACAAGCAGAGCCGCTTTTGCGTCGTTTGCGTCGCGCCAAGGAAATGGGGGCGGTTCATGGATTGGTTACCAGTCTTTCTGCGCTCTCCGTATGCCGCGAAGCGGGACTGATTCCGCACGGAGCTTCTATCCTCGGCGTAACAAACAGCGGTGCACTTGCTGCATACGGTGCATTGGGGCTTTGTGATTGCATACTGAGCCCGGAGCTTTCCGAACAGGCCTTTGCTGCGGTGGACTTTTCGATTCCCAAAGGTGTTACCCTGTATGGAGCTTTGCCATTGATGTTGCTGGAGCGTTGCATTATGCGTTCGAAGGCTGCGCATTGTACCCGGTGCGACAAACAGCCGTATGGTATCTTGCGTGACCGGCACGGTGCTGCATTTCCTATATTTCGTGTTGCACCGCACCGAAATTTGTTGTGTAACAGTGTGCCTACGTATTTGCTGGATCAGCAGCAGGCGCTGCGGCGAGCCGGTGCCAGCGTATTTTCTCTTTTGTTTACAACAGAAAATCGCGATGTTTGCGAACAAATTTTGCTCGCATTGCAAACACAGGCACCTCCTGTAGGCAACTTTCGGCGGATGGGGATTCGAAAGAGTGCTCAACCAGTTAAAAATATCAACAAAGTGCACCGCGTGCCCGCTATAAATGCAGGCAAGGCGAATGCGGAAAGAGAAAAAAATGAGGGAAAGTGAAGTCAAAATTCAGCGACTGCATCCAGCAGTGAATCTTCCGGCATATGCGACCCCAGGCGCATGTGGCATGGATGTATGTGCATGTATAGATGCACCGTTGACCATACAGCCTGGGGAACGTGTACGGGTCCCCACCGGTTTTGCACTTGCTATGCCGCAGGGGATGGTGTGTTTGGTGTTTGCCCGCAGCGGTTTGGCGCATCGAGAGGGGTTGGCGTTATCTAACGGTGTGGGTGTTATCGATAGCGATTATCGGGGAGAGGTGCTTGTTGCAGTTGTTAACCTGGGAAAGGCACCTTTGACTTTGATACCAGGCGAGCGATTTGCGCAGATTGGTTTCTTCCCGTATTATACAGTTGCTTTTAAAGAATGTGACAGTTTGCCGTCAACGGAGCGCGGTGGTGGTGGATTTGGCTCGACTGGAACGGGGGGATGCGCATGCGTCTGATACTTGCTTCCAAATCTCCGCGCCGTCGTGAGATTTTGACGATGCTTGGCGTTCCTTTTGAGATTGTGACGCAGGATACTCCTGAATTTGTTCCGCAGGGAACACCACCCCGTGAGACGGTTTGCTTGCTTTCTGCCCAAAAGGCGCAAGCGGTTGCGCAGAAACTGTATCACGGAGTAGTGTGGCCGGATGATGCGTATGTATTGGGCGCTGACACGGTGGTTAGTGTGGATGACCGAATCCTTGGCAAACCGCGAGATCTTGCAGAAGCGTCTGATATGCTGCGGGTTTTGAGCGGGCGTGCACACCAAGTGTATACCGGGCTGACTGTATTACATGCAGATCGTTCTATCAGCGAGGCTGCCTGTACGGTTGTACACATGCGTGCGATCACTGAGCAGGAAAGAAAATTTTATGTTGCCGCGGGAGAACCGATAGACAAAGCAGGCGCTTATGCAATTCAGGGCCGGGGGAGTCTTTTTGTAGACAGGATCGAGGGTGACTTTTACAATGTGATTGGCTTGCCGATCACACTGCTGCAGCAGATGCTGCAGCAGCAGTTTGGTGTGCGTTTGTCGGCGTGGCAGAGCCGGGTACCGGCAGAAAACGGAGCGAGGTAGAGCAATGGCAAGAAATATCGGACTGGATCTTGGCTCAAGCAGAACCGCGATTGTGTTGCGTGGCAGGGGAACTGTGCTATGCGAGCCGACGGTTGTATTGCTGAATGAAGAGGAAGAGGAAATGGTTGCCGTGGGTGAAAAGGCGGCGCAGATGATTGGTAAAACGCCGGAAGAACTGAGTATATGTTATCCTGTTCGGTACGGTTCTGTTGTGCACTGCGATGAAGCGTGTGCAATGCTGTATGAATATCTCAATCGTGCGGCCGGCACTTTGCCAGGTAAAAAGAGCGTTCTTTGCGGTGTTGCTGGTCGTACGACAGAAATTGAGCGGCTTGCTTTGGAAGAGATCATCTGCGACGCAGGCGCAAAAGATGTTCTTTTTGTTGAGCAAGCACTGTTGGCTGCCGCCGGGGCAGGCATGAAGGTGACGCAGGCGCGCGGAAATATGATTATCGATATCGGTGCAGGCACGACAGAAATTGCTGTTATCAGTATGGGCTGTGTAGTTGCTTCAGAATCTTTGCGTACGGCGGGAGACGCGTTTGACGCGGAGTTGGAAGGATATTTGCGGCGCACTTACGGAATGGTTGTGGATGCCGGAATGGCAAGACAACTTAAGGAGAAGATCGGCGCAGTTGACATGGCGGCGGAAGATATACAAACAGAATTGTATGGCAGAAATGCGGTTAGTGGCTTGCCGATGATGCAGCTGCTCCGCACCGCGGAGCTGGTTACGCCGCTGCAGGAAGTTGCCTCGACGATTGCAGAAGGAGCATGCAGAGTACTGGAAGATACACCGCCTGAAATGGTGGCAGACATCTTGCAGGATGGCATTTGTCTCAGTGGCGGTGGCGCATTACTGCGCGGCATCGACAGCTACTTGGCAACACGCTGTCATACGCCGGTACAGATTGCATCGGCGGCAGCGGACTGCACGGCAGCGGGGCTTGCCAAAATGCTCTCTTACAAGGGAGATTTGCAGCGCTTGTTTCACCTGCAGGCCAAATGAAGAACCGAGGAGGCGGAGAACGAATGCGGCGTAGGCATAAATTTGCCGGTAGAAAAAGGACCGCCACAAAAACTTTTTTGAGTCTTTTGATCATTGCTTCACTTGTGTGTGCTGTGCCCTCTGTGTTTTATCTAACGGGCAGCGGCGGATATATACGGCAGGGCCTGCAAAGCGCGCTATTGGGAGCGCAAAAGGGGCTTTCCTTTTGTAAGCAAAAGTTACTGCAAGTGGGGGATTTGTTTACAGATCGCGAAAATTTGCTTGCACAAATTCGTATGTTACAGGCGGAGAAAATACGAAGTGACGCTGAATTAGCGCGAGCGCGGGGATTGCAGCAAGAAAACGAAGCACTATCCAAGCTGTTGGAGCTGAAACAGGCACACCAGGATTGGAGTTTTACGGTTGCCACGGTTGCTTCGGTAGAGAATGAAAATTACAGCGTGGTTTATACGTTGGATCGCGGAACAAACGCCGGTATTGATATCAACATGCCGGTTTTGACGGATCTTGGCTTGGTTGGATACGTATTTGATGTTGCACCGGATTATTGTCGGGTTCGTGCCCTGACAGACAGTCGTACTGTGGTTGCTGTTTCTGCACCACAAAGCGGTCAGACAGGTCTTTTGGAGGGAGACATGACTCTAAATGCACAAGGGCTGTGTCGTATGAACCGGTTGTTAACGGAGACACAGCTACAGCCGGGAGAGATTGTTCAAACTGCGGGCGGAAGCAGCATTTATCCTGCGGGCCTGTATATCGGAACCGTACGTGAGCTGTGCGCCGACGCACAAACGCTGCAGGTTTATGCAGTTATTGAACTTGGGCAGGCGGTGAATGACATTTATCGTGTTATGGTGCTGACCTCGTATACAAGCACCTCTGTTACTGCGCCGGCAGAAGACGGTACAGCGCAAACCCCATAGAATATCCAAGTGAAAGGATCACAAAATGGAACAAATCATCTTATGCAAATACGGAGAAATTGCACTCAAAGGGGCCAACCGCGGTTTCTTTGAGACACAGCTGGTGCGTGAACTGACACGCGTCAGTAAGCCATACGGTGTGTTTCATATTACGCACGCGCAAAGCACTGCCATGCTGCGTCCGCTTTCACCCGATTGCGAGGTGCAAGGAGCGTTTGCAGCGGTGCGCCGCGTATTTGGGATTACTGCAGTTTCTGTGGCTTACAGTGTCGCAAAGGATCCACAGGCGATTTCTGATGCGTTGCGCGAGTTGGCACCCACGCTTTTGCAGGGGTATCGAACTTTTAAGGTAGAAGCAAAGCGCAGTGACAAGGCATTTCCCATGACATCTCCGCAGCTTTGTGCCATGTGCGGAGAAGTAATCTTATCTGTTTGCCCCCAGATTTGTGTGAATGTGCACGCGCCGCAGATTACGGTACGTGTAGAAATACGGGACGAAGAGGCGTTTATCCATGCCGGGGAGCAGCGCGGAGCAGGAGGCATCCCCATTGGGTCTTCCGGGCAAGGGCTTTTACTTCTTTCCGGCGGTATCGACAGTCCTGTCGCCGGGTACATGATGGCAAAGCGTGGCGTTCGTTTGGATGCGGTGCATTTTGAGAGCTTCCCGTATACTTCAGAACGTGCCAGAGAAAAGGTATTGGAGTTAGCAGAGAAACTTTCGGCTTATTGCGGGACGTTACGCATACATATTATTTCTCTGACGCACATTCAAGAGCAACTACGTGCATGTTGCGAAGAGGATTATTTTACGCTGTTGCTGCGGCGATTTATGATGCGTCTCGCGTTGCGAACTGCGCACAAAAACGGTGCTAAATGCCTTATTACCGGAGAAAGCCTTGGACAGGTTGCAAGTCAAACCATGGAGGCAATCGGTGTGACGGAAGTATTGGCAGATATGCCTGTTTTTCGTCCGTTGATTGGAATGGATAAAGAAGAAATTATCACACTGGCAAGAAAAATCGACACTTTTGAACTTTCCATTTTACCCTACGAGGATTGTTGTACCGTGTTTACACCTCGGCATCCGCGTACAAAGCCAGAGCTTTTGAAGGTGGAACGCGAAGAAGCAAAGGTAGATGTTCAGGCATTGTGTGATGAGGCGTTTGCAACGCTGTATACCGTAACAGTCAAAACGGAGAACCCATAAAGCCAGGGCATACCGAGGGGAGGGAAATGCGTGCGGAAAAGAAGCTACGGGGAGCCGTCTGTATCGGCGCGCTTTGAAGCGCTGCCATGGTTCTTTTTTGCAGTCGTGCTTGCACTTTGCCTGTATGGGCTGCTCTGGGTCTATTCCGCAACGCGGTATTTGGAAACGAACAAGCCAATGCTTGTACAAGGTGTTGCAGTGCTGCTTGGTCTGATGGGTATGTTTTGCATAGCGCTGCTTGATTTTCAAAAATACCGAAAAAAACTTTCTGTGGGATTGTTTGCTTTATCGATTGTGCTGTTACTGGCAACGCTTATACTCGGTCGAGGCGAGGGCAACCGAAACTGGATTGATTTGCCCGTGATCGGGATCAGTGTACAGCCCTCGGAGTTTGTAAAGCTTGGATTCATTTGTTCTTTGGCAGCCCATTTGTCTTTTATATCGAATAAACGAAACCATCCGCTATCGGTTTTGACGCTGCTTGGGCATGGCGGTGTGATAATTGCTCTGGTTGTGTTACAGGGAGATTTGGGGTCTGCATTGGTTTTCTTGTTTGTTTTCGCCTGTATGTTACTGGCGGGCGGCATTTCTCTGTGGTATTTTCTGGCGGCTGCTGTCACAGTAGGGGCAATTTCCCCGTTCCTTTGGAATATGCTTTCCACATATCAGCGGCAGAGGATCTTGGTCGGATTTCATCCGGAATCCGATGCACGCGGGTATGGATATCAGGTTCTTTGTTCAAAAAGTGCAATTGCATCCGGTGGATTGTTAGGCCAGGGATATTTGCACGGAGCAGTATCACAAAGCACGCGGGACAGTGCATTGCCGGCACGCCATACAGATATGATATTTGCCGTTGTAGGAGAAGAAGGCGGATTTGTTGCAGTGATGGTGTATTTAGTTTTGCTTTGTCTGTTGCTGGTGTTGATTTTCAGAGCGGCACGGCGTGCTGAGGAAAACAGGCAGATGCTGTTGCTGGTTGGCATTGGTGCGGTGCTGGTTTTTCAAGCGGTTGAAAATATCGGTATGTGTGTAGGTCTTTTACCTGTGGTTGGGATAACACTGCCATTTCTCAGTTATGGTGGTTCTTCTATGCTCTCGCTGCTTTGGATGATGGGGGCTGTGTGGAATGTGATGCGACAGTGCCGCGCAGGCAAACAGCGACGGCTTCGTATCAGGAGGTGAGGGTGCTTGGCTGCTTACAAGAAAGAAGAAGACGCTTCTGCACGTCTTCAAAGGCAACTGCGGGCAGAGCAGATGCCATGCGGCTGCTTTTTCCTGTGTGGCGAGGAGGAGTATCTCAAGCGATATTATTTGGAACGGTTGCGAGATCGCCTGGTGCCGGATGAAAGCGCACGAATGTTTGACCATATTCGTTTGCGTGGAAGTGATAAAACGGAAGAACCGCTGCTTAGGCGGCTGGAGCGCGCCTTTGCAAGTTTACCGGTATGTGGCCCGGTGAAGTTGGTAGAGCTCTCGGAGCCTATGTTGCGTGAGATGCGTCGTACAGAGTTGGATGCTTTTTGCACGCTGCTTTCCGATATTATGCAGCAGCAAGATACAGCGTTTGTCATGCTTTTGAGCGAAGAAGAGCTTCCCACACAGGATTATCGTGCTTTACAGTCGCCATTATGGAAAGCACTTTGCGCTGTTTGTACACCGTATGTGTTTTCTTTACAGCCGCGGGAAAAACTGATTCCGTGGTGTCGAAGACACTTTCAAAAGCAGGGAATAGAAGCCGATGTGCAGACTGTGACAATGTTGCTTGACAGAGTTGGGCGGCATATGGATGCATTAGACGGCGAAATCGGCAAGGTTTGCGCCTATGTCAAGGCGACGGGAAACAAGGAAGCAACGCCGCAGTCGGTACAGTTTATTTGCCCGTATAATCTGCAAGGGCAGGCATTTGGTCTTTCAGATGCAATTTTGCGCCGACGTGTAGACCAAGCGTTTATGGAGTATCGTTTGGCAAGACGCGACCGAGCAGATGAAATTCAGATATTTGCACAGGTGCTTGGCGTGCTGCTGGATTTGCATCGCGTTGCTTGTGCTGTGGCAGACGGATATGCACCTGCACAGATTGCGAAAATGTTTCATATGAAACCGGGCAGGGTTGCCATTTTGCAGCGCGGGCTTGTCAATTATCGTATAGAGGAACTGCAGGAGCTGGTTTCGTATGCTGCAAAAATCGATTATCAAATGAAATATACTATGCTTCCAAAACAGTTGTTGCTGGAGCGGATACTGTGTGCGATTGCACCGGGCAACGGTGCTACAACTTAAGAAAAAAGAGAGGGAAAATTGGATGAAAACTATTATGCTTGTATTTGGCACCCGCCCGGAGGCCATAAAAATGTGCCCGTTGGTACAAGAGCTGAAAAGCCGTGCTTCGCTGCGAACGCTTGTCTGTGTAACCGGTCAGCATCGGCAAATGCTGGATCAGGTTTTGCATGCGTTTGCGGTTGAACCGGATTATGATTTGTCGATTATGAAGGAAAAGCAGACGCTGTTTGATATTACCGTTGGAATATTAAACAGCATCCGTGCTGTATTGGAAAAGGAAAAACCGGATGTAGTGCTTGTGCATGGAGACACTTCTACCACGTTTGCGACGGCGCTTGCATGTTTTTATCTGCAAATTCCAGTAGGACACGTGGAGGCCGGTTTGCGTACTTACGATATCTATTCTCCGTATCCGGAGGAGTTTAACCGGCAGGCTGTTTCCATTGTGGCGAAATATCATTTTGCACCGACGGCGCTGGCACGTGAACATTTGCTCAAAGAAGGGAAAAAAGCAGACAGTATTTATGTAACGGGAAATACGGCAATTGACGCGTTGCGTACAACCGTGCGCGACGATTATACACATCCGGAATTGCGCTGGGCAGAAGGGGCGCGGCTGATTTTGATTACCGCACACCGGCGGGAAAATTTAGGAGAACCGATGCATCATATGTTTCGTGCGATCCGTCGCGTGATGGAAGAACATCCGGATGTGAAAGCGCTTTATCCAATTCATATGAATCCCGTTGTACGGGCCGCAGCTGCAGAAGAGCTTGGAAATTGTGACCGGATTCATATAATTGATCCGCTGGAGGTTTTAGATTGCCATAATATTATGGCGCGAAGCTATCTGATTCTGACGGATTCCGGTGGAATTCAGGAGGAGGCGCCTTCGCTTGGGAAACCGGTACTCGTTATGCGGGACACCACGGAACGACCGGAAGGGATACAGGCAGGGACACTAAAGCTGGTCGGAACCGATGAGCAAACTATATATCGGAACTTTAAAACGCTTTTGGAGGACTCACAGGCGTACCATGCGATGGCAACGGCGTCCAATCCTTATGGAGACGGATATGCGTGCCGCAGAATTGCAGATATTTTGGAGCAGGGATAAAAAATGGCACAGACAATGGTTACTTTGGTAGCAACTTGTCTGTTTGGACTGGAAAGCCTGCTTGGCGCGGAAATCGATGCGCTGGGATATGAGCGGCTTTCCACGATTGACGGCAGGGTTACCTTTCGCGGTTCTTTGGAAGCAATAGCAAGGTGCAATATTTGGTTACGGTATGCGGAACGGCTGTATTTGCTGCTTGGTACTTTTACAGCGGAAAGTTTTACACAGCTATATGATGGCTGTCGCGCGCTGCCCTGGGAAGATTGGATCGGGCCTGAGGACGCATTTCCGGTCAGCGGACATGCTCTCAAGAGCCGCTTGTTCAGTTTGCCGGACTGTCAAAAGATAGTCAAAAAAGCGGTTGTGGATCGATTAGGTGCGCATTATGGGATACAATGGTTTCCTGAAGAGCATGCAAAATATCAGATAGTGTTTTTTATTTTGCGTGATCAGGCAGATTTGATGATTGATCTATCCGGTACGCCGTTGCACAAACGTGGTTGGCGTCAACACGCGGGGGAGGCACCGCTGCGGGAAACGCTGGCAGCAGCCATTGCCCGCCTGGCAAGGCCACGTGCGGAGGTGTTGTTTTGGGATCCTTTTTGCGGGAGTGGTACAATTGCAATCGAAGCTGCACTTTTGATGACCAATACAGCGCCGGGGCTTGGCCGCAGTTTTGCGGCGGAGTCGTTTGATGCGCTGCCGCATACGTTGTTTCCCCGTGCGCGGGAAGAGGCGCGCGCAGCGCGGTGTTCCAGTGATTTTACCGTATATGCGAGCGATATTGACCCGGATATGGTGGCACTTGCTGGTGCAAACGCAGCACGTGCGGGCGTTGCCGGACAACTTCACTGCTTTTGTCAGGATGCGCTGACAATTCAAACACAGGGGCGGCGTGGCACCGTTGTTTGCAATCCACCCTACGGTGAGCGAATGCTGGATTCTGTCCAGGCGCAGATACTGTATCGGAAGATGGGGGCGCATTTTCGCACGTTGGATCGCTGGCAGATCTATATTTTGACAGCAGATGCGGAATTTGAGCGAATTTATGGCAGAAAGGCTGATAAACGCAGACGACTATATAACGGTATGCTGCGCTGTACACTGTATCAGTATTTCAAAAACGAGCCCGATGGGAGCAAGGCGAATCCTAATTCACGCGAAAGGAACAGTCAACATGAGAAAATGTAATACGTATATTGTTGTTTTCTTTATAGCACTACTGCTGGTTTGCTACGTGCCGCTGCATGTCAACGGTGTAGATTTGACCACATGCACGCAAGCTGAGGTCTATGAAAGCACGACGACTTCTTTACGCCAAATGAGTTATCGGCTGCTTGTACCGGAGAATTATGACAAAAGCCGTAGCTACAATTTGCTTGTATATTTTCACGATACAGAGGGACGTGGCAGCGATAATACTGCGTCCGTTGCGTATTCTGAAAAACTGCGTCTTTTACAACAGCTGACGCAATCTAAAGCTTATTCGGACGTTTTTGTTCTGATTCCGCAGTGTCCATCGGAGGAAAGCTGGGTCAGACCAGATCCCTCCAGTGGGAAATATACCTTTTATACAGATGGGCAGACGCCGGCACAGGAAATTTTCATGGAGCTTTTGCAGCAACAAATTCTGCAAAAATACAGCATTGACAGCACACATATTTCTTTGCTTGGTGTTGGCGAAGGGGGCACAATGGTTTTTGACTTGCTTGGCAGATATGCAGATACTTTTATGGCAGGCATATCTGTTGGCGGTGCGGCAGATGCATCTTTGGCAAAGCAATATGCCGCGCAGAATTTGCGGGCATATTATGCTTCGGAGGATACCGACACTGTAAAGGTAGCGGCGCTTCGCATGCTACAGACGGCGCTAACAGACAGCAAGACTGCGTCGGTGACGGAGGTTATTGCATCGGAGCAGATGCTGTATACCAAAGTCTTCGCTGACGATGCTCTCTTGCAGTGGGCGCTGTCACTTGCAGCGCCGGAAGAAGTTACGGAGAATGTTCCGGAAAGTACCGCTAATTTGGGAGCTGCGAAGCAGGATGCTATGCAAAGCGCTGCCGATGCGGAAAGTGAAGAGCCTGTCTACCAGACGCAGCAAAGCTTTTTTGAACGGTATGAAATCTCACAGCGTACGATTGTTTTAGTGTTACTTGGTATCGCGCTGCTTGCCAGCTTGATCTTGCTTTTAATTGGCTATCAACAGACCAAGCCGAGATAAGCAACGCTTATCTCGGCTTGAAACCGGGCAAAGAGTTATTCCAGCGTTAAGGAATCATATTCCAAAAACGCGTTGGCAAATAAAGAATTGTTGCAGGGAATTTGCCGTTCTCTGCCGCACTTTTCACAGTGAACGGTGACATGATCGCCTTGCGGTATCAGCAAATAAGATCCTTGCCCTGCTGCACAGCCGCAATAGATTTTTCCTTCTGCTTCCAAATCTCGCACTACAAAATGCACAAGATCATGAATGTGATTATCCGGAAAATTCAATTCTGGTGAGAAGTCTGTTTGCTCCTGATTGAGGTTTTGCTCCGCGTCTGTCTGCTGTGCGGCGACGTTTTGCAGGGAATCTCCCGGCTCAAGGCCGGCTTGTCGCAGAACATTCAGCAATTCTTCTTCCGCACGGTCCATTGCTGCACACACCTGATCTTTGTCCCCGATAAAGCAGATATCCAGGCCGGAAAGTGAGCACGGCAATGTGAAGAGTTTATTTTCGAAAAAGGTATTCTGTGACAGCACCGCGACGTGCGGACGCGGGCAGACAAGGCACGGCACCGTCAGCCGAATCTTTCTGTCCTTTGTATAGCAAAGCTGCAGTTCGCTGCCGCCGCAGGGACATTTCAGCCGGATCAGATCTCCGCTGAGCTTGAAGATACCGACAATGCTGATGACACCGGTTCCGCATGCGGGACAGCGGTATCCGACGGTGGTTTGTGTATGATCCAATACCATGTGAGACCCTCGATTCCATTTTACCGAAAATTGCGCATAGGCGCCTTCTATTATTATACCGTGCAGCATAAAAAAATGCAAGAAAGGACCCACGAAAAATGGCAGAAAAACTGTATACCATACCAATTAACGAGGTGTTTGATGCATCTGCGGCGGATGCGGGCTGCGGCTGTCCATTTTGCGCGCTGTTTAATCGCTTGGAGGATACCGAAGTCGATACGATTTTAGGGGCTTCTATGATGGAAGAGGATATCCGTATGATTACCAACGCAAAGGGTTTTTGCCGTACACATTACGATATGATGTTGCATCGGCGTAAGCGGCTACCGATGATGCTGACGCTACAAACACACCTTGAGCGGCTCATTCAGGGGCAAAAGCAGCGTAGTCCTTTACGTGCACCCGGTACGGTGCAGCAGGAAAAACTGCAAACCGTGCTGCAGAGCTGTTATGTGTGTGATCGTCTTACCAACTGGATGGAGCATATGCTTGATACAGCTGTATATTTGTGGGATACAGATGCAGAATTTCGCAAAAAAACGGAAAAACAGCCATATTTTTGTCTGCCGCACTATGAGGCTTTTTTGACAGCAGCACGTCGTGGGCTTTCCAAAAAACGCATGGCGGAGTTTTATGATGCGATTTCCGTGCAAGAAATTGCATATTTGGATAAGCTGCAAAAGGATGTTGATTGGTATTGCAAGAAATTTGATTATCGTTATCAAGAGGAGCCTTGGTATGACGCCAAGGATGCACCGGAGCGTGCTGTTCGTGTGCTGCGCGGCGATTTACACCGAGATGCCGGGGCGGAATATAAATAAACATGCGAATATTCAATGACAACTGGGGCACTAGTCTGCACAAAAATTTAAGAAACGAAAAGAGAAGAAACAATGAGTGTAATAATTCCTTCAGAGTATATCTCCAAGCTGGATTTGCGTCATACGGAACTGGCAATTAAAAAAGTGAAAGATTTTTTTGAACGGGATCTTGCGATTCAGCTGAATCTGACGCGTGTTTCCGCGCCACTGTTTGTAACACATGACTCCGGCTTAAATGATGATTTGAATGGCACGGAGCGTCCTGTCAGTTTTGACGTGCCTGGAGAAACAGAGCGGTGTGAGGTTGTGCATTCGCTGGCAAAATGGAAGCGGTATGCATTACGGCAATACGGATTTGCTCCGGGGCAAGGGCTGTATGCGGATATGAACGCAATCCGTCGTGACGAGCAGCGAGACAATCTTCATTCGCTTTTTGTCGACCAGTGGGATTGGGAACGCATCATCACCCCGCAAGAACGAAACGAGGAAGGGCTGCATCATATGGTGCGCCGTGTGTATCGGGCTTTGCGGCATACCGGACGATATGTGGACGAAGACTATGATTTCGGCGCATCGCTTTTGCCGGAGGATATAACGTTTATACATGCGGAACAACTATGCCGGATGTATCCCGATCTTACGCCAAAAGAACGGGAATACAGAGTATGTCGCGAATATGGGGCAGTCTTCTTGCAAGGAATCGGCGGTGTGCTTTCTGACGGCAAGCCGCACGACGGCCGGGCGCCGGATTATGATGATTGGACGCTGAACGGGGACATTTTAGTATATTATCCTATTTTGGACACGGCATTGGAATTGTCTTCTATGGGGATTCGCGTTGACCAGGCTGCTTTGCAACAACAACTAGCGGCAGCAGGATGTCCGGAGCGTGCACAGCTACCCTTTCATGCTGCGTTGTTGCGCGGGGAGTTGCCGCTGACTGTGGGAGGAGGCATCGGTCAATCGCGCATGTGTATGTTTTTCCTTCGAAAAGCACACGTGGGCGAGGTCCAGGCTTCTCTTTGGAGCGATGCGGATCGTGCTGTCTGTGCGGCTGCGGGAATTGCTTTACTATAAACGGGGGAAACGCAGTGTCAATTTGGGATTGTTTTGCTAAGTTGCAGGGGCAGCACGCTGCACCTGCCTCTTTGGGTGTTTCTTTTTTAATTGCAGGGCTTGGAAACCCCGGTGTCCAGTATGAAAAAACACGGCATAATGCGGGCTTTCGCGCGTTGGATGCGCTGGCAGCTTCTCTGAATTGTCAGATCAATCGCGCCAAATTCAGTGCATTGGTCGGCCGTGCAGAGATAGGGGGAAAGGGTGTACTGCTGATGAAACCGCAAACATATATGAACTGTTCCGGTGATGCTGTTGCGCAGGCGGCACGGTATTATACGCTGTCTGCGGAGCAGATTTTGATTCTCAGCGATGATGTGCATTTGGACATTGGCCGGATGCGTTTGCGGCACGGCGGTTCAGATGGCGGCCAAAAAGGGTTACGCTCTGTGGCAGAAAGGCTTGGCACCCAGTCCTATTTGCGGCTACGGATCGGTGTTGGGCAAAAGCCGGACCAGGCGTATCCCATGGCAGAGTATGTGCTTGGGAAAATGACGCAGCAGGAACTGGACGCAACAGCTGCCCGGTATCAGGACTTAATTCGCGGGTGTGAGTTGGTAGTAAGCGGATCATTTGATGCGGCAGTTGCTATAGTTAATGCGGGGGATAGAGCATGATGTTGCTACCTGAGCATATCTTTGCGCAGCTTGGAGAGTTTTCCGAATTGCTGACATGCTATACTGCACAGCGCCGCAAGAGCATTTCCCATCCTTTGCTTGTGACAGGATTATGCGAAGGGGCACGCGAGGCATTTGCGGTGGCGTTGCGAGCGGGGCTTGAGCGAGTCGGAGCAGAGATGCCGATGCTGGTGTTGTTGCCTGAGGAACGCGATGCAGCAGTTTTTGCGCGGGCATTTGCAGCACGCGGATTGCGTGTGTTTCAATATCCGCTGCGGGATTTGCATTTCGGGCAGGTAACGGCTTCTTTGGAATTTGAGCAGGAAAGGTTGCGCACACTTGCTGCGTTGTGCAACGCAGAGGCGGATGTTGTGCTGAGTACGCCGGATGCAGCCCTGCAGTTTACCATGCCGCGGGAAAATTTCACACAGCTTTGTTGTACATTGCATCCGAAAGACAGCATAGAGCCGCAGGCCTTTACGCAGCAGTTGTTGGCCTGTGGATATACGCCGTGCACCCAGGTAGACGGTGTGGGGCAATTTGCACGACGTGGCGGCATTGTGGATGTTTTTTCACCGCAAAGCCAATTGCCGGTGCGCATTGAGTTTTTTGGAGACGAAATCGAGACAATTGCGCCGTTTGACCTTTTATCTCAACGCCGGGGGGAAGCCATCCCGGTTTTTTCGGTTTTTCCCGCTAGGGAATTGTTGCCGGATGCCGCTGCGAAAAAGCGGATTGCAGATGCCATTGTGTCTGCGGAAAAACGGTTGGAACCGTCACAGACGGAGCAGCGCCAGCTACTTTCGAGGGAGTTGACAGCTTTACAAACGGGAACCGAAGATTTTTTTTATGACAAATACAGTGCTTTGATATATCCAAACAGTAGCTCTCTTTTGGACTATTTTTCCAACACGGCGGCGGTGCTGCTGCTGGATAGTGCTGCATGCCGCGCACGTTTGGATGCTTTTGAATGGCAGATGAATGAAACGGCAACATCTCTGTGCGAGCAAGGGGTACTCTGCGGAAAGTATGCTGTATATGCAAAGAACCGTGTCACACTCACGAAGTTTTTAGAGAAGACGGTTGCCGTAATTGCGGATGCCTTTGCAACAACGAGTACGGGCATGCGCCTGGGCGGCAGCTTTCATTTTGATGTGCAACAGTCCGTGCGATATCTTTCGTCGCCGGAGCTTTTGGCGGAGGATGTACAGCAATATACTGCGACTGGCTACCGAGTTGTGTTGCTATGCGAAAATGAAACACAAAGGCGCACTGTGCGGGAGCTGTTGCAACAACACGATCTAATCGCACCGGATACCGTTGCTGAGGTTGACCCTTCCACATTGCAGTCAGGAACTCCGTATTTAATTGCAGGGCTGGATAGTGCCGGATTTTTATTGATACGCGATCGTTTTGCATTGCTTTCGTTGTACCGAGGACGCAACGGGTATGTAACAAAGCATGCCGGAGCACAGCAGTGCAAACGCCGTTCAAAAAAGACGGCAGCAGAACGCATTGCATCCTACGCGGATTTGCAAGTCGGCGATTATGTTGTGCATGAAACGCACGGAATTGCTCGCTATGAAGGACTACGTTCCATCACGGATATCGACGGGTGCACCAGGGATTTTATAACGCTGCAGTATGCAGGGGGAGATAGTCTCTTTGTGCCGTGTGATCAGCTGGACATGGTTTCAAAGTATATTGGAGCACGAACAGAGGATGGCACGGTACGTTTGTCCAAGATGGGTGGCAGTGAGTGGACGAAAACAAAAAATCGTGTACGCACTGCTACAAGAGAAATGGCAAAAGAACTAATTGCATTATATGCAGCGCGTCGCCGTTTACCTGGCTTTGCTTTTGGTCCGGATGATGCGATGCAGCGCGATTTTGAGCAGACCTTTCCATATGAAGAAACGGCAGGGCAGCTACAGGCAGCACAGGAGATCAAGGAAGACATGGAACTGAATGTTCCTATGGAGCGATTGCTTTGCGGCGATGTTGGCTATGGCAAAACAGAGGTTGCGCTGCGCGCCGCCTTTAAAGCAGTAGAAAACGGCAAGCAGGTTGCCCTGCTTTGCCCGACTACGATTCTTGCAATGCAGCATTTCCAAACGGTGCAGGCGCGTATGCGCGGATTCCCGGTGAATGTGGAGGTGCTCTCCCGTTTTCGCACACAAAAGCAGATGCAGCAGGCACTGCGGAGAATTCGCCGGGGAGAAGTGGATATCTCTGTGGGGACGCATCGGCTGCTTAGTGCAGACGTACAATTTCATGATCTTGGGCTTGTTATTGTGGATGAGGAACAACGCTTTGGTGTGGCACAGAAAGAGAAACTGAAACAGCTGGTGCGGGGCGTAGATGTTCTCACGTTGACTGCAACACCTATTCCGCGCACCTTGCATATGTCTATGACAGGAATTCGCGATATGAGTATTTTGGAGGAGGCGCCGCAGGATCGCGTGCCGGTGCAGACGTATGTGCTGGAATATGACGCGCAAATTCTTGCGGAGGCGCTCAAAAAAGAAATGCGCCGCGCCGGGCAAGTGTTTTGGCTGCATAATCGCGTGGAGGATATTGATCGGTGTGCGGCGCGCATTCATGCTGCTATTCCGCAGGCACGGATAGCTGTGGCGCACGGAAAAACAGATCGCGATGCGATGGAGCGCATCTGGCAGCAAATGATTGATGGCGAAATTGACATTCTTGTATGCACCACAATCATAGAGACAGGTGTAGATATTCCAAACGCGAATACGCTTATCATTGAGAACGCAGACTGTATGGGTCTTTCTCAGTTACATCAGCTTCGCGGTAGAATCGGCCGCTCCGGACGGCGTGCCTACGCGTACTTTACTTTTCCCAAAGGAAAGGTGCTTTCCGAAGTTGCAACAAAGCGTTTGCAGGCAATTCGGGAATATACGCAATTCGGTGCAGGTTTCAAAATTGCTATGCGGGATCTTGAAATACGGGGAGCCGGCAATGTGCTCGGTGCGCAGCAACACGGGCACATGGAGGCAGTTGGGTATGATTTGTATATTAAGTTGCTCAATGAAGCGATTTTAACGGAAAAGGGTGAACAGGTACGCCCCATCGAAAAATGTACGGTCACTTTCCGGTGTGATGCAAACCTACCTTCTTCTTATGTTTCGCAGGCGGCAGACCGTATTGATTTGTACCGCAAGATCGCAAGCATCGAAACGGTGGAGGATGCACATGATATTGAGCAGGAGTTGCGCGACCGATTTGGAAAGTTGCCTGTGCAGACACGTTCGCTGGTACAGCTTTCCGCGTTACGTGCACTTGGAACAGCTCTTGGCTTTTCACGTATTGAACAACGCGAAAATGCTGTGATTTTTGTGCCGCACACGGTAGACGAAGCTTTTTGGAGCGCATTTACAGCACAGATCAATCATGATAAGAATGCGATGGGAAAGCTTTTCTTGACAATGGGAAAGGAGCCGCACATTACCTTTCGCCCACAGCGGCAGGCGCATTTGATTTCACAGGTGCTGTCTGTTTTGCAGACGTATGCGAATGAGCTGCAGGCGATATCGGCAAAATCAGAATAGGAGAAGAGAATGATGAAACGAGGTATCGGCGTATCCGAGCCGGTTTCATAAGGATCTCCGCCTCTGTGATGAAAGCCGCTGACGCTTGAAAACATTGACTTTTATAAAAGACCGGGCAGAATAAAACCCACCGGTTTTCACTGCGGATCCATATGCCAATGGCGTAAAAATGGAGTAGACACCGAAAGCCCCAAATTCCAAAACCCTTAAAAATACAGAGAAAACGAAGGAGAATGAAGATATATGAAATTAGGAGTACGATATGTTTGTTGCATGCTTTTGGCGGCGCTTGCTTTGTGGGGGACGACGGGGTGCGGCGCAGGGGATCCGATTGCAATGTCTTTCGGCGGAGCAAAGGTAACAAAAAGTATGTATGCGTATTGGTATTCCAGCTATAAAAACTATTTGCTGAACAGTTTGGATGGGGAAGACAGCGTTGCGTATTTTGCTCTGGCGGGCACAAAGCAGGGAGAAACAATTGGTGATATGTATCGTGAAAGAATTGATGCGATGATTAAAAACAATGTCGCTTCATTGTATCTGTATGACCAGTTCAACTTGCAGCTTGCCTCTTCTGCAACAACGGCCGTCTCACAAAAAATATCCTCAGAAATGGCACAGGCAGGTGGTCGTGCGGCGTTGAATGAGAAACTGGCAATCATGGGGCTGAATACAGAACGATACGAAAAGGTCTTGCTTGCAGAAGAGAAAATCGCACAGTTATATACGTATCTGTACGGAGACGCATCGCAGGGGATTTCCGGAGCGCGTGAAATCTCGCAAGAAGCATATCAGACGTTTTATGAAAACAATTATGTGTGTGTTAAACATCTTTTAATTCGAACCCACTACAAGAATATAATTGATTCTGACGGATATGCACTGACTGATGAGCAGGGCAAACCCCTGACAGAGCCATTGAGCGAAGCAGAACAGACTGCAAAAGAAGAGAAGGTAGCTGTTGTGGAAAAGGCGCTGGCAGAAGGTGCGGATTTTGATGCATTGATGGAGCAATACAACGAGGATAGTACGGCAAAGACATATCAAAGTGGCTACCTGGTAGCTTCCTTCTCTGGGTTTGATAAAACGTTTACATCCGCTGCACTTGGATTGGCGGAGATTGGTGATACGGTGCGTGTAGAGACAGACGCAGGTGTTCATTTCTTGCAAAAGTGTCAACTGGTTGACAAGCCCTGGCAAGATTCTATTTACTGCACCATGCTAAATCGATTTATCGAGTATTTGCAGAGCGACGATTTTGCTGCATATACAGCACAGATCATCTCGCAAATTCGGGAAAACCGTTCTGTGTTGGATTCTTTCAATCTGGAGCAAGCGAACATTGCTTTCTTTCGCACTTAGCTATTGTGCAAAAAGACCGTACAGTCTCAAAGAGCTGTACGGTCCGACTTTTTTAGGAAGTACGCTGTTTGCGCCGGATGTTGCGCAACATATAATACAGTAAAGCAATGCAAAATAGGATAATGCTAATCCATTGGGAGGTTGAAAGGCCCCAAAGGAAACCGCGCACGGAGTCGCCGCGAAAGAATTCCAGCGTGAAACGCACAGGTGGATAAATAAGCATATACACAAACAGCAGTTTCTCTTGCGTTTTGCGGCGAGACCACAGCAGCAATAAAACACCGAAAATGACAAGGTTACAACCCGCTTCCACCAGCTGTACGGGAAAACGCGGCACCTCAGAAAGTTGTGGCACCAGGGGGTTGTATGGAAATTGTACACCGCTTTGCCAGGGTTTGCCGTAGCAGCATCCTCCCAAAAAACAGCCGATACGTCCGAATGCATGAAAAAGCGGTATGACAAGCGCATACAGATCGAGGGCGATGGCAGATGTGAGCGGGCGATAGTATTTGCCGAAAAGCCACGCACCCGCAATGCCGCCGAGAAAACCACCGTAAAATACCATACCGCCAAAGCAGCTTGCCAGGGTGCGCAGAATCGCCTGAAATGGGGCTTTTCCAATGGCTTGCACAACAGTGCGCAGCTGTTCCTGCTGTGTTAGTGCATACAGCAGGTGCCCGCCGAGCAAAAGGCCGCCGCAGATAGAAAGAGTAAGGAGCAGAATATCGTCAAAGCTGAGACGATATCGTTTGCCGGCGTATGTGGCAACGCATACGCACAGTACGATACCAATGATACTGCATAGACCGTAGGTACCGATTGTTTTACCGAATAGCTCAAAATCGGGCAGCATATGACCTCCATGAAAAAAGCGGTACTTGACCTATGCAAATACCGCTTTTTGTATCATTAGGAATTGTTTTGTCGCAAAAATACGTGCTTAATTACCGAAGGCACTATCGAGTGCGCCCTGCAGCGCGCCCTCTAAGCCCTCTAAATCGGATCCTGACAAATCATTCACAGCGGAGCTTGCGCAGGCAATGCACAGGGTGCAGGTAAAGAAACCGATAACAGCAAGAACTAAGCCGATGATGGAGAGAACCAGACCCGCTGTTCCCAGGCCCTTTGATGCGTTCGCAGCAGCTGCATTCTTTCTGCCAAGAACAGCAAGAACTAAGCCAACAATACCGCAGACGATTGCAGCGATGTTCCACATGTAAACCCATGCCAGAACGCAGGCGGCAATACCGAGAATGAGTGCGGCAATGGACATGCCTTTTCCATTGTTTTGTTCCATAAAACAAATCCTCCAAAAATTGATGATTACACACATGTTTCCAATGTGTGTAGACAGTATATCATAAAAGTGAACAAATGTCAACTATCGTTTTGATTGTTGCCCCTGTTTTTTTGCCGCAAGTACAACAATCTGTTGTTGCCCTGCATTTAGAGGGCTTTGGAATATATCCGCCTCTTGACAAGCATGGCGAAATTTGTTATACTGTAAAAAAGCAAAGATCGCGGAGAAGTACAAAGCTGTTATGTGTGCAGAAAGACGCCGGAAGATGCAAGGCGGAGGCAGAGCACTTTGGAAATACACCGTGGGAGCTGCGCACCGAAGAGAAAAAGTTTTTTGTGTAGGCTGCGCCGGTTCGACCGTTATATCGGGAGAAGAGGTGTTCGTGTTGGCGAACACGAACTGAGGTGGTACCGCGTTTGTAACGCCCTCTGCGTGTGGCAGAGGGCGTTTTTTATCGGGAGAAAAAATTCTTCAATAAAAGTTTTGTTAGGAAGGAACGGAACAATGACAGTATACGAAGAGCTGAAAGCGCGCGGCTTGATTGCGCAAGTTACCAATGAAGAAAAAGTTGCAGAATTGATCAATACGGGGCGTGCGGTGTTTTATATCGGATTTGACCCGACGGCAGACAGTCTGCATGTTGGACATTTTATGGCACTTTGCCTGATGAAGCGGCTACAAATGGCGGGCAACCGCCCGATTGCTTTGCTCGGCGGCGGTACCGCTATGGTGGGAGATCCTTCCGGACGGACCGATATGCGTTCTATGCTGACGGTTGAGAACATTGCACATAACGTTGCCTGCTTTAGGGAACAGATGAGCAGATTTATTGATTTTTCCGAAGGAAAAGCGTTGCTTGTGAACAACGCAGACTGGCTGATGCAGCTGAATTATGTTGCCTTTTTACGCGAAGTGGGAGCATGTTTCTCTGTGAATCAGATGCTACGTGCGGAATGCTATAAACAGCGTTTGGAAAAAGGGCTGTCTTTCTTGGAATTTAATTATATGCTGATGCAGAGCTATGATTTTCTGGAACTGTATGAAAAATACGGCTGTAATCTGCAATTTGGCGGTGACGATCAATGGAGCAATATGCTTGGCGGCACGGAGCTCATACGCCGTAAGCTTGGCAAAGATGCACACGCGATGACGATCACGCTTCTGCTGAATTCAGAGGGTAAAAAAATGGGCAAAACGCAAAAGGGGGCGGTATGGCTTGACCCGAAAAAAACCACACCGTTTGAGTTTTATCAGTATTGGCGCAATGTTGCAGATACAGATGTGATGAAATGCTTGCGCATGCTGACGTTTTTGCCGCTTTCGGACATTGCACAAATGGAAAATTGGCCGGACACCCGTATCAATGAGAAAAAAGAAATTCTGGCATATGAGCTTACTGCTTTGGTACATGGAACGGCACAGGCAGAGCAGGCACGTGCGGCAGCACGTTCCGTTTTCAGTGGCGGTGCAGATGCTCCCCAAATTTTTATTGGCACGGACATTCTTACAAATAATCAGGCAGATATTTTGACGTTGCTTTGTGCCGCGGGCCTTTGTGCATCGCGTTCGGAGGCACGGCGTGCGGTGGAACAGGGGGGTGTCAGTGCGGACGGAGAAAAAATTGCGGATATCCATGCGTCTTTTTCATCCGTGGCGCTGCAAGAGGGTGTTGTTTTGCGTCGTGGTAAGAAGAATTTCAAGAAAGTTGTGTTGCAGTAGACTGCACGCATTGTGCGCAAAAGCAAGCGGCGCGGGGTTATTTCCGCGCTACTTGTTTTTTTATGCATATTCTCGCAAAAAAGAAATAATCGGTGTAGGATCCGGCAGGCCGTGCGGATGATGATCCGCGCCCGGCTTCAGAATGATCTGGAGCGGGGTACCTGCGGCATGGTATGCCTGTTGCAGATAGACGCCGTTTTCCGAAAAAGGAACGACACTGTCGCTGTCAGCTGCAACCAGCAAGGTGGGGATTGCGTATGCGGCAAGCTGTTTCAAATAGTCATATGGATGCGAGCGGTATTTCAACATTTGCGCTGCTGTTTTTCCATGGTCTTGCAGGCATTGCGCTATCATTTCCGGATCACGCTGATGTGTCTGCGCAAAGTCCATCGGACAACTGCACAGGTCTACAACAGGTGCATCCAGATATATGGCGCTAACCGCTTGCGGTGCGGCCGCCGCGAGTAGAATGGCCTGCATACCTCCGCAAGACATTCCGACAAGCCCACACTGCGGGGCAAGCCCAAAGGCGTTCGTTATATAGGACGCAAATCGAATTTGCCGTTCTGTATCTTGCCGACGTCCCCAGCGGCTTTCATTGTCTACATGAGCTACACAAAAGCCCTCTTGCAACAGAGCAAGCTCCGCTGCCGGGAATGCACCGAGATATTCTGTTTTAAACAACCATCTTCCGTTTGCCGCAGTCTGCGGTAAAATGAGTTGCGCGGTGGTTTGTTCAAAGGGGAAGGCATACATGGGAAAATCATAAAAAGTGTCGTTTGGTTGTGGTAGTTTGTTTTGCATATAGAGCCTCACACTGTTTGTTTTGGGCATTTTAACACATTTTCTTGGGAAATGCAAGAAAAAAGGGCGCATTGTTGACAAACCAAATCCTGCATGTTATAATGTGACCGGAGCAAGTGGTTTTTGGCGGCGGATGTAGTGCTGCTGATGGAAGAGTGCTTCTGTCATGCAAGGAGAATGGCGTGAAAAATACGATGAGCCGGACCGTTCGATCGATATCTGAAAGCACCCTGCAAGAAGCTAAGAGTATGAAGACGGATTCATGTGCTGTTTTCAGAAAGAGTACATCTATGACTTCTCCTGTAGGGTGTCTTTCTCCGCAAAACCATGATACAACCAAAATTGCGGTTGTTCGCCACTCTTTCATTTCTATTTGTGTGGACGCTTCAGCGACCGGAAGGGAGATTAACATGAAAAAAAGTATTGCAACTGCACTTTTGTTTGCGCTGCTGGCAGCCGTAATTTTACCATGTGCAGCTTGGTCTTCCGCGCCGAATACGGTGGCGATGGATCGTTTTACGGACATACCCAAAAAAGCATGGTATTATGATGATGTGGAATGGGCGGTGCGCAGCGGTATAATGAAGAACAACGGAGACCCTACCAAGTTTGAACCGCAGACAACATTGAACCGTGCTATGTTTACACAAATTTGCTACAATTTTCTTTCTAAAGGGCTCGGCAGAAATGTTGCATACGACGCTATTGCGCCTTTTACGGATGTAAAGCAAAGCAGCTGGTTCTGTGATGCTGTTTCCTTTGCCTATGAAAACGGCATTGTCAGCGGAATGGGAGGCGGTCGTTTTGCCCCGATGGAGAATATCACACGGCAGCAGATGGCTGTGCTGTACCGCAGTCTGATAGAGAACTACTTTGGTATAGAGTTGCCGGTGGATTTATCTATTTTGGACCAATTTGTTGACCGAGACAGCATTGCACCGTGGGCAAAAGAGGCTGTAGCGGCAGTTGTCGGCGCAGAACTGTTGTACGGCAAGAGCGGTGGCAAATTTGATCCTGCAGGTGCTTCCACCCGCGCGGAAGCAGCTGCCCTAATTCAACGTTTTTACAGATATTACGGCAGAACCTACCAATGTTTTTTGGGGGACATAGATTTAGTGCCGACGATGTTGGAGGATTTTGACGGAGCGGGGAAAGATGGGTGGAATCACAACTTTTGGCTGCCAGCCGACAGTTCAGATGCACCATTTTTGCCGGCCAAAGATGCATCTGTAACGGTATACAATCCGGCGAAGGGGCAGGATGTAGATATCAATTATTCCAGCGAAAGAATGTATACCGAAGACGGAGCGCTGTATATGACGGCATACTATCCCGCAGATCATAATACGGATGATAACGGTATTTGCGGCCTGATTTCCGGCCATGATTTGCCAACGCAATTTTCACAAGCGTTTGGATATTATGAAATTCGCTTTAAGCCTGCGCAGGCGCGTGCTATTTGTTCCGCATGGTGGCTGACCACCAATGGCGGCGCACAGCCGTATCCCACCTGGGAAGGCCCCGGTGTGGATTATAATAATCCACCTACAAGCGATCCCTATGAAAACTTTGTGGAAATGGATATTTTTGAAACTACCCGCAGCCCACAGGGAATCGGAGCAAAGACGGATAAGCTGACTACAACATTGCACTGGAACCATTGGAATACTGATGGAGACCAGGGAAGATTTGCGCATCAATATGCATTGGTAGAGCGGGAAAATGAAGGCGTGAAGACGAATGCAGGCACCTATCTGCCAGATTGGAGCCTGTTTGACGGTGCTTATCATACAATTGGGTTTTTATGGGACAAAGATGGATACGCCGTGTACTATGACGGCAATTATATGGGGAATTTTGAGCGGGCTGTTTTGAGCGATATGGAGGCAGTGCTGCGGCTGAATTTGTATTATTGGAACACAACCAACGAAAAGCAGTATAACGGGGAATGTATCCGGGAGGATTTTGATGAAGAAGGCAAGAGTACTTTTGTAATTGACTATGTGCATGTTTATCAGTTCCGCGAGTATCTTGATGAATATGCGCCGAATTATCACGGTAATCCAACGCCTGCATATTATGCGCAGGCTATCGGTGAATAAAAAGCCCCAGTAAGAGGCGGATGCACTTGCATGATGAATTTTCGTGCTTTGTTTGTATAGCCGCAATGGAAAACCCGGCTTTCCCAACGATACGGTACATGGGAAAGCCGGGCTTTTGAAATCATTCTATATGCCGCTATGCTTGCAGCGATTATGCGCTGCGGCATATGTAAACAACTACAGGCGGGCAACGAAAAAGGGCACTCACAAAAATCAAGAAAACGGTGTGACACCGTCTGCCAAAAACACAGCACGTCGCAGCACGTATATGTCCGTTTGTGTCGGATCCTCCATTGGGATAGAAAGTGCCTGCGTAGCTGCACGCAGCAAATATTCCGGATTGAGATAAGAGTCACTTGCTGCGCTCAGGAGCACAGTGGCTTCCAACGCTTCTTGCCTTGCAACAAGATGTACCTTACGGATCAGAGGAGAAATGTCAACTTGCATTTCTCCTTTTTTTGTGCGTTTTAGCACGGTTAGCGGGCCGCTCCACAGAGTTTGTATGCGTGCTGCATCTGCCGCATTGGCCCCCGGATAAGAAAGCCGGAGTAGGTATTCTGCACAGGATATTTCTGAAAAACGGTGCACCGGCGGTGCGGCTGCAAGAATTTGCAGCCCGTCCGGCAATTGTGCATTCATACATGCCATAGCCTGTGCAGTGTCCATTGGGCGTAGAAGCTGAACATCCATGTACTCAGCAACGCTTTCTGCACCGACAGAGAGCGGCATACCGAAGGAGAGCTTTACATGCGGATTGAACCCCTCAGAATATCGCACGGGCAGTCCGGCTCGCACAACTGCGTGTTCCATGGTGCGCAAAAAATCTAAATGGGAAATAAAACGCAGCATGCCTGTCTTGCGCAGGCGGAAACGCAGTGTTGCAGCAGTGCCGTTTACCGTTTCAGTTTGCCCTTGCACCATGTTTTCTCACCTCCCAGACAATCCGCCCCGCAGCCGCTGCATTGCTCCATGCAGTTGGGCGTGGTTTTTCCCGCATATGCACGGTGTTTTTCGCGTAGTAAAAACGATTTGCTGACCCCAATATCAATCATATCCCAAGGCAAAATTTCATCCTCCGCAAAGCCGCGTGTTGTATAAAAATCCATCGACAATCCAACTGTGTCGAAAATATCGCACCAACGGTCGTAGTCAAAATGTTCCGTCCAACTGTCAAAACAGACACCGCGTCGTCGTGCTTCTAAGAGCGCCTTTGCCAGCTGCCTATCGCCACGAGCGAAAACAGCCTCCAAACGACTGACTTTTGCATCGTGATAATGATAGCGAATACGGCGGTCAGTGAGCATTGTACCGATTTGTTGTTGCTTTTCCAAGGTCGTTTGCAGCGTATCCTGCGGTTCCCATTGAAAGGGGGTAAAGGGCTTGGGAATAAATGAAGCAACACTCATGGTCACGCTCGGCCCACGTCCTTTCGGCCGATCAGGTAAACGGTAAAAGGAAGAAATTACTGCCTGACACAACGAGGCGATACCGGCAAGATCCTCATCACGTTCTGTCGGGTGTCCAATCATAAAATACAGTTTCACCTGTGTTTTACCGCCACGGAAGGCAATGGCACAGGCATCTAATATTTCCTGTTCGGTTACATTTTTGTTGATAACGTCACGTAGCCGCTGTGTACCGGCTTCCGGTGCAAAGGTCAGTGTGGAGGTTCGCACACTGCTGACCTTGTGCATCAGTTCATCCGTAAAGCTATCTGCGCGCAAAGAGGGTAATGAAAGACTGACTTTTCGGTCATTCGTCCAATCGAGTAGAGCGTCGGTTAATACAGTTAGCTGTGAGTAATCGCTGATCGATAGAGAAGAAAGAGATATTTCATCAAAGCCGGTATGTTGAAATTGACAGATTGCTTGATCGCAGAGAACTTGAGGCGATTTTTCGCGAACGGGACGAAAAATCATACCAGCCTGGCAAAAGCGGCACCCGCGCGGACACCCGCGGGCAACTTCCAGCATGATACGGTCATGTACCGTCTCAATATACGGCATGACATAACTTTGCGGAAAATGTGCTTGGTCCATATTTGTAACGATCCGTTTGCGGATGGTATGCGGCACATCGTCGTATTTTGGCGTAAAGGCGGCAATGGTTCCGTCTGGATGATAGCTGACGGTATATAAGCTGGGAACATAAAAGCCATCCAACTGCGCGGCGCGGCGCAAAAAGTTTCTCTTGGAATATGTGCCCGTTTGCCGCATAGAGATATAAAGCCGCGCCAATTCCACCAGGGCCTGTTCACCCTCTCCAATGGAGAAGATGTCAAAAAAGTCTGCAACGGGTTCCGGGTTATACGCACATGGCCCGCCGCCGAGGATAATGGGGTCATTTTCATCTCGATCTTCGGCACGCAACGGAATACCTGCCAGCTCCAACATGTTCAGTACATTTGTATAGCATAGCTCATATTGTAGAGTAAACGCAACAAAGTCAAATTGGCGCAGCGGATCTCCGCTTTCATGTGCCCATAAGGGCACATGGTGCTGCCGCATCAGCGATTCCATATCCGTCCAAGGGGCGTATGCACGTTCACACCAAACATCCGGTTGTGTATTGAGCGCACTGTACAGAATACGCACGCCCAGATTGGACATACCAATCTCATAAGTATCCGGAAAGCAGAACGCAATGCGGCATGCCACATCAGCTTTGTTTTTGACGGTTTGTCCAAATTCCCCACCGGTATATCTGCCTGGCTTTTGCACCAGGCGCAATAGCTGTTCTTTTTTCATCATGTATGATTTTGCTCACAAATGGAGCAGCCTTTCAGCATCGTGATTATGGCATCATTCTATCACACTAAAGCCGCTTTTGCAAGGATTTTTTGCAGTACTCTCCCCACTGAAGGAGAAAATGGGGTTGACGAATGGCAAAGGATACAGTATAATATGTAAGGTTAATTTTGCTGAATATATTCCTGAAGGGAGATCGCAAAATGATTTGGGAATTCGGAGAAGGTGCGCAGCGGACTTGGATGTTCGGAAATGATTATTTCACGAAGGAAGAGCTGCGTAAAAACGAGGTCAATATGACCTTAGGAAATGGGTACATGTGTGTTCGTTCTTGTGAGGACGAGTATATCCCGGGGCTGTCTGACCGGCTAATGCTGGTTGCCGGTATGTTCAATTTGCACGACAGAGAGGTCACATGGATTCAAAACGCACCGGACTTTACTAACACCGTTTTTACCGCAGACGGCGAAGAAGTGCGCCCGATGCCCGTGGCACAGGGAGAGCACACAGATAAGTATGAAAATTTCTGCAAGTGCTTTGATTTGCGGGATGCCAAGCTGACGCGTTCATTTTTATGGCATACCGAGAGTGGAAAACAAATTTCTTTCCGATTTGAGCGCATCGTGCCGCTGGAGCGGTTGCATATGATGGCGGTACGTTGCACAGTCAGCGCGGATCGGGATGTTCAGCTGAAGATACGTTCCGGTATCATTAACACAGAGCCGGAATGCTACATGGAGATGACGGCACGCAGTGCGGAAAGTTCTGTGGGATATACTTGTGTAACGGATGAAAGTGGTATAACCTTCTCTCTGGCAACGGATGCGCGTGTCAGCCTGGGGAGCCGGGAGTTGCGGCGCATTGGTGTTGCAGAAGAGAAAAACGGTATTTTTGAGGACTTTTCCTTCACTTTGCCTGCAGGTGAGACACTTGTCTTTGAGAAACTGTGTTCAATTCATACTTCACGTGATTTGGAGAATCAGTCTCTTTCCACTGCACAGATCGTAGCTAAGACGACGCAGGAAGTTGAAAACGCACCAAGTTTTGAAACATTGTATCGTGAGAGCGCTGCCGCTTGGGAAAAGGTTTGGCAAGAGAAAGATGTGCAAATCGATGCAGATTGGGAGTATGAGCAGCAGGCGCTGCGATATGCTATTTACAATCTGACCATTACTGCGCCGCGCCATGATTCACGTATGAACATCGGGGCGCGCGGTTTGCAGGGACATGGCTATAACAACCATGTTTTTTGGGACACAGAGGTGTATATGCTGCCGTATTTCATATTCACCGAACCGCAAACAGCGCGTAAGTTGCTGGAATACCGGTATTACGGATTAGAAGGTGCAAGAGCAAAGGCGAAAGAATGCGGCTATGAAGGCGCGATGTATCCTTGGGAAGCTGCGTGGATGACGGATGTAGAATGTTGCCCGTCTTTTGCACAGACCGGTCGTTTTGAACATCATATCACAGGGGATGTGGTGCAGGCAATTTTCTATTATACCGCTGTAACGGGAGATCATAGTTATTTAGACCAGTATGGCTATGAAATCATTTTCTCTACAGCAAAATATTGGACAACGCGTGTGAGTTATCATGCAGAGAAGGACCGCTATGAAATTCTTGACACCATCGGACCTGACGAAATGCGCGAGCATATTGATAACAATGCGTTTACCAACTATATTGCGCATTTGAACTTGGATTATGCTGTCCGGTATTACGATGAGCTTGCTGCAAGTGATCCGGAGAAGCTGCAGCAGGTTTTAGCGCGCAGCGATGCCCAGGGCATGCGTGAGCGGTTTGCTCAGGTACGTGACAAGCTGTATTTGCCGCGTGAAAACGCAGATGGAATTGTTCCGCAGGATGATACTTATCTTGCTGATGCGGAAAAGGTACTTGAGCGCCGAAAGACCGAACCGCATTTAGGCATGTCCAAGCAGGCGGATGTGATGGTTTTGTTTTTGCTCTTTGAGGATTTGTTTTCCAAAGAGGTAAAGGTAAAGAACTACCATTTTTATGAGCCGCTGTGCGTGCATGGTTCCTCTCTAAGTCGTTCTTCCTACAGTGTCCTTTCGGCGGATGTCGGAGAAAAGGAATGTGCATATCGGTTATTCCGTGAAGCATCGCAGGAAGATCTTGGATCCGGCAGAAACTGTGATGACGGTATTCATACTGCGGCGGCAGGTGGTTTATGGCAATGTGCCGTGCTTGGCTTCATGGGGGTACGGTTGTATGGCACCTCTTTGCGCATCCAACCGAATTTGCCGGATGCATGGCGTTCTGCCCGCACGAAGATTATCTTTGGCGGACAAAAAATGGAGCTCTTTGTCGATCACGAAACGCTGACGGTGAAACGACTCGCCGGGGACGGAGAAATTCGCTTCCTTTGCAACGGAATGACATACACAGTGCAGGATACAGTAACAATTCCCTATCAAGCATCCTGAAGAAAACAAATGCGCGGACAGTTGTCCGCGCATTTGTTTTTTACGTAGAGATTGTCTGACCGGCGAGGATTTGTCGGATTGTTTGCTATTGTCAGATTTGATAAGATGCGGTTAGTTCTTTCAGAAAGCCGACTGCCATTTCGATGTCAGCCCGAGGGTCTTCGCGTACCTCACGCTCAACGGTGAGATACCCACGGTAATCGATTGCAGCAAGTGCTGCAATATAGGCGGGAAAGTCTACATTGCCTTGTCCGAGGGGGAGCTCTTTCATATAATCACCTGCGGAAAAACCGTCTACGCCGCCCTCAGCAAAGCTATTGTAAATCGCATGTCGATCGCAGGGCTTGAGGTTTACACCGTCTTTGGCATGGGTATGGACAATGTAATCCCCCAGGAGCGGTACAGCAGCAACCGGATCGTCTTGCGTTACCATTACCAAATTGGCGGGGTCAAAGTTTACACGCACGCCGCGGGCAGAAAGGCTGTCTAAAAACTCCTTGAGCATGGCGGCTTTCTCCGGCCCGGTTTCTACGGCAAAATATGCACCGACGCTTTGGGCATATTCAGCCAGCTCATTACAAGCCTGTTGCATAATTTGATAAGTGTCATTAACCGTGTCAGGGACAACACCGATATGCGTGGTTACAACGTTTGCACCAAGCTCCAGCGCCAGATCGATGATGCGCTTGGATTTTTCAATTTTCCAAACATTGTCCTTCGGGATTTGAAATCCGTGCCCGCCGAGGTCGCCGCACAAGGCGCTAACTTCGATCCCGTTTGCGGCAAGAATTCGTTTTGTTTCTCGCAGACGCTCTCCTTTTACGGTGTCCGGTGTGAAATCGCTGAATTCTCCTGTTGCATATAGTTGCACGCCTTGTGCGCCCATGGCTGCGGTTGTCTCGATGTTTTGACGGAACGTGCCGCCTAACCAGTCTGCCATTACACCAATTTTAAATCGATTCATTCTATTTCCTCCTATATTTGTTGCAAATCTATGCATGCACACGCAAGAAGCGTATGGCATGCGGAAAAACGCCAATGTCGGCTGCAGTACATGGAAATATTTCACCGTCTGCGCAGACATGTTCCATGCCTTCTATGCGGATGGACTTACAACGGTGATAGGAAATAATGTCTGCAAAGCGTCGAGTTACATCGCCATCGGAATTGACGTGGGTACCGCTGCGATATGCGGAAACCAACGACAAAAACCGTGCGCGCGAAACCTTTCGGATAATCATGAGATCTAAAAGACCATCATCATATTGCGCGACCGGCGCAGCACAAAAGCCGCCGCCGCAATACGGTGCATTGGCTACGGCACATAGTAGCACCTGCCCGTCATAACTGCCTTGCTTCCCATTTGCATCTGTATAGCGGATGTACAGAGAGCGGGAGATTTTGTGAAACAGTACATCGGCGACCCCTAAAATATATGCAAAACTTCCGCTGATCAGCGGCAGCGTTTTCATGTGTGCAGTTTTTTCAACTACACTACAGTCAAAGCCGATGTTCAACATATTGACGGCATAAGCATCATTCCAGTGGATCACATCGGACCACAAGGAATCCCCTTGCTGCATATGCTGTAAAATTCTTGCAAAATCATTCCCCGTACCGTACGGGACGACACCAACGCTGGCACGATCTGCTGCATTTGCGTCTAAAATCCCGCTGACAACTTCATTGATAGTGCCGTCTCCGCCATACACACAAAAGCAAAGATCATCCGCATGTGCCAAACAGCGGTCTTTTACATACAGCCGTGCATCTCCGATGCATTTTGTATAATAATCAATGCCTTGGGGGGTTTTTTCCTTACCGGCAAGTCCTTGACCGGCGGCAAGATTTAAAATGTTATATCTTGTCATGCGCACGCTCCCTATGCCCTGTTACCATCATCATATCACATAATTCGACAGGATGCAACAAAGGAGCGGAAAGTTTACCAATTAGTCATTTTGGCAATGACGCTGTTCTGCCTGTTCGCGCAATTTATATTTTAGAATTTTCCCCGCTGCATTCATGGGGAAGGTGTCCATGAAATCGACATACCGTGGCACCTTATGCCGTGCCATATGGCTGCGCACAAAACTTTGCAATTCTTCTTGTGTCATTTGTTCTCCTTTTTTGAGAATCACACAAGCACAGATCTCTTCTCCGTATTGCCGATCGCTTACGCCAACCACCTGCACATCACGTACTTTAGGACAGGTATATATAAATTCTTCGATCTCTTTGGGATAAATGTTTTCGCCGCCGCGGATAATCATGTCTTTCAGCCTGCCGGTGATTTTATAGTTCCCCTGTGGGGTTTTACAAGCAAGGTCTCCCGTATGCAACCAGCCATCTGCATCAATCGCAGCGGCAGTAGCATCCGGCATTTTGTAATATCCTTTCATCACATTATATCCGCGTGCAACAAATTCGCCGTTTTCCCCGACGGCGCATTCTGCGCCCGTTTGGGGATCGATGATGCGACATTCAACGTGCGGCAAAGCATGCCCGACTGTTTCGCAGCGCTCATCCAATGGGTCGTCCAGCTCACTCATGGTACAACCCGGTGCAGCCTCGGTCTGACCGTATACGGAAACAATGCCCCGCATATTCATTTCATCCGGCTGTGCTGCGCGACGCATCAAATCTGCAGGACAGCCCGATCCGGCCATAATTCCGGTGCGCATATACGAAAAATCTGTTTTTTTGTAATCTGGGTGATTGAACATAGCGATGAACATCGTCGGAACGCCGTGAAAGACTGTGATATGCTCTGCGTTGATGCAAGCAAGTGAATTTTTAGCAGAGAAATAAGGTAGAGGACATAGCGTTGCGCCGTGTGTCATAGCGGCAGTCATTGCCAGTACCATACCAAAACAGTGGAACATAGGTACCTGAATCAGCATCCGATCAGCGGTGGAAAGATCCATGCGGTCTCCGATACATTTTCCGTTGTTTACGACACCGTGATGGGTGAGCATGACACCTTTTGGAAATCCGGTTGTGCCGGAGGTATATTGCATATTGCATACGTCCTCCGGTTGAACAGCAGCTGCAAGGCGGCGAATCCGTTCTTCGGAAACAGAATCTGCCAATGCCATCGCATCCTCAAAGCGCAGGCAGCCTTCCATCTGAAATCCAACGGTGATGATGCGGCGTAAAAAAGGAAGACGCTCGGCATGCAAAACATCACGCGCTGGTTTGCCGATAAGTTCAGGACAAAGGGTACGGATAATTTCCGCATAATCAGAGTCTTGGCAGCGTTCAACCAAAATCAGTGTGTGTGTATCAGATTGGCGCAACAAGTATTCTGCTTCGTGGATTTTATATGCAGTGTTTACAGTAACCAACACTGCACCGATTTTGACAGTTGCCCAAAATGCAATGTACCATGCCGGAACATTGGTTGCCCAAACGGCGACTTTTGTGCCGCTTTTAACACCCAACGCAACCAGCGCGCGCGCAAACGTATCCACATCTCGCCGAAATTGTGCATAGGTGCGCGTATAATCCAAAGTTGTATATTTAAAAGCAATTTGGTCTGGGAACTCTTCTGCTACGCGATCCAAAACCTGTGGAAATGTTTCGCGGATTAAAACCTCTTTGGGCCAAATTCTACGGCCGGTGTGCAACTTGTTATAGTAAATTTCTTGTACAGCTTTTTTTTCGTAACGGCTCATATAACTGCGAAAGTGAGCAAAGACCAAATGCATGTCTGCTGCTTCCGGCAGCCAGGTGGGGTCCCACTCAAAGCAAATATGGCCGGCGTAGTTGATGCTTTCCAATGCTCCGATCAGTGTCTGTGTGGGCACGGCGCCTTCTCCCATGAGGCAAAAAGTACCGCTTTCCGGAGCAAAATCGCGGATGTGCACATGGCGTACAAATGCGCCGAGGTTGGTGACAGTTTGCTGCGGGGGTTCTGCTTTTTCCATGCATGGTGCATATAGGTCCCATAGCACACCGATGCCGTCGCAAGCGAGTCGATCGAGTAAACGACGCAGGCGTGCCGTGTCTGCATACGGCCCCGCTGTTTCAAGCAATAGCTCGCAATTTGCTGCTTGTGCTACGGGCAGCAACCGTTGCAACAGATAAAGCACTGTATCATCTTGTGCCTGTGGGGCGCCGGGATGATCGTATGCACGCACACGTACATACGGAACAGAAAGATCTGCGGCAGTGCGCAAACAAACACTGATTTCTTCACATTTTTCTTCGGCAGATGTATCGTCTAACAAATCTGTAATGGAATCGATACAGGGAATTTCCAAGCCTTTACAAAACAAATCGTGTTTGATTTGTCCTGCAGCATACGGATCTCGCGGCGAACCGGTACGTGCGAATACCGGGTCGTGCAAATTGTGCAACTCAATACCGGAAAAGCCAAGTGCGTGTGCCGTTTTCACAAAATCTTGCCAAAGCACGCCGTGCCACCCTTTGGTAGAAAAGCATAATTTCATGGTGAGTGCTCCTTTCTGTATCTTTAGAGTGTTTGTGACTGCATTTCATCATACACGATTTTGTTGATGGCGTTTAAGTAAGCGCGGATAGATGCGCCGATGATGTCCGTTGAACTGCCCATACCGCTATATAGTTTTCCATCTGCCCGGAGTCTGACAACGGCGGACCCCATTGCGCCGCGGCCCTCCGTTACCGCTTGAATTTCGAATGCATCTAATTCGAAATGGCATCCAATTATTTGTTCAATGGTTAGAAATGCTGCATCAATCGGGCCGTCTCCCATCGAAATTCCCTGTAACCGGTCTTCGCCGCGACGCAATGTGATTTGCGCGGCCGGAGTCATCACGTTGCCTGCGTTTACAAGATATTTCTCCAATGTATAGGTGGGACGCACCTGCATTGTTTCCGATGCGATCAATGCGTCCAGTTCGCGGCTGTCAACCGTTTTTTTCTCCGAAACGCGGCGAAATGCTTCATACAGGCGATCGGCGTCTTCTGCGCAAAGATCATATCCGAGCGTGCGAGCTGCCTGTGCGACTTCTGTGGCGCTGGCATCTTTGGTCAAACGAAACTGTTCGGGGGTACGTTGTTGCTGCGTGGTACGTTCTACCCCGCAAAGCTGTGCGCGCACCGCATCGCACAGGCGAGAAAGCTCTGTTGTAACGAGAGCAGTTGTATATTTTTCTGTATGCGAAAGACTCTGCATAGTGTACCCAAGCGCTGCAGTATCCGGTAAGGTATTGCTGCCAATGGCGCTGAGCAGTATCACAGCGCCGCTGCGGACAGCACACGCGCTGTTGGCGCAAGCCATGAAAGCAGTATTTGAAAAAGCGGCGCCGAGACAGACAGATGCGGGCAACTGCTGAGCAACAGATTGGAAGAGCGTTTGCGTTGTCCACGGCAGAGCGATCCCGGCATTGTCTTTGAGAATTACAGTATCAGCACCTGCAGATACGGCAGCCTGTACAGCACTTTTCAGAAAAGTAACATCTGCCCGAAAGGCGTCTGCGGCGCAAAAGCTGACTTGATTGCACAGAGTACGGCAGGAAGAGATTAAATCTGTGACAAAACCGATCATGTCTTTTTCTTTTTTGTGTAAAGAATACTCCATACCGATGGCAGAAAGAGGAAGTTCTACACATAGCCGGGCGTGGGCTGCGTGCATAAGCACGGCAGCTGCGCGTTGGGCTTGTGCTACGGAGGAAACGGAAATGACATAACAAACATTTTCGCCAAGCGGTGCCACCGTATCTAACAAAAGGGCATCTGCTTTTTCATTTTCAGGTATCGGCAATGCAATAAGATTCACGCCGGCAGCAATCAGTTTTCCGATAATTTCCATACGGGCACGGAAAGAAAGGGCCTTTTGTGTCTGCTGCTGGCAACACAGCGTTTCATCCTGTATCTGGCATATCTGCATGTTTTTCATTTCTTTACTCCTTATTTTTCTTTTGTAATCAAAAAAGTCCCTGAGGTCAAAGACCTCAGGGACGAAACAAATTCGCGGTACCACCCTGCTTACCGTCCATAGACGGTCACTTATTCAGGATCTTTCAATCCTACAGCCATGGTAACGGGGCCTCCGGGATCTCATACTATGGCAACACTTACCGTAGCGCCCTTCCGAGATCCTGCTCCGGAATGAGACCGTTTCTCCCCCATGCTGCAGCTCGCACCTACCGCTGCCTCTCTGGAGCATGTTTGTGGAAACACGTAATTCCATCTGCGCATTTGTTTATTGATTTTATGCATACATTGTAGCAGAGCACGCTTTTTTTGTCAAGCCTTTTGCTGTGAAAAAACAGGCATACCGTCACGCAACTGACAAATATGATTCTCTTACGCTTTTTTATTTTGTGCTTTGAGACGTAATGCGGTATTGAGAATGCGCTTACGTAAGCGGATATTTTTCGGCGTAACTTCAATCAGCTCGTCGTCTGCAATGAATTCAATGGCTTCTTCCAAGGATAGGGTTTTCGGTGTAACCAAACGAAGTGCTTCATCAGCACCGGAGGACCGAATGGCGGTTAAATGCTTTTGTTTGCACACATTCACGGCAATGTCCACCATCTTAGGGCATTCCCCAACGATCATTCCCTCATATACAGGGCATTGGTTTGAGATAAACATGCTGCCGCGGTCCTGCGCGTTGAAAACACCGTAGGAGGTAGATTCACCGGTTTCGGAGGCAATCAAAGAACCGGTATAGCGGCGCGCGATCTCACCTTTAAAGGGCTGATAGCCATCGAATACGGAATTCAGAATTCCCTCGCCTTTTGTATCCGTTAAAAATTCGCTGCGATATCCGAACAAGCAACGAGCCGGTATGGAATATTCGATACGCATGCGAGAACCGTGTAGGCCCATTTCGAGCAGTTCTCCTTTGCGTGCCCCCATTTTTTCCATCACGGCGCCCACAGATTCTTCCGGTACATCGATGTATACATGCTCCATCGGCTCGCAGGTAGCGCCGTCGATTTGTTTCATTATCACGCGTGGTGTGCTGACCGCCATTTCATAGCCTTCGCGGCGCATCGTTTCTATCAAAATTGACAAGTGCATTTCGCCTCTGCCGCATACCTTGAAGCTGTCTGTAGTGTCTCCATCGCTGACGCGCAGAGAGACATCTTTCAACAGCTCGCGGTACAGGCGATCACGCAGTTGCCGAGACGTGACAAACTTTCCTTCTCGACCTGCAAAAGGGCTATCATTGACAGAGAATGTCATCTCTAATGTTGGTTCGCTCACTTTGACAAATTCCAGTGGATCCGGTTTTTCCGGAGCGCAAAGAGTATCTCCGATCGTAATGTCCTCACAGCCGGAAAAGCAAACAATATCTCCCACCATAGCGTTTTCCACAGGAACGCGCTTAAGCCCGTCGATTTGATACAGACTGACGACCTTTGTGCGCCGAACGGTTTGCGGGTTGTGGTAGTTTGTAATGACGACATCGGCATTTTGCTGTAGTACACCACGGTCGATTCTGCCGATGCCGATGCGCCCAACATAGTCGTTATAGTCAATGGAGGAAACAAGCATTTGTAACGGGGCTGTTTCATCACCGCAAGGGGCGGGAATGTGTTTTAAAATGGTGTCAAACAACGGCGTGAGGTCTGTTCCGGCTTCATAGGGAGAGTACGATGCAGTGCCGGCTCTACCGGAGCACCAAAGCATAGGGCTGTCCAACTGCTCGTCTGTTGCATCGAGCTCCAACAGCAATTCTAGAATTTCATCGCCTACTTCATCCAAGCGGGCATCCGGTCTGTCAATTTTATTGACAACAACGATAACGGGATGCTGCAGTTCCAGGGCCTTTTGCAGCACAAAGCGGGTTTGTGGCATGGGGCCTTCGGCTGCATCCACCAGCAAAATAACGCCGTTGACCATTTTTAAAATACGTTCAACTTCGCCGCCGAAATCGGCATGTCCGGGTGTATCAACTATATTGATTTTTGTGTTTTTATAGTGGACAGCAGTATTTTTTGCCAAAATGGTGATGCCTCTTTCACGCTCCAGTGCGTTACTGTCCATAACACGTTCTTCGGTGGCTTGATTTTCTCGGTAAATACCGCCCTGCTTGAGCATTTCATCTACCAAAGTGGTTTTCCCATGGTCGACGTGGGCGATAATTGCAACATTCCGCAAATCTTTTCTGATCATAGCTTTTGGGCAACTCCTGTCAAAATTATTATCAATTCATACAACAACATTTTATTTTACCACGGATACTTGAAAAATGGAATAGTTTCTTACAAATAGATGTGAATTTTTTGAGAATTTTGGAGCGTATATTCTGAAATACGGCGGCAAAAACTGTTTTCGGAGCATTTTTTATATTTGAAAAAAGCTCCACCTGCTGCATTTATGGCAAGTAGGTTCAGAATGCTGCACGCAAGCGCATAGGACCTGTGCGAACAGCCGAACATGGCCCCATACGCGCATGCAGAAAGGAATATGATTTTTATGAACGAAACAATAAATCGCCCGATTCCGATCATCATGGCGGGAGGAGAAGGCAGGCGGCTTCGCCCATTGACAGATACACTTCCAAAGCCTTTGGTGCCAATTGCTGCAGAGCCGGCGATGACGCATGTTTTAAGGTTGCTCGCCCGGCATGGATACACGGAGGCGATTGTCAGTTTATGTTATCGTGCGGAGCAAATTCGTCAGTATTATGGGGAGCAGGCAGAGGGGATCCGTCTACGGTATGCTGTCGAGCAGACACCTCTGGGGACAGCAGGCGGTGTGCGTGCGGCGTTAATGTCGGTAGGTGATTTTTCGCAGCGGGAAGTTTTGGTTATCAGTGCAGACGCGCTGTGCAATTTTGACCTTTCTGCGGCATTGGCGCGGCATCGCGCGGGGGGAGCAGAGGCAACCTTGCTCCTAAGCCACACAGCAGACGTCAGTTCGCTTGGTGTTGTTCTGTGTGCACCGGATGGCAGTATACGTGCTTTTGCCGAAAAGCCGAGCGCCTTCAGTGCAGCACCGGATACGGTCAACACCGGTATGTATTTGCTCACACCACGGTTTATTGCGCGCATTCCGCAAGACAGACCGAGTGATTTTGGTAAAGATATTTTTCCTGCGGCATTGCGAGACGGTATTTTGCTACGTGGCGAAGAGATGCGCGGGTACTGGTGTGATATCGGAACATTGGATGCGTATTTTGCCTGCAATTTTCAGCTGGCACGTGGCGAGATTGAGGGGATTCAGCCGCGGGAGGGTGTCTTACAACATGGTTGTATTATTTCAGACGGTTGCCGCCTGGATCCAACGGCACAGTTGCAGCAAAGTATTTTGCTGGATAGTGTTACAGTTGGTGCGCATGCGCATGTTGAGGGTGCTATGATTGCGCAGGGAGCTTGGATCGGTGCACGTGCCTTTGTGACGCCCGGATGCGTGCTTGGCAGCGGTGTGACGGTTGCCCCCGGGATTTGTCTGCAGCGAGGGCTGCACTTACCTGCGGGGACAACATGTGCCGCGCAGACAATGTCTGCCCCGGCTGCAACACAGGAAGAAACAGACGCGGTATTTGACGGGTTTCGTGTTGTGCAGGATCGATTTTCCCACAGTGAGATAGAACTCTTTGCGCAGGAAAAGCCGGATACGGTGTTTTGTGCGCGATTCGGAGCGGCGCTTGCGTTTGCAGCGGCAGGATTGCCCGGGCCGGTGGGCTTCAGCAGTGACGGGCATGCTGTCAGCGCAGCGACTGTGTCGTTGGCAGCAGCCGCATGTGCGGCTGCCGGCGGTAAAACGGTTGATTTCGGTGTGCTCTCACGCCCGGAAAGCTCGTTTGCTGCATTGCATTACGGCTGTGCGTTGACTTTGTTTATCCGGTTTGACGGCAGACGCTGTACAGCGGTACTCTTAGATGAAAACGGATTGTACCCTGTGCGCGCAACGGAGCGCCTTTTAGAGCAAGGGCTCTCGCAAGGGGGCAGTGTTGCAGAGCCGTGTACGGTTTTGCCATCGACAGATGTGCGATATTTGCTGCGGCGTGCTCTATTGCCTTTTTTCAGTACAACCACACAAACGTATCCGTTCTGCTTTGCCGGTGTTGCAGCCAAAGCCATACTTGGCCCCTATTTTGCGGCATACGGAAAGCTACCGCATCGGGAAGCCGCTTTGCAACTGTGCTTGAACGAATGGGGAGAGTTGATCGCGTTTGAAAACGGAAAAGAGTTTGACACATGGGCAATTGCCGGTACGCTGCTGCGTTATTGTGCTGGAACATGGCAGCTAACACGTGTCGGGCTGCCTGCGGCAGCGCCTGCTTTTTTCGAGTCGTTGGGAGAAGAGGCGGGATTTACTGTTGAGCGATTTACGCATTGTCCGGGGCCGGATGATCCGTCGATTGCAGCGCGCAAATTATATGCATCTGTTTTACCGATTTCCAACCCGATTTTTGGGGCTGCGACACTGGTGACACTCCTTTCACAGACAGGCACTTCGCTGTCTGCGCTATGTGCGGCACAGCCGCAGCATGTCAGACGACGTATGACTGTTTTGATGCCTGTGGCAGAAAAGGCTGCTTTGATGCGGGCACTTGGAAAATTGCACACCCCCTCACATCCAGACGAAGTATGGCATATACCGGATGTATTGCGGATTCGTCGGGACAGCGGTTGGGTTCTGTTGCGACCGGAGCGGCGGGCTGCGCTGCGTTTAATTGCGGATGCGGCATCAGCGGAGGCGGCAAGGGAGCTGCTTGTAGATGCAAAAGAAATGCTGGAGCACCTCCGTGCAGAAACGCAGAGTGACTCCTGAGTGCAACATTCCTTTGAAAAAGGAAAATAATGTAGCAGCAAAAGACAGGCCGGTCTGCTTAATAGCAGATCGGCCTGCCCTTTGTAATATAAAGGAAAATACAGGATGCATATTGAAAATTTTGGCATGTGGTGTTGGAGCATGCTATGGGCAAGGTGTGAAGGGAAAGACGCAAAGCAAAAAGATCGCCTTGCTTATTTATCACCCATTTTGCGAAGAATGATTATGCTTGTGTATTCCGCAGCGGGCAGATCCAATTGTGCGGATCGGGGCATGTACCCCATTGGATTCCTGTCAGAGTGTCATATAAACGCTGCGTTAGCGGCCCAATTTTGCCGTGGTTGACGGTGAATGAGCGTTCATTCATGCGCAAAAGACCGATGGGAGAGACAACGGCAGCCGTCCCAGTGCCGAATGCTTCTTCCAAAGCACCGCTTTCCGCTGCAGCAAACAACTCTTCGGCGCTGAGCAGTCGTTCTTCGACGGAATACCCCCAATCGTGCAACAGCGTAATACAGGATTTTCGTGTGATTCCGGGCAAAACGGATCCGGTGAGCTGCGGGGTGATGATGGTGCCGTTGATTTTAAACATAACGTTCATTGCGCCCACCTCTTCAATATACTTGCGATGAACGCCGTCCAGCCATAATACCTGGGTAAAGCCCTCTTTTTCTGCTTTTTCTCCGGCGCGCACGGAAGCAGCATAGTTTCCTCCGCACTTTGCATAGCCGGTGCCGCCGCGCACGGCACGGACATCTTCTGTTTCAATGCGGATTTTCACAGGATTGATCCCCTCTGCATAGTAGGCGCCGACCGGTGAGAGAATGATGACAAAGGTGGCACGATGAATGGAATGGACACCAAGATTTGCATCATTCCCAAATAAAAACGGGCGGATGTACAGGGAGGTACCTGGTAAATGCGGTACCCAATCTTCATCTTTGCGAACAATCTCAAGGATGAGAGAGAGCATTTCCTGTTCGTCCATTTGTGGCAGCCCCAAGCGCTCTGCTGATTGGTTCATGCGTCGTACATTTTCAATGGGGCGAAATAGGCGGACAGAACCGTCTGCCGCGCGATAAGCTTTCAACCCTTCAAAAACTTCAGAGCCGTAATGCAGAACGGTTGAGGCCGGATGCAGTGCGATTGGACCGAATGGCGCAATGCAGGCGTCGTGCCAACCATTTTCTCGATCATACTCTACGGTGAGCATATGGTCGGTAAAATATTTGCCGAAGCCAAGCGCACTTTCATCCGGATGCGCACGAAGCTCTGTGGGGGCAATATAGCGAATTTCCATGTCGTTTTCTCCTTTACGCCTGATAATGATATCCGAGCTCCAGCGCTTTGCGATTCAGCGCAAAGAGATCCATATGTTTTTGTGAGATTACTTTTTTCAATACCGCATCGGTATTGGCAAAATCAGCGGCGCCGCTGCAAGCAAAAAACTGGCCGAGCAAGATCATATTGGCAAGTGTTGGAATGCCCTGTTCGCGGGCCATTGCTGTGGCTGGTACACGGACGGTGCGCACATCAGAACGCGCGGTGGGTCGGTCAATCAACGAGCTGTCCAGCAGGATAAGGCCGCCGGAAACTACACTGCTTTCATATTTATCATAGGAGGGGAGGTTCATGACGATCAGAACGTCCGGTTCTGTGACAATCGGTGAGCCGACTGGTTCGTCAGAAAGAATGACACTGCAATTTGCAGTTCCGCCGCGCATTTCGGGCCCGTATGAAGGGAGCCAGGAAAGCTGTCTGCCTTCCAGCAATCCCTGATATGCGAGATATTTGCCGGCAAACAGTACGCCTTGCCCACCGAATCCGGCAATCAGAATCTTGGTAGTGCTCATTGAACTGCCTCCTTGTCTCTGTCCTTAAACACGCCGAGCGGATAATACGGAATCATTTTTTCTTCTATCCAGTCCAAGGCTTTTTCCGGTGTCATTCCCCAGTTCGTGGGGCAGGAGGAAAGCACTTCGATCAGCGAAAAGCCTTTACCTGCAAGTTGGTTTTCAAATGCACGGCGAATCGCTTTTTTTGCTGCCAACACGTGTTTGACGTTGTTAACGGCAACACGCTCCAGATAAGCCGGGCCCTCCAGTTGCGCCAGCATTTCGCAGATTTTCACAGGATAACCACATTGTTTGACATCTCTGCCATAGGGGGAAGTTTGCGTTACCTGGCCGGGAAGGGAAGTCGGAGCCATTTGGCCGCCTGTCATACCGTAGATGGCGTTATTAATAAAAATAACGGTGATATTCTCATTGCGTGCGGCGGCATGTACTGTTTCTGCAGTGCCGATGGAGGCGAGATCGCCGTCGCCTTGGTATGTAAAAATCACACGGTCGGGTAACGCACGGCGCAGACCGGTTGCAACGGCAGGCGCCCGCCCATGCGAGGCCTCTACCATATCGGTTTTGAAATAGTCATATGCCATAACAGAACAGCCAACCGGCACAACGCCAATTGTTTTTCCTTCGATGGAAAGCTCTTCAATCGCCTGCGCAACCAGACGATGAACAATTCCATGTGTACAGCCGGGGCAATAATGCAGCGGCTTGTCGGTTAACACCTTCGGTTTTTCAAATACGATCATACATATGTTCCGGCCTTCAGCAAGGCGTCCTTTCTGTGTCAATTTTTGTTTTTGCATCTGTAATGGCGTTGAGAACTTGCTCAGGAGACGGAATCATCCCCCCCGTACGGAAGCAAAGGTCCACGGGCGCCTTGCAGTGAATAGCAAGTGAAATATCTTCCACCATTTGTCCCATAGAAAGCTCAACTGAAATGAAACGTTTAGCGTGTGTAGCGGCACGGTACAGCGCCTCTTTGGGAAATGGCCAAAGCGTGATCGGGCGAATCAACCCAACGCGGATTCCCTGAGCCCGCGCCGCGTCTACGGCGCTTTTGGCAACACGTGCGGCAATGCCGAACCCAACGACGATGATGTCTGCGTCTTCTACGTGGTATTCTTCACAGCGAGCTTCCTTCTTTTCAATTTCCGCATAGCGCGCAAAGCGTTCCACATTTTTTCGTTCCAGCTCTTCCGGCACCAGATACAGAGAATTGATGATATTATGCGGACGCATATTTTCAGTACCACGGACTGCCCAGGGTTTTTCCACTTCCTGCAGAGGGGGTTGCTCGAAGCTCACCGGCTCCATCATTTGGCCCATTGTACCATCGGCGAGAATCATTGCTGTCATACGATATTGATCTGCCAGTGCAAAGCCGCACAAAGTTAAATTCGCCATTTCCTGAACGGAAGCAGGAGCAAGTACGATCATTCGAAAATCACCGTGTCCGCCGGCTTTGGTTGCCTGAAAATAATCTGATTGCGAGGGCTGAATTCCTCCAAGGCCCGGTCCGCCGCGCTGTACATTGACCACCAGTGCTGGCAGGTCAGCACCGGCCAGATAGGATAGGCCTTCGCTTTTCAATGCAATCCCAGGGCTGGAAGAAGAGGTCATAACGCGATACCCCGCTGAGGAAACGCCGTATACCATGTTGATAGCTGCAATTTCGCTCTCTGCTTGTAAAAAACACCCGCCGATCTGCGGCATACGTTTTGCCATATATGCGGCGATTTCAGTTTGTGGTGTAATTGGATACCCGAAGTAATGGCGGCAGCCTGCCATAATAGCAGCTTCTGCAATGGCTTCGTTTCCTTTCATCAATACTTTTTCGCTCATCTTCTACCCTCCTTATTTTTCCACGGTAATGACGCAATCGGGACACATAATGGCACAGAAAGCACAGCCAATGCACTGTGTTACATCTGTCATGCAGACGGGAGTGTGTCCTTTTTTGTTGATGTGCTTCTTTTCCAAGGCGAGTAGGTGTTTTGGACAGGCGTGAATGCATAGCCCGCAGCCCTTGCATCGCTCGGTGTCAAATGTTAGTTTTGCCATGGTTTTTCGTCCTTTCAATCCGTTATTTTTGCCTGCAAATGCAGGGGAAAAAGCTCGTGGTATAATGCTTTGTCCGTATGTGCCGCAAGTGCATCGGCCAAGGCCGGTATTAATGTGTGCTCAGCTGACCAAAAGGCAACAGGAAGGCCGCTTTTTTGGCGCAGCTGTTGCAGTGCATCGATGTAGTGCAGCAAGGTCTGTGGCGTAGTTTGCGTGGCAAGATTGGTATTATGCACAATCGCGGTACAGCGCATACCCGCAGCTTGCTCAATTTCACGCAGAATATCGAAGGCCTGGTCTGCGGTGCGTGTTAAAGGGCGCGCAAAATTGACAACAAAGTACATTGCATAATTATCTTCTTCCAATATTTCCGGAACATAACGACCCAATGCCAGCGCACCGCGTTCGTCTCCGCCCACGTCCATCACGGCATATACGTCACGGCAACGCACCAAATCATATAGCTCTTTTGGAAGCGCAGCAAGATCAACATTTGATCCTGCATATGGGGAGCAGACTAGCCCAATTCCGGCGCGTTGGAGCATTTCACGGCTATCGCTCGTGCGGAAGTAGGGATTGACAATATCCATATCTGCTACGCTGACCGCAAGCCCTGCTGCACGTAACATACATGCATAGTTGATGGCGATGTTGGTTTTGCCGCTTCCGTAATGTCCGCAAAAAAGACTGATACGTTTTTGTGTTGAAATCATAATTTATTTCTCATAATCTTTCCGCTGGCGGTTTTCGGCAGTTCCGAACGGAATTCTACCAGCCGTGGATATTTATACGGCGCAGTGTGCGCCTTGACATAATTTTGTATTTCCTTTGCCAGTGCTTCACTGGGAGAGCGGTCCGCTGTTAATACGATGCAGGCTTTCACAATTTGTCCGCGCAGTGCATCAGGCACAGCGGTTACGCCGCATTCCAGTACGTATGGAAGCTCCATGATGATGTTTTCAATTTCGAAGGGACCGATGCGATAGCCGGAGGATTTAATAACATCATCTGTTCTGCCGACGTACCAGAAATATCCTTCTTCATCGCGCCATGCGGTATCGCCTGTGTGGTACAATCCGTCATGCCAGCATTCTGCGGTTTTTTCCGGGTCACGGTAATATCCGCGAAACAAACCACAAGGCGCGCCGTTTGCAACTCGGATGACAATTTCTCCTACTTCGCCACAGGGAACAGAATTCCCGGCATCATCTACAAGGTCGATATCGTACAGCGCAACCGGCTTGCCCATTGACCCCGGCCGGATTTTTGTACCGCGGAGATTGGCAAGTGCAACTGTGGTTTCAGACTGTCCGAAGCCTTCCATAATTTGCAGCCCTGTAGCAGCTTCAAATTGTCGGAAGACTTCCGGGTTTAATGCTTCTCCTGCTGTACTCATATGCTGCACACTGGACAGATCGTAGCGGGAAAGGTCTTGTTTTACCATCATACGCAGAATCGTTGGCGGGGCACAAAAAGTGGTAATGTGGTACTTTGCAAACATTGGCAAAATGACCGAGGCGTCAAAGCGGTCAAAGTCATAAACAAACACGGCTGCCTCACATAGCCATTGCCCATATAGCTTTCCCCATGCAGCTTTTGCCCAGCCGGTATCGGCAATACTCAAATGTAGCCCCTCAGGATTGACATTGTGCCAATAGCGCGCCGTCACAAAATGTCCTAAAGGATATTTATAACAATGCATAGCAACTTTCGGATTGCCGGTGGTACCGGAGGTGAAATACATCAGCATCGGGTCTTCACCGCACGGAGCATCTGCAGGTCGCGGAAAACGCCCGCTGAACAAAGGATATTCGGCGTCAAAATTGTGCCATCCTGCGCGGCTTGCACCGACCAGAATTTTGCAAAGAGACGGATACGCTGCTGCAGCACGCTCCATTTGCTGTGGGATTTCGTCATCAGCCGTACAAATGACGGCGCTGATGCCGGCTTTTTCCAGGCGGTATGTGATGTCATGCTCCTTGAGTTGATTGGTTGCGGGAATTGCAATAGCGCCAAGTTTATGCAAAGCGAGCACAGAAAACCAAAACTGATAGTGCCGTTTCAAAATCAGCAGTACACGATCCCCGCGCTGAATGCCAAGGGATCGGAAATAGTTTGCAGTTTGCGCAGATGCTCGTTTGATATCGGCAAAGGTAAACCGGCGTTCTGTAAGATCTTTACCAATGTGCAACATTGCCAGTTTGTCAGGCTTTTCTGTGCCCAAACGGTCTACAATATCGAAAGCAAAGTTAAATGTGTCGGCATTTGGAAAAGAAATGGAGGTCAATGTACCGTGTGTATCTTCGGTGACACAGATGTGTTTTTGCCAAACCTGTTGCTGTTGTGGCAAAGGTGTTGGTTGCATTGCCGGGGCAGTCGTGCTCGAAGTTGACACCTGTGCAGGGGATTCATCAGGCTGCGGATTGAGCACGATTGCATAGAAAAGACAATCTTGTCCTCCCAGAGCAACCATACCGTGTGGTGTGCTGCTGTCATAGTACACGCTGTCTCCCTCACCGAGAATTTCGGTATGAGAACCGATTTGCACTTTCAGTTGTCCGCGCAGAACAATATCGCATTCCTGCCCTTCGTGCGTTGTCAGGGCAATTGGCTTTGTAAGTGCTTGTTCACTGTACTGCGTAACAACGTATAAAGGCTCCGCAATACGGTTCTGAAATGCGGCGGCAAGATTGTAGTATGTCATACCGTGTGCCTGTTCGATTTTTTGCCCTTTTCCGCTGCGTGTGACCGTATAAGAACGCAGGCGAGGGCTAGCTCCTTCGATTAAATCCGTGACATCAACGCCAAGTGCCTGTGCACAACGATACAAAAACGCAAATGTCAAATCGTGTGTGCCGGATTCACATGCAAGGTATTCCGTGTGTGAAATATCTGCAAATTTTGCCATCTGCTCTGTCGATAAACCGACAATTTGACGCAGTTCGCGAATACGGTGCGCCATTTCCATGATTTGCTGATCGAGTTTTTTTGTTGACATATCCATCTCTCCCTTATTCTATCCGGGGCAAAAAACAAAGCCCGCCCCAAAGATTTCTCTTTGAGACGAGCATCGAACATCCGATTACCCGCGGTACCACTCAAATTGCGCCTTGTGGACGCCTCTTAGCGGGCTCAAACAAGCCCTTGGCAACTTACGTGGCCTGCACGGGGAGATTCTACGGCGCAAAACGCTTTCTTTCTCCCGGCTCAGAAGCTACAGCATTTACCGCCACCGCCGTGATGACTCGCACCAACCGCCATCTCTCTGTTAGGGGTGAAAAGACAAACGCCCTCTCCTTCAACGCCTTTATGGTAGTTTTCAAAGAGTATATCACATAGATTTTAAATTGTCAACTGGAAAATTACTTTTTAGAGAAAATGGAGAAATCTTCGCAGGCAACAGCGTCATCTTATAGCACATTTCGCTTGATTTTTCCGCTGATCGTTTTTGGCAGTTCTGAACGAAATTCCACAATCCGGGGATATTTATAGGGAGCGGTGCGTGCCTTGACGTAGTTTTGAATTTCCTTTTTCAATTCTTCCGATGGCTGTCTGCCTGCAGTTAACACCACACATGCCTTAACAACTTGCCCACGCAGCGGGTCGGGGGCTGCAGTTACACCGCATTCTAAAACATAAGGTAATTCCATGATTACGCTCTCAATTTCAAATGGCCCGATGCGGTACCCTGAAGATTTAATCACATCGTCAGCGCGTCCAACATAAAACAAATTGCCGTCTTCATCTTGCCATGCAAGATCCCCCGTGTGATAGAATCCGTCGTGACAGACACGTTCTGTTGCTTCCGAATCGTTGTAATACCCTAAAAACAGGCCGCAGGGACGGCTGTTTGAAACATCTACAACGATTTCTCCTGTTTCACCAACAGCAACCGGCTTGCCATCCGAGTCCAATAATGCAAGGCTCCAGCCGGGAACGGGGCGTCCCATAGAGCCGATTTTGCAGGGTTGCCCAACCAGATTGGCTACTGTCAATGTTGTTTCCGTTTGCCCGAACCCCTCCGCCAGAGAAAGCCCGGTTTGTTCCAGAAAAATACGAAATACTTCCGGATTCAGCGCTTCCCCGGCAACGGTTGCACGCTGCACAGAAGAAAAATCGTAATCTTTTAAATTGTCGCGAATCATCATCCGCAGGATGGTGGGGGGAGCACAGAAGGTAGTGATGTGGTATTTTGCAAACATCGGAAGTAGTTCTTCGGCAGAAAAACGGTCAAAGTCATACGCGAAGACCGCTGCTTCACACATCCATTGCCCATACAGCTTGCCCCAAAGTGCTTTTCCCCATCCGGTATCGGAGACCGTCAGGTGTAAACCGCCTGGACGGATACCGTGCCAGTATTTTGCAGTTACATAGTGTCCCAGCGCATATTTGTAAGAATGTTGGGCAATTTTCGGATAACCGGTGGTGCCGGATGTGAAAAACATCAGCATTGGGGCATCGCCACAGGGGGTTTGTTCGGTACGTGCGTAATGCGTGCTGAACAAAATGGATTCTGTGTTGAAATCGTGCCAGCCGGCGCGCACGGCGCTGTCAGTTCCTTCCCCAACTAATATTTTCTGAAGGGAGTGCCCTGTTGCATCTTGCGCTTTGTCAACTTCTGCAGCTGCATGACCGAATGCTGTACATACAATTGCACCGATTTCTCCGGCGGCAAAGCGGTAGGCATAATCTTTTTCCAATAGCTGGTCTGTTGCTGGGATAGCGACTGCGCCAAGCTTATGTAATCCGAGAATGACCGGCCAAAACTGTGCTTGCCGTCGCAGCACAAGCATGACCCGGTCTCCTGGTCGAATCCCCAAAGATTTAAAATAGTTTGCCGCTTGCGCAGAGCGCTTTTTCATATCGGAAAAGCTAAAATGTTGTTCTCGCTTTTCACGGTCCAGATGCAGCAACGCAAGTTTATCTGGTGTTTTGTCTGCGATAGCGTCGACAATGTCAAAGGCAAAGTTAAAGCGATTTTCATTTTGAAAAGTAAGTTTTGTGAGGGTACCGTTTTCGTCTTCTGTGCAGCTGACAAAACGGCCGATTGTCAGTTCCTCCGTACGTGCAGCAGACACTACGCTCTGGCGAACGATGGGTTCTTCTGTTTTTTCGCCCGGTAGTACCACAGCAAGGAAAAGACAGTCTTCTCCACCGATTGCGATCATGCCGTGCGGCGTGGAAGAATTGTAGAAGATGCTGTCACCTTCTTGCAAAATTTCTTCATGCCCACCGACACAAACACGCAGCGAACCATGCAAAACCAAATCAAATTCCTGCCCGGAGTGTGTATCCAGTTCAATCGGACGATGTTGCATTTCTTCCCGGTATTCGTAACGAACCCAGTATGGTTCTGCAAGCTTGTCACGAAATTTTGGTGCCAGATTACTGATCGTGATGCCATCTTCATGCGCGGTTAACTGCCCACAGTTTTTCCGTGTGACGGTGTAGGATGACAAACGCGGGCTGTCTCCCTGCAAAAGGTCTGTGATGGAAATGTCAAACATGTGTGCACATTTGTGCAGAAAAGAAAACGGAAAATCTGTCTGTCCGCTTTCATAGGCAAGATACTCGAGTGGTGCCATATCACATGCCTGTGCTGCTGCTTCTACGGAGAGGCCGGCTACCTCGCGCATCTCTTTGATCCGCTTTGCAATTTCCTGCTGCTGCCATGCATCTTGCTTCATTTTGCTGAATCTCCTTCTTTTTGTGTCGGACAAATAAAAAACACCCGTCTCAAAATTCTTTGAGACGGGTGTAACCCGCGGTACCACTCAAAATTGCGTAAAAAAACGCCGCTCATCGAGCTCTAACAAGCCCTGTGCTTTAACGCAGCCTCACGGAGAGAGCCTACTGTATGTACTTCAGCCTCCCGGCTCGGAAGGGATGGGTCTGTGAAGGGATCGCTATCGGCTTGCACCTACCGCCGACTCTCTGCAAACAAAACGCTTCGACCGTCTTCGTCATTGCCGTTATTATTTGTTCGATTTTCTACATTTTAGCACGCTGACTTGCTCCTGTCAAGATTTTTTTGAAAAAACGGTAAAAATTTTGCATGTATCACATGGCTATGTGACCCAAGCAAAGAATTGATGTAGCAATATGCAAAATGCGGTTTTCGTTGCTTGGGGAACAATGTTTTATAGTGCCTGTCACTTTATCATATTCCGGCTTTTTGTGGTCTATATTATGCCGCATCCGAGATCATAAAGTATCGGTATGGAGCAGCATCGGAAATGTCTGTTGTATACATCTGGGTTGTGACTATGTGATACCATTGATTTGTAACACAGAACATGTTTCCCACGTGCTCCGTCTGACCGCAGGGGAGATAAATAATTTCAAGGCACGATTTTATAACGGATACGTTTTGCAGACGGGCGGGCTGTTCTTCCACGTATCGCAAATTGAGTCTGCAAGCACAAGAAGGGGGGTAAGTAGTTTGGCTGCAATCAATGTAAATCAATTTACAAAGGGGAAAAATATCGGCTGCTGAAAAGGAAAGAAACAAAACAAAAAGGCGGCTGCACTGCTATGGGCAAATGCAACCGCTTGGACGGTAAGCAAGCCGCCTTAGGGAATTTGTTGAGTATGTCGTTTGCGGATTCTTCGGATTCGCGCGGAGAACAAACGCAGAAAAGAGTATCTGGAACTTACGAAAGGAGAATTTGCATGAATTCTTCTCCTGTGATGGTTTCTTTTTCATACAAGTGTTGTGCCAAGAGGTCCAGTTTTTGCCGATTCTGTGTTAGAATTTCAGTTGCTTTTTCATGCTGCTGTTTGATGAGCGCAATGACTTGTGTATCGATTTCATCCTGCGTTTTAGCGGAGCAGGCAAGGGAAGTATCTGCGCCGAGATACTGATTGGTTACGGTTTCCAAAGCAACCATACCAAAGCTTTCACTCATACCGTACCGGGTGATCATTGCACGAGCGAGTTTGGTCGCCTGCTCAATATCATTGGAGGCACCGGTTGTTACCGTTTTGCACGCAAGTTCCTCCGCTGCTCGGCCCGCTGTCAGCGTTGCAATTTTATTGACCAGCTCTTCATGGCTCATAAGATAGTGGTTTCCTTCCTCAACCTGCAATGTGTATCCAAGTGCCCCGGAAGTGCGTGGAATAATTGTGATTTTTTGCACCGGTGCAGAGCTGGTTTGTTTCGCTGCGACCAGCGCGTGACCGATTTCGTGATAGGCGACAATCATCTTTTCACGATCTGTCAGGATAGCATTTTTCTTTTGATATCCTGCGATGACGACCTCAATGCTTTCTTCAAGATCAGCTTGTGTAGCTTCGGATCTGCCATCGCGTACAGCGCGCAGCGCTGCTTCGTTGATAATGTTGGCAAGTTCTGCACCGGATGCACCGGATGCCATTCTCGCGATTCGCTCAAAATCAATATTTTTTTCCAGCTTGATTTTTTTTGCGTGCACGCGTAAAATGGCTTCTCTGCCTTTGAGATCGGGCAAATCCACGGGGACGCGTCGGTCAAAGCGACCGGGACGTGTCAGTGCAGGGTCTAAAGATTCCGGGCGATTTGTAGCAGCCAGAATGATAACACCGGTATTACCGCCGAAACCGTCCATTTCTGTTAAAAGTTGATTCAGGGTTTGTTCGCGTTCATCGTTGCCGCCTAAACGTCCGTCACGCTTTTGCCCGATGGCGTCAATTTCATCGATGAATACGATACAGGGGGCTTTTTCTTTTGCCTGTTTGAATAAATCTCGAACCTTAGAAGCGCCCATGCCGACAAACATTTCAACGAATTCGGAACCGGACATGGAAAAGAAGGGAACATCTGCTTCACCTGCTACTGCTTTTGCAAGCATGGTTTTACCGGTGCCGGGAGGGCCGACGAGTAAAACACCTTTTGGCATGGAAGCACCGATACTTTCATATTTTTTCGGATTATGCAGATAGCTGACAATTTCCGCCAGATTTTCTTTCGCTTCGTCTTCTCCGGCCACATCGTCAAATTTGATTCCGTCGGAAGATTTCACATAGACTTTAGCATTGCTTTTACCCAGATTAAACATCATGGAGTTGTCGCCGCCGGCACGCCGCATCAGTTTTTTGGAAAGGAACTGCCCCAGCAGAAAAAAGATCAGAATAGGCACAACCCAACTAAGCAAAAAAGAGAGAATGGGAGACATCTGTTCCACAATTTCGCTGGAGAACTTTGCCCCGGAATCGTACAGACGCTGCGTGAGGTTCGGATCGTCCATCAGCCCAGTTTTATAAATAATTTTTCCGTCTTTGTCCGTAAAAAGAATGCGGTTGCTTTCCACTTGCACTTCACTGATTTCCCCGTTTTCCGTCATTGACATAAAGGTGCCGTAATCAACTTCTCTGATGCGTAATTGCTGCAATGCGGGTACTACGAGCAGATTCAATGCAAGAATTACCGCCAAAGCGATGCAATAGTAAAAGATCAAAGGTTTTTTTGGCTTTTTGACTTCATTCATAGAATTATTCCTTTCTGAAAGGGTTTGTATGAGAAGTACCCTCTAAATATTCTGCGTAATCCTGCGTACACTTGCGCTCATGCTAACATCATTTTTCGGAAAAATCAACCGAAAATCAGAAAGAATTTGTGAACGGAGAGAAAACGTGTATCTGCTATACAGATATGCTGCACTTGCAAAATGGTTTTATGTATGCTATACTACACATGTTTGTAGAAATTGTGTGAAGTGTTTCTGTTTTAGAAAGGTTCGCTCCGGCTGAACCAAATAAAAAACAATATTGCGGGGGGAAGGATATGCTGTATTGGCTGATACTGATCGGCGAGACAGTTGCATCGTGTGCAGTTGTTGTTCTGACCGCTTTGTGGTCAGTTCCCGCAGCAGTCATTATTGGAATATTGCTTAGTATGGGTATTCTGTTTGCGCGGCCTGCACTTCGAACGGAGAGAATTTTGGCAGAGCGGTGTCGGTATGTTTTGCATAGCGGGCGACCGCCGCGTTTGGAGGAGAGAATTCCGGTTCGCCCGTCGGATTTGAGCAGCGGGGAGGTTGCCAGACTTTTTGAGGGGGCGGGTTTGCTCGGAGAAAGAAATGCCAGACGAGGAGCAATCAGTGCGATGCTGTTGGATTTAGATCGTCGTGGGGTTATGCGTATTCGCATCGAGCAAAATGAAGCAGTGCTGGTACTGCCGGCACAGCCGATTGTGGGAGAGCTCGAGCCATACGAAAAAGAGCTTGTTTGGATGTTTGGCCGTGCTGCAAAGGGAGCGGAACAGATCAGGTTGCGTGCATTTTGCGAGTATGCTGCACGGCATATTCGAACGGCCCAACACGCATTGGACCGAATTGATCGCGCACTGACTGCGCAGCTTGTACGGCGAGGTTTGTTCGCACGTAAAAAAAGAGATCGCCGATTTGTGTTGGTACTGACACCACGCGGAACGGAGCAGGCCGCACTTTGGCGTGCATACTATTGGTACTTATGCAATGCTCCGATGCGGGAAGATATTGATCCAGCCTATCCGGCATCTTTTTGTGCACAAATTGAGCAGTTTTTGATTGAGGCAGAGGCAGTTGGTTTGTTTTGTACCGTGCGAGACCGCATTTTGCTGGAATATCTCTTTGAGCCGTCATCTTTATGGCAAAAGGAGCGGGTGTATGCGGGATTAGCAGCGGCGGATTCTCCGTTTCGTACACAACTGTATGAAGTTGTTGACCTTTTGTTGACATATGGAACTTCGCATTATCACGGTGACGATTGGCAACTTACACAACCGGAGGTATGAAGGAACACAATACATTTTACACTTTAAACTGAAAAGCCGGTCGTTTTGGCTGTATGCAGCGCAATCGACCGGTTTATTTCACATGTATTATACCTGCACAAAATTCTCAGCAGATATGCGGCTGTTTCTCATGCGTTTTCAAAACTTCTTTGGCAACCTTTACATCGTCCATGGCGTCGTGACAATAATAATCTGCTCCGATTTGATCTGCATAGTCCTTTGTAAGGACAGCGCCGCCAACCATGACACGGCAGAAAGGCGCCTGCGCATGGAGCAGTTTGACGGTTTCTTCCATGGCAGGTACAGTGGTGGTCATTAATGCGCTTAGCCCAACAAGAGAAATGTGCTGTTCTAAAACTGCATGTAGAATTGCCTGCGGCGCAACATCTTTGCCGAGGTCTAAGACAGCATATCCGTAGCTTTCCAAAACAGTCCGCACGATGTTTTTGCCGATGTCGTGCACATCTCCCTGTACTGTCGCAAGTAGAATCTCAGGACGTTGTGCTGTCTGTTGGGCGGGCATATGCGCGCGGCAGAGCGCGGAGATGGCGGCGGCACATTCAGCGCTTTGCATCAATTCGGGGAGAAAAATTTTCCCTGTCTCAAAATTACGACCGACTCTCTCCAGCGCGGGAATCAGCGTGCTACGAATCAGATCAACCGGTTCGGTCGTTTTTAGTGCTTTTTTTGCAAGGGGTAACGCTATTTCGGAAATGCCTCGCTCGATTGCGTCCTGCAGAGGATCGCTCGGCACGGTATAGGAAGTGCTCTGTTTTGCAGGGGTAGAAGGCGGGAAGGCCTGTGTTTGGACAAAGGCGATGTATTCCCGAATCCCATTTGTGTTTCCGTATAAGGCGCACGCGGCGTGGTACGCTTCCATCAGGGGAACACAAGCTGGGTTAACGATGGCGGCAGAGAGCCCGTTTTCCATGGCACGCAGCAAGAATGCCGCGTTAAGAAGCGGCCGATTTGGCATACCGAATGATATATTGGAAACTCCGAGAACGGTGTAACAGCCGCGTGCTGCAAGTGTACGGACAACCTCCAATGTGATCTCTGCATTTGCAGCACCGGTACTAACGGAAAGTGTCAGTGCGTCAAAAAGAAGGCGTTCTTTTCCAATACCGTACGCTTTTGCACGTTCCAGGATGCGTTCAGCAATGTTCAACCGTTCTTTGGCTGTTTGCGGGATGCCTTTTTCGTCTAAAAGCAGAGCCACTGCGACACCGCCGTATTTTTGCAGTAGGGGAAGCATAACGGAGAGGCTTTCTTCCTTTCCGTTGATAGAGTTGAGCAAGGGTACCCCATTGTACAGGCGCATTGCTTGTGCAGCAGCCGCCGGATCGGAGGTGTCGATTTGCAGCGGCAGATCTGTTACCTGTTGCAAGAGGGAGATGACATGAGCCATGGTGGCCGTTTCATCTATGCCGGGTACTCCAACGTTGACATCCAGCACCGCCGCACCGTCTTGTGCTTGGCGGATAGCTTCAGTACATAGATATGCATCGTCTGCATCGGTAAGTGCCTGACGCATCTTTGGCTTTCCTGTCGGATTTAGCCTTTCTCCGATGATAACAGTTTGGGCATCGAAGCTGACAAGCTTCTTTTTTGAGCAAATGCGCAGCGGTAGTTTTTCGCAAGTTGTTGTTGTCGAAACTGTACGGTTTTGGAGAACTTCGCTGAGTGCACAAATATAGTCCGGATCCGTACCGCAGCATCCGCCAAGTGCCGCTGCGCCTGCGTCGACAAGGCCAATGCAGGCGTTGGCAAACTGTTTTGGGGTGATTGCATACTGCAGTGCGCCGTCTTTTTGTATCGGCAGGCCGGCGTTTGCATTGCAAAAGATCGGTAAGGTGGTTTGTGCACGCATTTGCTGTAAAAGCGGTAGCATTTGCTCTGGGCCAAATCCACAGTTAATGCCCACGGCTGCAGCGCCCAGCGATTCTGCCAGCAATGCACAGCATGCCGGGGTTGCGCCATCGAGTAAACGCCCGTTCTCTGCAAAGGTAAAACTAATAAAAACAGGCAGAGCTGTCTCTTCTGCGGCGGCAAGCAGAGCTGCTTTGGCTTCATACAGATTGGAGAAAGTTTCAAACAGAATAAAATCTGCGCCTGCTTGTGCGCCGGCCCGCAGTGCCGGCCGAAAGGCGTCTGCTGCACTGTCCGGGGTTAAAACGCCGTACGGTTGAAACAGCTGACCTGTCGGGCCCAGATCCAGCGCTACATATCCTGTGTCTTGCACGGCTTGCAGAAGAAGCTGTACACCCGCCTGCACCGTTTTCTCCAATGGAGCATCTTTTGGAAATTTGAAGGTGTTGGCACCGAAGGTGTTGCTTTTATGCAAAATGGCGCCTGCCTGGGCATAGCGATGGTGGATGTGCAAGATACTTTGCGGATGTTCCAAATTCCAAAGCTCAGGACATTCGCCTGCTGCAAGCCCTTCGTTTTGCAGAAGTGTTCCCATCGCACCGTCAAAGCAGAGCGGCGCTTTTCCAAGACATTCGGTGAGTTTTGGTTTCACATTACACCTCCGGAATGTATATATCTGAGAGATTGTTGAAGATTTCCTGTGCAACGTCGGGCTTGTTCATCGTATATAGGTGTACATGGTTTACACCGTTTGCAAAGAGGTCAATGATTTGCTCGGTTGCATATGCAATGCCTGCTTGCCGCATAGCTCGCGGGTTGTCCGCGAAGCGTTCTGCCAGTGCCAAAAAGCGTCGAGGAAGCGGTGCGCCGCTGAGATGTGCGGTACGCTGCAGTTGCGCGGCAGAGGTAATTGGCATGATGCCGGCAACGATGGGGACATCAATGCCATGTGTCAGCAAACGGTACAAAAAGTGATAATATACGGCATTGTCAAAAAACATTTGTGTTGTGAAAAAGCGGCAGCCGTGCTCAATTTTGCATTTGAGATACGTGATATCTTTTTCTGCATTTTCGGCTTCGGGGTGTCCCAGCGGATAGCATGCACCGCCGATGCAAAAACCGCCGAATGCCGTGATTTCATCCATCAAATCACTTGCATGGCGGTAAACAGGCGTTGGATCGTCGGTATAACCGTGCGGCACATCGCCGCGCAGCGCCAAAATGTTTACAATACCTGCGGCACGCAGCGCCGAAAGCGCAGCACGGATAGAGCTTCGGTCAGAAAGCACACAAGTCAAGTGTGCCAATGAAGGTACTCCGCAAGCAAGGCAATGTGCGGCAAGCTCTGTTGTAAAATCGCGTGTGCCGCCGCCTGCTCCATAGGTTATGCTGATATAAGCGGGGTGCAGCGCGGCAGTTTTTTCAACAATCTGTTTTGCATTGGAAAGCGATGCCCCTTCCTTGGGAGGAAACAGTTCACAAGAAAGGCTTGGTTTTTCGTTTTTCAAATATTCTGAGAGAAACATTTTTATACTCCTTGTTTGGCTGTTTTGCGTGTGCGAATCGCAATCACCGCTGCACTGCATGCCGGCAGTGCTGTGCCTATGGCTTTCCCGTTTAACAGATTCTTTTCTTTTGCGGGCACATACGGGCGCAAAGACATCGGTTCCTCGGAAGCATTGGCGAGTACTAAAACACCGTGATTGTTTTGTATGCGTCGAAAGATTACATGCCCCGGTTCCCACAAAAGAAAGTCGGGTTCGCTATCCCAAAGTGCTTTCTGTTGGCGCCGCAAAGTACCCAGTGTTTGATAATGGGTGAGCAGTTCCCGGTTTTCTGCGCCCCATGGAAATGGCATGCGGCAAAACGGGTCGCGAGCACCTTGCATGCCTGCCTCATCTCCATAGTAGATACAGGGGACTCCCGGTAGGGTAAACTGCAGGGTAGCTGCGAGTTTTACGCGCATTATGGCACGCTTTTTTTCTTGCGTTGTCAGACATATATCCCGTAGTTCGCTGCCGGTTTTATCAGAGATATCGATACCTGCCAAAGCGGTCAGAACGCGCACGGTATCGTGCGATCCGATGAGATTCATGGCGATTGCGCTAACACTGCGCGGATAGTGTGTAAACAACACTTGAACTGTGTTGCGCAACGCAGCAGCGTCACCGTGCAGAACAAAGCGCAGTATCGCATTGCGCAGGGGATAATTCATAACGCTGTCAAGCTGCTTGCCGCGAAAATAGCGACGTCTTGCATTGTAGGCGACTTTATCGGAAGCATCTTCCCAAACCTCACCTAAAAGCAGTGCGTCCGGTTTTTCTGCGCGGGCAGCAGCACGCAGGGATTCTAAAAATGTGTCGGACAATTCATCTGCAACATCCAGCCGCCAACCGTCTGCACCGGCTGCGAGCCACCGGCGAACGATGCCGTTTTCGGCGCAAAAATAATCGCGCAGTGCAGGCTGTGTGGTATCTAATTGTGGCATCTCATCTACACCCCACCAGCAATCGTATACATCGGGCCAGTGTTGAAACCGGTACCAAGAGCGGTATGGAGATGCTTGACTTTGAAAGGCGCCAGGCACAGCAAATCGCCCGTTGCGATTGAAATAACGGCTGTTTGCACCGGTATGGTCGAAAACACCGTCTAAAATAATCCGAATGCCGCGCGCATGTGCCTGGGAGGCGAGAGTTTGAAAGTCTTTTTCTGTGCCAAGCAGGGAATCAATTTGTTCATAATCTGCTGTGTCATAGCGATGGTTTGTAACGGAGGAAAAAATGGGGCACAGATAAAGACAAGTGACTCCCAGTGATTGTAAATATGTGAGCTTTTCTGTGATACCGCGCAGTGTTCCGCCGAAAAACTCATCGTTTCGAACAAAGTCTGTGCAATGCTCCCCAAATTGCTCGATGGGGGCATCCCAGTTCTGGTGCAGCAGCGCATTCGGCTTGTCGGCCGGACGGACGGGCGGCAGCCCGGTAGGTGCATCTTTGCAGATACCACTGCGTGCAAACCGATCCGGGAAAATTTGATACAGTGTTGCGCCATACATCCAGGTCGGCACGGTAAATTCTTTTTGGAAAACAGTCAAATAAAAGGCGTCCGTTTGCGCAGGGTCTTGCACTAAAACCGGGTCGGGCGTACCGCGGCGGAGACCGCAGAAATAGGCTCCGTAGGGTGTTTGAATTCGGTAGTGGTAAAAAAACAGACCACTTTCTCCGTCGGCGCAGAGCATAACGGGATCCATTTGCAGGCTCCATCGCTCTGTGTCCAGCTTTCGTTGTACCCAGGTCAGCGGAAATGAAAAGTTTGCGCCGTCATCGTCTCTATGTAGCAACAATTCCACATGTACTGCTGCAACACCGGTTGACATTACCAATGAAAAGGTGACCATTTGTGTACATGGTACGGCACCGATCAGCAATATTCCTGGAGAAACGGCAGGGTGCCGGAGTTCTGCGCGCAGCACAGAAGGAACCGGCACACGCTGGTACAAAAAAATGGAACGACTCATATATGTCTCCATAAAATGAAGTGATTGCTGTGATAGTACAGCATGTCCACGTTGCACGCTACGGTGTAAACAAAAATGATAATCCAACACACACTGCTGCATGTACCGTTGCAGGCTTTTCGCTTACAAACGCCTGTAGGTAGTTCCTTCTTTTGTGTCAATCAGCGCAATGCCCTCTGCCGCCAATGTAGCGCGGATCGCGTCTGCAGTGGCAAAATCATGATCTTTTTTTGCCTGCGCTCGCTGTGCGATCAACGCCTGAATGCGTGTATCTTCCGCATCGATGGAATCATTTGATGTGGCGGGGCGGTCTGTTTGTGTAGCGCAGAGATTTAAAGACAACACGCGATCGAAATCTGCGAGAACGGCCCGCTTGGTTGCATCGGAACAGTCTGCTTTCAACACATCATACAGCATGGTCAGCGCCATGGCAGTATTTAAATCATTACCGATTGTTTCACAAAAAGCCGCATGCCAATGTGCAACAACGGTTGCATCGGCAGTGCCGTTTGTGCTGAGCCGCGAGACTTTTGCAAGCAACCGTTCGTAAGCTGCTTTTGCATTGTCAAGTGCTTCAAAGGAAAAGGTGAGCGGCTTGCGGTAATGTGATTGCAAACAGAACAGACGGTATACAAGTGGGTCATATCCTTTTTCTTGCAGCAGAGACAGAGTCAGAAATTCTCCGCTGGATTTGCTCATTTTGCCGCGTTCATCGTTAAGATGGTGCACATGAAACCAATAATGGCACCAGGGATGCCCCAAATATGCCTCACTTTGCGCAATCTCATTGGTATGGTGCGGAAAAATATTGTCAACACCGCCACAGTGAATATCCAAATATTCGCCTAGTTGCTGCATGCTGATACAGGAGCATTCAATATGCCAGCCCGGATAGCCGACTCCGAATGGGGAATCCCATTTCAGCTCCTGATCTTCAAATTTCGATTTTGTAAACCATAACACAAAGTCTGCCTGATTGCGCTTATTCGTATCTTTGCTGACATCTGTTCGAGCACCGACGATCAGCTGCTCGCTTTGATGTGCAGTCAAAACATTATATTCTTGACAGCGCGAGGTATCAAAATAAATATTGCCCCCTGCTTCATAGGCATAGCCTTTGTTCAGTAGCGTGGTGATAACACGAATAAAGTCGTCAATACATGCGGTGGCGGGGACAATTTTTTTTGGTATTTCGATATGCAGCGCAGTGAGATCTCTGAAAAACGCCTCCCGGTAAAATGCGGCGATTTCCATCACGGATTTGTGTTCGCGTTTGGCACCGCGCAGCATTTTATCTTCGCCCGTATCACCGTCACTGGAAAGGTGGCCGACATCCGTGATATTCATGGCTCTGTCTACGGTGTATCCCTCGTATTCCAGTGCTTTTTGCAGAATATCTTCCATGATATATGTGCGCAGGTTCCCAATATGGGCAAAGTGATAGACAGTTGGCCCGCAGGTATACATTTTTACAATGTTAGCGCAATGCGGTGTAAACGGCTCCACGGAACGGGTTAGGGTGTTATAGAATTTCATCTTTTGCCTTCTCTCCTGCTTTTGTATCAAATAGACATATTACCTGCTTAGTATAACACAGTTTGTGCAGTAGTGCAAGATTTTTTGCTAAAGAAGAGATGCGATACAGGGTTTGCTGTACAGACTATTTATGAGAGGACGGCGGCGGTGAAAAGGGTACGGCGCAGCTGCTGGTACATGCTATGCAAAGCGGTGGGTGCAACGGGAGTTGCGCCTTTGCCGCATTCCAAGGTGAATGCAGGAGCATGAAATGTTGCCTGATACCAATCTTTCAAACCACCGGCACTGCTTTGCGGCGGTGGGGATGCGAGCGGATACCCGGACAGTCTGGAAAGAACCTGTGCAATGCATTTTCCACGGCTGCCGGCATGCCCACGATAATCCCAATATATTTCTTCTCCTGCCGTATGCAAGCTGAGCAGCAGATCAAACGGTGCTTTGCTACGGATAAATGCGCACAGGGCTGCTGTTTCTGGCTCACTTTCCGGGTGCATACCGCAGTTGCAGCGGGAGGAGATGTCACTTGAGGGGGTGTTTTGTGCAAATTCCGCATCGTAGTTGCGGTTGAGGTCTACGCCGCGTCCGTTACCACGGTAGTGTGCAGCATCTGTACCACATTCGGTGAGTAGCTGTGTCGCCAACGGGTTTTTGGCATCGGCGCCGGTTTGTGATAAAACCATGCCATCCGGATTTAAGACAGGAACAAGACAGATACTTCGCGTATGAAACAGGTAGGAGATATTGATAGAGCAGATGTTTTTTTCCGCCCGAAATGCTGCGGCATATTCTTTTGCAAAGGCGAGCAGAAGACCGGCGGTCAGCCATTCACAGCCATGATGCGTACTTACGAACAGGACAGAATGTGCCCCCTGTCCGAGCAAAATCAAGGGAATTGGCCGCCCACACAGGCTTTTTCCAAGAGTCGTATACTGTACGGCGCTACTTTGTGCCGCAAGAGTGCTGAAAGACTGACAGATAGAATCATATGTGAAGGGCAGAGTTTCCATGCGTTTCTCCTTTCCAAATACAATATTGTTTTCCGTTTTCTGTTTCTTGCGGCATTTTATGCGCAGCTGTAGGTTTTTATGTGTCTTCTTTGTCAGGAACATGCATAAAAAACATGACGGTGCACAAAAATATTAAAAGAAAAACGGCCTTTGCAGGGAAAGAGAGGAAAACGTATGAAAAAAGGTTGTCGGTCTTGTGAGACAAATGCAGTTTTGCATCCTAAAACCGTGCGAGCGCTCGCAAAAGGTGGTCCATGGAAAATGGAGCACAGCTATGATATTCGATGCTGCTGCTTTCGGAAGGGAAGGCGGGAAAAACCGTTGTTTTGTATCCGTAGTCATGGTAGTGCGGAGCAGAGCCTTTTGAAAGTACTGGTGATATGTGGCGGTTTAATTTTGCTTTTATGCGGTACGGCTCGTTTGCTGCATACTATTCGACAGTGGTGGCAGGCACGCACGATACGGATGCGGGAACGCGCATATTGGCGCAGCAGGCTGTGTCTACAGAAGGCACGAGCAAAGCAGAAAGAATAAGAAACGTTCCCGGCATCACAAATGCCGGGAACGTTTTATGCAGATTGATTTTATTCCGCTGTAAACATGTCTTTCCCAAGGCCGCATACGGGACAGGCATAATCCTGCGGAACTTCTTCCCACTTTGTGCCGGGCGCGATTCCGTTTTCGGGATCGCCGACTGCTTCATCGTAAACATAGCCGCAAGGGCAAATATATTTCATATTGAGTCTCCTAACTTACTGATTCATAATCTGTGAAATGGCATCCATGATCTTAGCATGGCATCCACCGCATCCTGTTGAACATTGCGTGATTTTCTGTACATCTGCAAAGGTTTTTTCCACGCTTTCAAAGTGTGCTTCGTGATGCAGTGCATTTTCCACATCTGCATAAGTGACGTTTTTGCACTTACAGATTAGGTAGTTTTCCATGACATTGCGCCTCAGTTTTTAAAATACCGCTTCAGAAGGCCTTCAAATGCTTTGCCGTGTCTTGCCTCATCGCGGGCCATCTCATGTACCGTATCATGGATGGCATCCAGCCCCAACTCTTTGGCACGCTTTGCGAGCTCGAACTTGCCCATGGTTGCACCGTTTTCCGCAGCAACACGAACGGTTAAATTCTCTTTGGTGGACGGGCTGACGCACTCACCCAGCAGTTCTGCAAATTTTGCAGCGTGCTCTGCTTCTTCCAATGCGGCAGTTTTCCAATATTCGGCGATTTCGGGATAACCTTCGCGTGCGGCGGCACGAGACATTGCCAAATACATACCGACCTCAGTGCACTCACCGTTAAAGTTTGCACGCAGACCTTCTACCACATCTGCCGGTGCGTCTTTTGCAACACCGATGACGTGTTCAGCAGCCCAGTCTAACGTGTCTTCCTTAACTTCAACAAATTTTTCACCCGGAGCTGAGCACAAAGGGCATTTCTCCGGTCTTGTTTCGGATTCAACGATTTCTCCGCAAACGGTACATCTCCATTTTTTCATTGGTACATCCTCCTGTTTTATATAAAATTTTATGGTTGAATCAATGAGAGAATCTCATTGATGGACCGTGTGTGATCAGTTACGGCTGCAAGTGTGATCCGATCAAGCTTTTGCGCGATTTGTTCGCCTAAAACAGCAAAAATACGATGGAAAACACAACATTCACGGTCGCTGACACGCGTACAATCAAATGCTTCATCCTGACAGCGACTGAGCTGAATGGGGCCTTCAAACAGTTCGACAATATCCTTTAGTGTAATATCGCAAGGGGCTTTATATGGCTCGTAGCCGCCGCCTTTTCCCGGGTAAGAACGAATCATACCCGCTGCGCTGAGACGCCGCAAAATCTTCAAGCAGTATCTTGGGGGAATTCCGAGCTGCTGTACCATGTCGGTAGAATCGCAGCGCGTATTTTTTTTGCATAAATAAAACAGAATCCGGATAGCATAATCCGTTTCCATTGTGATGCGCATGCGTGTTCTCCTAAACAATACCTTTTTAGTACACTTAAAGTATAGCAAAGCAAAGGCAGAATGTCAAGCCTTTTTCGAAAAAACCAAAAATTATTTTGTGCTGGTCTTGACGGCAACAAATGCTTTTTTTATAATGGAAAACACATTGCAGAAAGAGAAAGGCGGTATTTGCTTGGAGGAACAGTTTTTACGCAGTGCCATGCTGTTTGGCGCAGAAGGAATCGAACGGCTGCAGAATTGCCATGTGGCGCTGTTTGGACTGGGGGGCGTAGGCGGTACGTGCGCGGAGGCGTTGGCGAGGGCCGGGATCGGTGCATTGACACTGGTGGATGCAGATACTGTTGCATTGTCCAATTTAAACCGACAGACCGTTGCACTCCATTCAACGCTTGGTATGCAGAAAACACAGGCGGCTGCACACAGGCTTTTAGATATCAATCCGGGGCTTCAATTGGAGTTGCATACGTTGTTTTTTGAGCAGGAGAACAGCGGGATGTTTCCGTTTGCAACATACGATTTCTGTGTAGATGCAATTGACTCTGTTCGATCGAAGTTACTCTTGTTGGATTGTTGCCGTAGCGCCGGTACACCGTTGATTTGCTGCCTTGGAACCGGGAACAAAACCGATCCGTCGCGGCTGCGGGTCAGTGATATTTACAGCACGTCGGTTTGCCCGTTGGCACGTGTAATGCGCTATGAATGCAGACGGCGCGGTGTAGAAAGGTTAACGGTGGTTTTTTCGGATGAGGCACCGCGTGTTCCGCACATGCTGGAAGAGCCGCAAAATGGAAAGCGGACAGTGCCGGGTAGCACTTCTTTTGTGCCGCCTGCAGCCGGATTGCTGCTTGCATCTTATGTAGTGCGGGAACTTCTTGCGCAGTAAAAGCAGAAAATCTGTTGATTTCTTTTCGAAAAGATCCGCATGTAACCGCTGTTGCATTTAAGTTGCAGACAGACCATAAGCGGCTGCAAGTCGTGCAAAAGCGGGCAGTGCACGGTCAAGCATCTCGGTATCTACACAATAGGCAATGCGTGCATAGCCTTTGACGCCGAAGGAATCGGAGGGAACAAAAAGCAGCCGCTCTTTCCTTGCGGTATGGCAAAAGGCATTTGCATCCGGCTCCGGTGTACGCAGAAACAGATAAAAGGCACCCTGCGGCGGGGCAAAGGAAAAGCCCATTGCCCGAAGACCGGAGCAAAGCCGGTCTCGGTTTTTGCGGTATACGGTGAAGTCTGCTGTACAGTCCGGATGCGCCGCGACAACCCGTTGCAGCATGGCAGGGGCACATACAAACCCGAGCATGCGGGCAGCGCCTGCTATCGCTGCGTGCAGAGGGATTCGCTCAAATGTTTTGGTGCCTACGGCAATATAACCGATACGTTCTCCCGGTAGGGAAAGCGATTTTGAGAATGAATAGCAAATCAGCACATCGTCGTAATAGTCTGTCATGGCGTGTGGAGCGGATGGCGCTTCCCAAACCAATTCCCGGTAAGGTTCGTCACTGATCAGATAAATATGTGTGCCGTACTGGGCTGATTTTTCTCGGAGCAATGCTCCCAGATGGCGCAAAACGTCCTCGGAAAGCACGGTACCGGTCGGGTTATTTGGGGTGTTTAGTAAAATAGCTTTTGTGCGAGGAGTGATACTCTGTGCCAATGCTGCGAAATCTATGGAAAAATTCGGCTCTTTCGCTTTTACTGCAACAAGCTTTGCACCGGTGCCCTCCACAAATACACGATATTCCGGGAAGAAGGGTGCAATGGTGATAACTTCGTCGCCGGGTATGCACAAAGCATGCAGGGAAATGGTCAAAGATGCGGCAGCGCCGCAGGTCATGTAGATATCTTCCGCTTCAGTCTGTGCGCCGAAGCGTTTTTGCAAGTCTAAGGCAATTGCACTGCGGACGGCAGGGTCTCCTGGTGCGGATGTATAGCCGTGCAAACCGGTTTGCTCCGGCATGTCGTTCAAAGCAGCAATTGTTTGGCGGACACAATCGGGCGGTGGTGTGCTCGGATTGCCCAGGCTGAAGTCATATACGTTTTCACGGCCTATCTTTTGTGCAAGAGCGTTGCCGTATTCGAACGTTTCGCGGATCACGCTTGGGGCTTCCCCCAGGTGCTGCATGGTTTGATTAAGCATGGTTTTCTCCTTTTCGATCCAAAATCTGCGCACAAGTCAGCAAAGAAACGCAGCGGCCTGTGCCTTTTTTCGCATGGTTGCCAGTGTGTCGCAAAACGGTGCGCGGGCAATGCCGACTTCTGTGATAAAACCTGTGACTAAAGCGGCATCCGTGACATCAAAAGCGGGATTGTATACCTGCACATTCTGTGCTGTACTGCGGTGGCGGAAAAATTGTTCCGTCACCTCTGCTGCCTTTCGTTGCTCAATAGGAATATGCTTCCCATCGGGGCAGGACGGGTCGACCGTGGACAGCGGGGCACAGACATAGAATGGAATGCCAAAATGCTTTGCAGCAAGCGCCAGGGGAAGGGTGCCAATTTTATTTGCAAAGTCTCCGTTGGCAGCGACACGGTCGCATCCGACCAAAACCGCAGAAACATTGCCTGTTTGCAAAAGCGATGCGCTCATGGCATCGCATTCCAAGGTAACCGAAATACCTGCGCGCGCCAATTCAAAGGCGGTGAGTCTTGCCCCCTGCAGAAGTGGACGCGTTTCATCTACGTAAACGTGAAAATCGTAGCCGCGCGCATGGCCGAGATAAATCGGTGCAGTAGCGGTACCATAGCGTACCGCGGCAAGCGCCCCGGCATTGCAGTGTGTTAGCAGGCCGTCTCCAGGCTGCAGTACCTGCAGCCCGTTTTCCCCAATAGAATGGCAGACAGCTATATCATTGTCGCGTAACTGCAGGCATTTTTGGTGCAGCACTTCTACCAGCTGCGGCAATGGTAAAGAGGCATTGGCAAGACAACATCTGCGCATTTGTGCTAGAGCCCAAGACAGATTTACCGCGGTGGGGCGTGCGCTGTGCAGCAGTTGTTCATCTTTGGTATATGCCTGTAGAAATGTGGCAAAGTCGGTACATTTTTCAGCATGAATACGTGCACTGAGATACATTCCCATAGCAGCGCTGACACCAATCGCAGGGGCACCGCGTACGGCTAACCGGCAAATAGCATCATACAACTGTGCAACGGTGTGCAGGGTGACAAGTTTTTCTTCTGCGGGCAAAAGGGTTTGCTCGATGATGACGATTCCCTCTTGTGTTAATGCTACAGTGTCTGGCAGCGGGGGGCATGTTTGTTTCATAAATTTCTCCTTCTTGCAAAAGACCCCGGAACCGTTCGTGCGGTCCCGGGGAGATCGGACGGACAGCGACAAGCTGTGAATGGCTCAGTAGCTTAGTCCGCGTTTTTTTCGGTTGTATTCGCTTTTGGGGTTGATGATCTCACGATAATCGAAATCCCCGCGATCCAGTGCACAAATCAACGCCTCTGCGGTTGCAATGTTGGTGGCAAGCGGAATATTGTGTTGGTCACACATTTGGTTGAGCCAGAGCTCAACCTTACTGGCATAAGTTTCCGCGGAAGTTGTATCGCGAAAATCTAAAACTAAATCAATTTCATCATAAGAGATGCGGGAGATGATTTGTTCCAGCCCTCCTTGCTCACCGGAAAGCAAACGCTCCAACTTCAGGCCGGTAGCTTCTTCAACGTATTTCCCCGTAGTGTTTGTTGCGCAGATATGATGCTTGCTAAGAATCCCACAGTAAGCAATACAGAACTGCGTCATCAGTTCTTTTTTTGAATCATTAGAGATCAGAGCAATTTCCATACTTTTTATTCCTCCCGGTGATCGTAAATTGCGTCGGACGGCGTTGGAAAACGGTATTTTGCGCCTATGGGGACATGCTCGCCCTCCAGCCGCGCGGTAACGCGCTCCATAGCTCGGCGAAAGTGCGTTTTACGATAAATGTCGTCTGTGACGAGTAGGCCGCGATTTTGCAATGTGCCGAGCTTTTTTTCAAACGGAACGATGCCAAGCAGCTGCAACGCGGTTTCATCAATATACTGAATTAGTTCCGCGGTGCTTTGCAGATCCGGTTTGGCTTTCGGGTAGCAGTTAATCAAGAGAGAACGCTTGGCAAGCCCCTGTTTTGCCAGCTCAAATCCGGTGACCTGTGCGGAACGAAGGGCAGTTTGTTGAGCGGTTGAAACAACAATTGCTTCATCGGCTACGGCAGCTGCGCAAAGAAGAACGTCATCAAAGGCTCCCGGCGTATCTATAACGATACGGTCATATGCAGTATCGCTGCAAATGGTGTGTAACAGTGCACACAGCGCATCTTTTGGCAGGCGGTCTGTATATCCGCCCATGGGGGCGGTAAGATAAAACAAATTCTGCTGTACTGGATCTGCAACAACAGCACGCGAAAGAGGTGTGCCTTGTGCCACATCGCGTATGTGGTATAATGCCAGATCCTGGATGCCGCAGAGAAGATCCAAACAGCGGTTGGACAAATCCAAGTCAATTGCCAATACCCGATGCTCATGAGCTGCCAGCAAAGATGCGAGTGCGGCGGAAACTGTTGTCTTTCCAACGCCGCCTTTGGCGGATGTCACAATGAACACGCGGCGTTCTAAAGACGGCGCTTGAGCTTGAGACATCTTCCCTCTCCCCTTTGCAGTGCTTTCGCAAGGATAGGTGTCGACGATCGGCGGTTGTGCACAAAAGCGGATCAAATCATTCCCTGCTTGTCATCACATTGTAACATATTCGGAGGGAGATTGTCAATGATTTTGTCCTCCAAATGGACGAATTTGCGAGAAATTCACGATTCCTTTACGAAATCGTTTTACAATTGCAAAACGATGTGGTACAATGATAGTCGGGAAAAAGATATGTCACAGCATTTGCATGCAAAAGCGGAAAATGGAGATGAATATGAAGGAGTGTCGACTGTGCCCCCGTGCCTGCGGAGCAGACAGAACGTGCCGGCCTGGGATATGCGGCGCAGACGGACAAATCCGTATTGCCCGCGCTGCACCGCATTTTTGGGAGGAGCCGGCAATCAGCGGGACGCACGGTGCCGGCGCTGTCTTTTTCTGCGGTTGTCCGCTGCATTGTGTGTTCTGCCAGAATGCCGCAATTAGTTGCGGCGGTGTCGGCCATGCGTATACGGAGAAGGAGTTGGCACGGATTTTTTTGTCTTTACAGGAACAGGGCTGTCAGACGCTGGATCTTGTAACTGCAACCCCGTATGCGGATTCTGTCGCGCGGGCTCTGCGTTCCGTGCGTGCAGAGTTGCACATTCCGGTGGTTTGGAACAGCAGTGCCTATGAAACCACCAAAACGCTTGCACTTTTGCGTGACGTAGTAGATGTGTACTTGCCGGATTTAAAATTTTATGATTCCGACCTGTCTTTCAAAATGTGTGCTGCACCGGACTATTTTTCCGTGGCTGCACGCGCTGTTTCCTATATGGTTGCGGCAAGCGGCCCGTGTGTATTTGATGCAGACGGTATATTATGCCGAGGAACGCTGGTGCGCCATCTGGTATTACCCGGTCATCGCAGGGACAGTATAGCACTGATGGAATATCTGGGAACGCATTTTTCACCGCAGCAGCTACAGGTGTCATTGTTGCGGCAGTATACCCCCTGCCGCGTTGTTCCAAACGCGCCGGAGCTTAGCCGTAGGGTTACAAGCTTTGAATATGACAGCGTGGCACAGGTTGTGCTGCGATACGGATTTGACGGGTATTTTCAGGAAAAAGAATCGGCACAGGCGTGCTATACACCACCTTTTTTATAACCCATTTGTTGAAATCGGAGAATCCATGGTATGATGCATGTCAGTCAAGAGCAAAACGCTACGCGCTACCGCGCGGGGCTGTTTGTACGCTGGTTTTGGTTTGCAGTGCTGCTCTGCTTGTTTGAGGGAGGTTTGCAGCTTTACGCAAAGCATAGTTTTGGCAGTTACATATGGTGCGTGCTGCTGTTTGCGGCTTCTTTGGGCTTTTTGACTTCTTTTCTTTGCGGTCTATTTCCCGAGACGGTCAATCGTATACTGCATCTGTGTATTACTTTTTTTTACACGCTTATTTTTGAAGTGCAGATTGTGTATTACCAAATTTTTCAAGGCTTTGCGCCGCTATCCGCCGTGGCAATGGGAAATGATGCGGTTACAAATTTCAAAGATCAGATGTTTGTCGGGATTCGGCAAAGTCTGTGGGTGTTGTTGCTGTATCTTGTACCGTTTGCTGGATTGTGCATTCTGCTTCTGGTCTGGCGAGTTCCGTTGATACGTGCAAAAAGATGGATGTTTGCGCCGCTTGCGGCAGCTTTGGTACTGTGCTGCGGCAATTTGACAGCAATGCGGCACAGCGGTGGCGTGCCAACACTGTATGAAACGATACAAAGCAGTAAAACAGACACGGATGTCAGCGTGTACTGCTTTGGAATGAATGTATCGTTGTTGCAGCAAGCTCGTTTTATGCTATTTCCGCAAGCAGATGCGGCCATGCAGACTGATTTAAAGGTGTTGCAGTGGGATGCAAACAAATATCAAGTTACGCAGATAGATTTTCAGGCACTTGCAGAACGTGCGGCAGATGATACGGCACTGCAGGCGCTGACAGCGCGCCTTTCCGCACGTACGCCGACGGAAAAAAATGATTATACCGGTTTGTGTAGCGGCTATAATCTTATTGCAATCTGTGCAGAGGCTTTTTCACCGTATGTGATTGATCCCGAGCGCACGCCAACGCTGTATCACCTTGCTACACATGGTTTTGTGTTTGATAACTTTTATAATTCCTTTAAAAATACTACGACCAACGGCGAATACGCATTTTGTATGGGGTTGATGCCGGATATGAGTCGAACAAAAACAGAATCAAGCTTTGCGCTTTCTTCCGACCACTATCTTCCGTATTGCTACGGGAATCTGTTTTCCGAGCGTGGATGGGGGGCATATGCCTACCATAATTACACCGGTGATTTCTATTATCGCAACATTACGCATCCCAATATGGGTTACCAATTTAAGGCGGTGGGCTCCGGGTTAGATATTACAATGAGTTGGCCATCATCTGACCTTGAAATGATGGAAAATTCTCTGCCGGATTACATTGCGGAGCAAAGGCCGTTTGTGTCCTATTATATGACATTCAGCGGCCATTATCAGTATGATTGGAATAACCCTATGTGCGCCAAAAACCGCAGCGAAGTAGATTCGTTGCCGTACAGCGAAGGCGTCAAAGCATATCTGGCGTGCAATTTGGAACTGGAAAAGGCACTTTCTTATCTGGTAGAACAGTTGCAGCAGGCAGGAATTGCAGAAAAGACTATGATTGTTCTGACATCGGATCACGATCCGTACGGCCTTTCCGATGCGCAATTTTCGGAATTGGCAGGGCCGCTGCAAAATGATACAGACCGCTATAGAAATGCGTTCATCTGTTATGTACCGACGATGCAGGAACCGGTCTATGTGCAAGAATATTGCTCCAGCATTGATATTTTGCCAACAGTTTTGAATTTGCTTGGATTGCCGTATGATTCAAGGCTGTTGGCAGGTGAAGATGTACTGGCAGAAAATATGGAACACATGGCTGTTCTTTCCAACCATAGCTTTTTATCGCAGGGGCTTATATACGATGCGCAGTCTTTGCGTTATGAATGGGCACCGGACACGCAGCCGGATACACAGCGGCAACAGGCGTTGTTTTCCCGTATGGAGGAAAAATTCGAAATTTCCACTGCGATTTTGAATACAGACTATTATGCATTTGCTTTTGAACGCAATTCGGACAATTCAGCCGTGAGTGAATTGCCCGGGCAATATAACGACGTTAACATTATGACGCAAAGCGCCGTTTATTACATGGTGCAAAACGGATATATGGCGCCGGTGGATACAGAGACATTTGGTACAGAACTCCCCGTTACCAGACAGCAGGGCATAGAGATGGCGTATCGCGTTGTCTGGCGTATGCGGGCAAATTCGGCTGATGGAAAACAACCTGCACAGACCGAGATGAACTATGCTCAGGTACAGCAGTGGGCACTGAAGAACGGGTATATCACCCAGGCCGATACAGATTTGTCACAACCGCTTACGCGCGGAGAGTTGGCACAATACATTCAGCAAACGGCGCAGTTGCGTGGCGATGTTATAGACGCGCCGGATGCTGCAACCTCAGCGCAGTATGCGGATAGATATCCGCAGTTGCAGCCGCAGATGTTGCAGGCAGTCTTGTTTTGCTATGAAAAAGGATATATGGTCGGATCACACACGGGAGAAGAGCAGGTGATCTTGCAGGCGGCAAACACAGCCAACCGTATGATGCTGGCAGCGGCATTTTATATGCTGTTGACACGGTAGTGCCGGCGGAGAGAACATTTTTAGAAAAGGGGACGTGATCACGTCCCCTTTTCTTTACGTTTGCGCGGCAAAAAGGATAGCAAACCACCTATAATTAAAAAGCCTCCAAGATAGATGCGAGCTGTATTCGGCACAAGTGTTCCCGCAAGGTGAGCTCCGAGGAAAGAGAGCGGAACACCAGGCAAAGCAGCGCATAGCAAAAGCAAGGGCGAAAGACTGTGGTTTTTTGCATGCATCGGAAAGGCGCCGCCGATGGCACATAGGTAGAAACAGAGGTTCAGCCCTTGCGCTGTATACGGGTCCATTCCGCAAAAGCCTGCAAGGTACAGTACGAGTAGGCCGCCTCCGCCGATTCCGGCGCCTGCTGCGGCCCCGAGCAGCAGGGAAAGTACCGCGCCGCTCATGTGCACAGCCCCCGATAGAGCAAAACGCCGCCTGCAAAGAGCAGCATACCTGCAAACAGATGTTGTAGAAGGCGGCGCGGTAAATGCGGCAGCAGGGCAGCGCCTGCGGCACCGCCAACCGCTGCAGGCAGCAGATAGACTTGAAATTGCTCGGTGCTCAGCGGGGTTGCAATCAAATGCGGCAATACCGCAGCAACCGAGCAAAGCGCAACGACCGCGCTGACAGTTCCAAACAGTCTTTGCGGTTGCTCATCCGTACAAAAAAGTCCTACCAAAAACAGCACCATGCCGCCGCCGGTACCAAAAAATCCACACAAAAAACCACAAGCACTCCCTGCCAGCAAAAATAACAGTATTTTGCGTTGTTGCGGCGGAGTAAATGCGTCGTGCAGTGTCTTAGAAATATGGTGAAGAAATTGGAGCATCTTTGAAAACCTTGTTTGAAATCACTTGATTTTAAATCCGGCACATGCTATACTATGATGTATTATCATGTGTGCGGTGTCCCACTTTGCGGTATTGCTGGTTCAGTGCAGCGGAACGTTTGCCTTTTTGGGTAGTATTTCCGCAGTTCTCGCTCTTGATGCAGAAAATTTGCAGAAATGGAGGAAAACCTTTTGGCGGGAAAAAAGAAGACAAGGAAGGGTGGGTCTGTTTCCGTCTCTTCTTCCAAGAAAAAAGCGATTCGTTCGAGTGCAGCTTCCCGGCGTAATTCCGATCGGGCGGTGCACCAGATTCTGCCCTATTTATTTGTTTTGGGTGGTGTGTTTTTAATCCTGTGTTTGTTTTTCCCTGCGCTGACGGGAGTCATTGGGTCTAATTTGCGCAGTGTAACGACCGGATTGTTCGGTGCAGGTGCTTTCTGCCTTGGAATTGAATTGATATTGGCAGGCTTTTTCTGGCGTAAGGATGTTGATAACGGTGCCAGGGGCTATAAGCTGACTTTCGGCGTGCTTGTGCTTTTGACGTGTACGGTTTTGCTGCATTTATGGCATGATGATTCGTGTATTTCCTATGATCCTAAAGTGTATTATCAAGCGGGGCAGCAGCTGCGGGGGGGTGGCGTGCTGGGGGGACTTACCGGTTCCGGTTTGCTGCAAATGGTTGGTCCGGCTTTCAGCTGGATTATTGCCGGCTTCGGCTTTGCGTTGCCCGCGTTGTTTTATGTGGGCTTGACGCCGCGATATCTGCTGGTTAGCTTGCGTTGCCGGATGGCACGTCATCGCGAGCAGCGTTGCGAAGAAGCACAGCGACGCGCCCAGGCGCGTTCTGCCTCTGAGGAAAAGCTTAGGCGCAGGGAAGAGCAATTGGCACAAATGCATGCAAACGCTGCGCCACCGACTGCCCACCGTAAAAATGCAAAGAACCGCATTGACCCAAATATCTACTCTGATGATGTCGGACAGGCACCTTTTTCCGACACGCCCGTGCAAGATGTGTCGCAATCTACAAAAAATGCAGATGCTTTTGATGCGTTCCCTTTGATTGATCAGGCTGTTTTTGACGAAGCGTATGAAGCGGTTACGGAAGATACGATGCAGCAGCAAACTGCACAGACAATCGACATGGCAGATGTCACAGACACCGTAGACGCTACCCGTACGGAAACGCTATATGCACAGCCGACGCAGCAGGTGCCCACGGGAGAGATTGACCTGAGTGCAATTTTTGCAAATTCCAAAGATTTAGAAATGACCGGTAAATATGATCGTAAGGCCAGTTACCATTCTTCTTTGGCAACACAGGCGGTAGACATCACGCTCCAAGTAGAGCGGGAGCCGCTTTCAACGGAAGAAGCGCAGACATTGCAGGACGCCGAGACAACAGAGCAGGAACAATCGCTTCATGCAACAACACAGCAGGTATCATCCGTAAAGCAGGAACAAACAAAGCAGTACCGTTTCCCACCTGTTTCGCTTTTGCAGCGCGGTACGAGTGATCTGAATTTGGATACAAGTGCGGAGCTGCAGGAGAATGCGCAAAAGCTGGTACAGACTTTGGAAAGTTTTCATGTGCACACACGTATTACCAATGTTTCGCGCGGGCCTACCATTACGCGCTATGAATTGGCACCGGAGGCAGGAACGCGTGTGCGCGCGATTGCCAATTTGGTGGATGATATTGCGCTGAATCTTGCTGCACCGGGGGTGCGCATCGAAGCGCCGATTCCGGGAAAGAGTGCGGTCGGCGTAGAAGTTCCTAACCGTGTGGTTTCCACGGTGTATTTACGTGATTTGATCGATAGCGATACATTTCGCGCTGCAAAAAGCCGTCTGACGGCTTGCCTTGGGCGAGATGTTGCTGGCGCACCGGTGTATTTTGACGTAGCCAAAATGCCGCATCTTCTGATTTGCGGCGCAACCGGCATGGGAAAATCTGTTTGCATCAATTCTGTGCTGATGAGCCTTTTGTACAAGGCAACGCCGGAAGAAATGAAACTGATTTTAGTGGACCCGAAGAAAGTTGAGCTGAATATTTACAATGGTATTCCGCACTTGTTGGTGCCTGTTGTATCGGATCCGAAAAAAGCGGCAGGCGCGTTGCATTGGGCAGTGACTGAAATGGAGCGCCGCTTTGAACTGATTGAGGATGTCGGCATGCGGGACTTGAAAGGGTACAATGAGGCAACAGAGCAAGATCCTGACCGAGAGCATTTGTCACAAATCGTAATTGTGATTGACGAATTGGCGGATTTGATGATGACTGCGCCGGACGATGTAGAAGAATCTATTTGTCGCTTGGCGCAAAAGGCACGTGCTGCCGGAATGCACCTGATCATTGGCACGCAAAGACCGAGTGTGGATGTAATAACGGGTTTGATCAAAGCGAATGTTCCTTCCAGAATTGCTTTTAAAGTTTCTTCGCAAATGGATTCGCGTGTAGTGCTGGATATAGCCGGTGCCGAAAAATTGATCGGACGAGGCGATATGCTGTTTGCACCGGTGGGGGCATCGAAACCGCAACGGGTACAGGGTGCCTTTGTCAGTGAAAAAGAGATTGATGCGGTCATTCATTTTCTGAAAAAACATGCGGGAGGCGCCGCATATCAGGATGAAGTCATGCAGACCATCGAAAAGGAAGCACAGCTGTGTGGGCAGAAAAAGCGTGGCGGCGCGACAGATACAGACGGCATGGAAGACGAGGATCCTATGCTGCCCGAGGCAATAGCGCTTGCGGTGGAGAGCGGAAAAATTTCGACCTCTTTGCTACAACGCCGTCTTTCACTCGGATACGGCCGAGCGGCAAAGCTGGTGGATTGTATGGAGCGTATGGGGATTGTCAGCCCACCGGACGGGCAAAAGCCACGTGCGGTGCTGATTACGCCGCAGCAATGGATGGAGCGAAAGCTGCGACAAGACCGAGATCCTTCATTGCAGACACAGGAAAACCCAGAGGTTTGAGTATAGGATAGACAGCCAAAGATTGCAAAAAAAAAGGAGGGGCCACGGTGCAGGGAAAGCTGATTGTAATTGACGGCTTGGATGGTGCAGGCAAAGAGACGCAAACGCATTTGCTGCGTGCCGCGTTAGAACAGCGCGGGCTACGTGTTCGGGAACTTTCCTTTCCGCGCTACGGTGAAAAAAGCGCAGCAGCTGCAGAGCTGTACCTCAGCGGTGCGCTCGGTAAGCATGCGGATGACACAAACGCGTACGCCGCATCATCTTTTTTCTCAGTGGATAGATATATTTCGTATATGACGGATTGGAAGTATGACCTGGATCGACCGGACACAGTGGTAATCGCAAACCGCTATACAACCGCGAACGCCGTACATCAGCTTTCAAAACTACCTCGTGCACAATGGGATGCTTTTTTGCAGTGGCTATGGGATTTTGAATTCAATCGCCTTGGGCTTCCAAAGCCGGACCTTACAATCTATCTTTCTTTGGAGCCGTCGGTTTCCGCTCGTCTGATTGCTGCGCGAAGCGCCGCAACGGGACGGGAGATGGACATTCATGAAACGGACGGCGCATATTTGCAAAGTTGCTATGCGGCTGCGGAGTATGCAAGTGAGCACTTGGGGTGGTGTAAAATCAATTGTTGTTGCGCGGGGACGTTGCTGCCGCGGGAAGAAATAGCTAAGGCCGTGCTGGCGTCGTCCTGGCCGCTTGTACAGAGCTTGAAACGAAAGGAGAACTGACATGGTATATATTTGTTTAGCGGACGGCTTTGAAGAGATTGAGGCACTTGCACCTTTGGATTTGCTGCGTCGGGCCGGGGTTGAGGTGTATACCGTTGGAATCGGCACACAGACGGTAACGGGTGCGCACGGCGTGCAAATTTGTGCGGATCTCACAGAAGAACAGATTGTATTTTCTTCGGCGCTTGAGATGCTGATTCTGCCGGGTGGCGGCGATGGTACAGAGCATTTGAATGCCAGCAAGACGGTACAGGAATTGATCGACTATGCGATGGAACGCGGCATTTACATTGCCGCAATCTGCGCGGCGCCGACTATTTTGGGTAGGCGGGGGCTTTTGGCCGGTCGGTGCGCCGTGTGCTATCCCGGAATGGAAAAGCTGTTGCTCGACGCGAACGTGTCGGACCGGCCTGTGATGGTTGACGATACGATTATTACGGCGCGCGGCGTAGGAGTTGCGTTGCAATTTGCTTTGGAGCTTGTACATCTTCTTTGCGGCGAAGACGTTGCGCGGCAGCTACGCCAAAGTACGCTGCTGGGAACAAAATAGAATAAGTGAAACAGAAGTCCTTGTGCTGATTGGTAAGGAGAAAAGAAATGCCGGAATTTTACCCCGAGATACGTGAAAAAAAGAATGCGTTGCGAGAGGAATACAGAAAAAAGCGAAGCGACTTGGATATGCAGCAGCGGCAGCAAAAGGATGAAGCGATTGCAAAACGCTTTTTGTCCTCCATTTCCTACCGCAATGCGGGTGTGGTGTTGCTGTATGCATCTACCGATGAAGAGATAGAAACATATACCATTGCGCATCAGGCACTGGCCGATGGGAAAACGATTGCATATCCGCGCTGTGTGGCGCAGGATAAGCGAATGGTTTTCCATACGGTTCATTCCCTTGCACAACTCCAGGACGGCGCCTACGGATTGTTTGAACCTGCACAAACGCAACCTGTTTATGATTATGAAAGCCGGGCAGAAGCGGATCATGCAGTAGCGATTGTACCGGGAGTCGTATTTGACAGGGATGGCTATCGAGTGGGGTATGGGAAGGGGTATTACGATCGCTTTCTTCGTGCCTTTTTCGGTGTGAAAGTTGGTTTGGCGTATTCCGATCATGTGCTACGGACGGTGCCGCGTGGTCGGTACGACTTAAACGTCGACATGATCGTGACGGAGAAAGGGGTGCTCGCGGTTGGGCGATAAGAGGAAGTATTATCTGACCCCTGTTTTGCCCATGACGGTTTTACTGCTTTTGGTCATTTGTGTATGTTGTGCCTCTTTTTTGTTACCGGCGGAAAGCGAGTATCTCTCTTTGACCATTATTCAACTGGTGGTCATGGCGTTGCCTGCCGTTTTTTACTGCAAGCTGACAGGGGGGTGGACGTTAGATCGGTTGTGTTGCCGTCTGGTTGACTTTTCCGGTATTTTGTTTTCTCTGATTTGTACGGTAGTTTTGGTTGCAGCTTGTGCGCTGTTGCGGCTTGGGATGGAAAACATTTTTCCCATTACCTTTACACAGCAAAGGCTGTATGGCTTTATCCTGCCACAGACATCTGGAAATGTTGCAAGCATTTTATTTGGTAGCATTGTAGCGGTGATCTTGCCGGCTTTTTTAGAGGAATTTGTATATCACAGTATTTTATTTACGGAGTATGCGTCATACGGCATGTTTGCTGCGATGATTCTGTCGTCTTTTCTGTATGCGCTGACATCGCTTTCTGCTTATGAATTTCCGATTGCATTTTTAGTCGGCGTGATCAGCAGTTTCGTTTTTTATGTGACGCGTAGTGTGTTTCCTTGTATCATTGTACGGCTCGGATATGGGTTTTACACTCTTTTTTTGCAGCCACATATCAGAGAGTTTGTGCAAAAGCCGGATAATACACCTTTTTTTGTTTTTATAGCGGGCAGCCTCTTTTTCCTTTTTCTGATTCTTGCGTTTGGCGAAGCAGAGCGAGTGTTTTACAAGCGAGGCATTGCCAACGAACCGTCGGCATCTGCTGTTGCGTTGATACCGGCGATGCGGAATACCTTGCTGCTTTTGCTTTCACCGGCGGTGCTTGTTTCAGTCGGACTGTTTGTCGGATATGTTGTGCTGCGATAAGAGCGGATTGGAAAGGAGCAGAGAATGAATACGGAAGATAAAGATAAGCGTTTGGACGGGGACACAGAATCGTTGCAAAACGACGGAGCGGATGCGTTTGGCAGTGAGATTTTCGGAGAACTTGAATTTAAAGAAGTAGTTGTGCCTGTGGAGAAGGCAGAGCATTTGTACGGGAGAGGTGTGTCACCCGGCACACAAGCGCCACAGGGAAATGCGGGGCACTCGGCTGCTGCTGGACAGTCTGCTGCGCAAACGGCACAGGGAAACGCGGGGCACTCGGCTGCCGCAGGACAGTCTGCTGCGCAAACGGCACAGGGAAATGCGGGGCACTCGACTGCCGCAGGGCGGTCTGCCGCGACACCATCACAACCATCTACGCGTCTACAGGGACAGAGTATGCAGAACAAGAGAACCGTGCAGAAGAAGACAATTCAAAAATCCGGTGCAACTCCGGGCGGAAGTACGCTGCCCAGCGTGGTAAAAGCAGTGATTTATATTGTTTGCGTGCTTGTGGTGTCTGTTTTTTTGAGTTACTTTATCATTAGTGTCGGAAACGATGTTTTTGCCTTTTCCAAAGACGATACGGTTTGCTCGGTGCAGATCACAGAGTATATGACTTTAGACGATGTAGCGCAGCTTTTGCACGAAAACGGATTGATTAAGCATCCGAAAATGTTTAAGTTCTACATGCGTCTGAAAAAAGTACAGCTGGACTTTGTTCCGGGGACCTATGAGGTATCTCCGCAGCTGAATTATGAAGAATTTATTGATGTCTTTAATAACGCTGAAGCAAAACGGCAACGAGAAACGCTTGTGATTACTATACCCGAGGGGTATACAACGGACGAGATTATCGATTTGCTTTGTGCCAAAGGGATCGGAACGCGTGAAAAATACGTCGATGTTATCAATCATTTTGATTTTGGCGATTCATATCGATTCCTTAACGAGCTGCCCGATCCGTTGCCGCAGGGGCGAATTTATCGTTTGGATGGGTATCTTTTCCCGGATACGTATTACTTTTTCCAGGATGCGTCCGAAGCAGACGTTATCGATAAGTTCTTGCAAAATACTGCAGTCAAACTGACGGATGACCGGTTTGAGAAGGCGCAAGAAGAAGGTTTCACTATGGATCAGTTGATTACGCTTGCTTCCATCATTCAGGCAGAGGGGCGTTATGTGGATGAATTTGAAGATATTTCTTCTGTTTTTCATAATCGTTTGGCAGATCCTGTGCGGTATCCCTATTTACAAAGTGATGCGACCATTCAGTATGTGTTGCCGGAACGAACAGTGGATCTGACAGAGTCGGATCTGGCAACGGACAGTCCGTATAACACCTATTTATATCCCGGTTTGACTCCAGGAGCCATCTGCAACCCCGGTTTAAATGCAATTGACGCGGCACTGTATCCAAACAGCACAAATTATTACTATTTTGTTGCAGATGCAGAAGGACACAGTATTTTCTCTCGCACTGATGCAGAGCACAATGCGGCAAAACGAAAAATTAAAGCTGCCGCTCAAAATTGAAGCGGCGGAGGGAGAGATAGATGGAACCGATAAAACAAAAAACGACAGCTGTTGGCAGAAGAATTGTCTGGCTTGCGTTGGCGTTGGTGCTTGTGGGAATTGATCAATGGACAAAGTATCTGATCACGGAGCATTTTGCTTTGGGGGAAACAAAGGCATTGATCCCGGGTGTACTGCATCTGAGCTATGTGAGAAACACAGGAGCTGCGTTTGGTATTTTACAAAATCACCGTTGGGTGTTTATGGTGCTGTCAAGTATTGCAATTATCGGCGTATTTGTCTGTCTTTGGGTGTTTGCGCGCCGTTGCGCTTTGTTTTGTACGGCGCTTGCAATGATTGCAGGGGGCGGTATTGGTAATATGATTGATCGTTGCCGTCTTGGATATGTCACGGATTTTATCGATTTGCGTTTTATTGATTTTGCGGTTTTCAATGCGGCAGACAGTTTTGTGTGCATCGGCTGTGCGTTACTATTGTTTTATTTGCTCTTTTTCGATGCCCGTACTGCAGAACCGCTGTTTTGCACGCGGGAAAAACGGGCAGCAGATGACAACAATGGAGACGGTATACAATGATTATACGGGATCTACCGGTTGGGGTACGATTGGACACGGCGCTTGCTTGTGCAACAGGCCTTTCCCGCAGTGCAATTCAACGCCTGTTGGAACAAGGCAATGTCGTTTGTGAGGGAAAAACGCCTGCAAAAAACAGCAAAACGACTGCCAATGCCGTCTATGAGCTGCATCTTCCGCCGCCGGTTCCCGCTGTCGCACAGCCGCAGCCGATTCCGCTGTGCGTGGTATATGAAGACGATGATTTACTTGTCGTTAATAAGCCAAAGGGAATGGTAGTGCACCCAGCTGCGGGACATGTGGACGGAACGCTTGTCAACGCGCTGCTAGCGCATTGCGGCTCTTCGCTTTCCGGCATCGGTGGTGTGATACGGCCGGGAATTGTGCATCGAATCGATAAAGATACGGCGGGGCTTTTGATGGTTGCCAAAAATGATGTAGCCCATCTTGCGTTGGCCGCGCAGATTCGTGCACATACTTTTTTGCGGGAATACCGCGCTGTAGTGCTCGGCAATCTCAAGCAGGATTGCGGAGCAATAGACGAGCCGATTGCTCGGCATCCAACTGACCGCAAGCGTATGGCAGTCAGCCATACGGATGCGGCCAGGCAGGCATATACGGAATATCAAGTGTTGGAGCGCTTTGGAAGCTATACTTACATAGCTTGTACGCTGCGCACGGGGCGTACGCATCAAATTCGTGTGCATATGTCCTATATTGGACACCCCTTACTTGGAGATACTGTATATGGCGGCGGGCATACACCGTTTGAAAAAGAACTGGGGACGCTTTTACATGGCCAATGTCTGTATGCGGCAAAACTTGGTTTTACGCATCCGAGCAGCGGCGAGTACCTCAGTTTTGAAGCGCCTTTGCCGGCAGAGTTTTCAGATATTTTGGCGCGATTACGCCGCAGGTTTACATGAAGCTAGGAGAAATACGATGGGGTTGTTTGACGGTGTGTTGATTGCCAGTGATATTGATATGACTTTTTTAGATTCTGACGGAAAAATCGTACCGGTGAATGCAGCATATATTCGCAGCTTTACAAAGCAGGGCGGCAGGTTTTGTTTTGCAACAGGACGAACGCATTGTTCTCTGGAACGCCTGATACCGGGGATCGGTGCTTTGACGAGTGCACCGAGTATTCTTTCCAATGGAAGTTATGTGTGCGATTTGCGTACGGGAAAAATCGAAAATGAAATTTGCATGGATACGGCAGCGGCATACCCATTTTTAGAGCGATTGACGTCATTGTATCCGCAGGTAGGGTTTCGGCTCAGTGTCGCAGACGAGTTTTATGTGCCGGTGTTGACACCGCAAATGGAGCGTGAGCTTGCTTTGTATGAGGGACACATTCATCTTTGCACACTGTCGCAGATGCCGCGAAGCGGTTGGAACAAGATTGTTTTTCACGGCACAGCGGAGGTGCTTGCTGCGGTGCGCACATCGATGTTGCAGGACAAGGCGAGCACACGGTTTGCAATTATGAAGTCCTCACCGAGTTTGCTGGAGGTTTTGGCAAAAGATGCCTCCAAAGGTGTGCAACTACGATATTTAAAGGAAAAATATGCTGCAGCAGGAACCCCCGTTACAACCTATGGCATCGGAGACTATGAAAATGACCTGCCGCTGTTGCGTGCGGCAGATGTTGCGGTTTGCCCGGAAAATGCACAACAGAAAGTCAAAGATACATGTGCGTTTCGTGTTTGCTCGAATGACAGCGGCGCAATTGCGGATTTAATACGAATGATTGGTGCACAGCGTGCTGCGGCACTGAAAATATGAGGAGAGAATGCAATGGACAAGATACTTGCTTTATTGGAACAAGACGCAAAACTGACACCCAAGGAACTTGCTGTGATGTGCGGTGATCGGACAGAAGAAGAAATTAGGCAGCAAGTTCGCGCGTACGAAGAAGATCAGACCATTTTAGGATATCAAACATTGATAGACTGGGAAAAAACAGACCGTGAATATATTACGGCGCTGATCGAGCTTAAGGTGGTGCCGCAGCCGGATCGCGGATTCGATGAAATTGCCGGTAGAATTTGCAACTTTCCGGAGGTACAGAGTGCCTGGCTGATGTCAGGAGGCTTCGATCTGTGTGTATTGGTTAGTGGTAAGACAATGCGTGAGGTCGCCTTATTTGTGGCTGAGAAGCTGTCAATCATGGAGAATATTACGGCAACGGCAACACATTTTGTGTTGCGCAAATATAAGGACAACGGCGTGGTCTACGGTGAAAAAGCGGAGGACGAGCGCAACTTTGGCGAGGTATAAGCGAGGGAGCATTGCATGATCGACTATAATCAGATAATTTCCCGCAGGGTACAAACAATGCAGCCCTCCGGTATACGGAAGTTTTTTGAAATGCTTGGGAATCGACCGGATGTCATTTCTCTGACGGTTGGGCAGCCGGACTTTGTGACTCCGTTTCATATTCGGCAGGCAGGTATGCGTTCGATTGAAAACGGAAAGACCTGGTATACGGAAAATCTGGGAATGCGTGCGCTGCGGGAAGAAATTTCCGCTTATTTATTGCGGCGCTTTTCTCTTCGTTATGATCCTTGTAAGGAAATTATGGTCACCGTAGGCGGCAGCGAAGCGATTGATGTTGCGCTGCGAACGCTGATTGAGCCTGGAGATGAGGTGATTTTGCCGCAACCTGCATTTGTCTGTTATCGTCCGCTGGCGGAGTTGTACGGTGCAAAGATCGTTAGTATTGCAACGCAGCAGAAAGATGCATACAAGCTGACACCTGCTGCACTGCGCCAGGCAATCACACCGCACACCAAGCTTTTGGTTTTACCGTATCCCAACAATCCGACCGGGGCGATTTTGACAAGGGAAGAACTATGTGCGCTTGCGGATGTGCTGCGCGGCACAAACGTTATGGTTCTGGCAGATGAGATTTACGCTGAACTGACATACGGTATGCAGCATGCCTCCATTGCATCGATTGACGGCATGTGGGAGCGCACTGTGTTGGTCAGCGGTTTTTCCAAAGCCTGGGCGATGACAGGTTGGCGACTTGGCTATCTTTGCGCGCCGCGGGAAATCATTTCACAGATATATAAAATTCATCAATACGGAATTATGTGTGCGCCGACTGCATCGCAGTTTGCCGCCATCGAAGCACTGCGCAACGGAGATGAAGACGTAGAACAAATGAAGGCGCAATATAACCGCCGCCGTGTGCTGTTGCTGGACGGGTTACGCGATCTTGGTGTTTCCTGCTTTGAACCGCAGGGGGCATTTTATGCATTTCCGCATATTGCACCATCCGGCGAAACTTCGGAACAATTCTGCAGCAGGCTTTTGGAACAGGCCGGTGTTGCAATTGTGCCCGGCAGTGCGTTTGGTGTCGGAGGTGAGGGCTGCGCAAGAATTTCTTATGCATATTCTGTGTCACATATTGCGCAGGCTCTTGAGAGGATAGCTGCGTTCTTTGAGCGCGAAAATAAACGGGGGTAGACTGCTTTGGAAAAATCACTTGCATCATGCGACCGTGTTCTGTGTCGATATGCTCAGGGATATTCGGACCGGCAGTTGCTGTGTAACTTTGTACGGCAGGCCTTTGCGCAATTCGGCCTCACATCGGAGACATTGCGCGGAAAACGGGTGGTTCTCAAGCCCAATCTTGTCATGAAAGCGGAGCCGGACCGTGCGGCGACTGTACATCCAAGTTTGGTGGATGCGGTGCTTTGCGTATTGGACGAATCGGCGTGCGCCGATGTGGTACTGGCTGAAAGCTGCGGTGGCCCGTTTCATGCTGCGGCTCTTGCGGGTGTATACCGAGTAACAGGTATGGAAGATGCGCTGCGAGGGCACCGCGCAAGGCTGAACGATGATTTTACTGCGGATACACTCTCTTTCCCACAGGGAAAGGCTACCAAACAATTTCGCATCATCCATGCTGTGGCGCAAGCGGATATTGTGATCAATTTATCAAAATTGAAAAGTCATGCGCTTACAACTATGTCCGGTGCGGTGAAGAACTTTTTCGGCACGATCCCGGGGCTTGAAAAATTCGAAATGCATGCGCGCTTTCCGGAGTATGACGATTTTTCACAAATGCTGGTAGACCTATGCCTGCTGCACCATACGCGTGCACAGGTGCTGAATCTACTGGATGCTGTTGTTTGCATGGAAGGAAACGGTCCTACGGCGGGCAAGCCACATGCAGTCGGTTGCCTGTTTGCCTCCGATAATGCATTTGCATTAGATATGGTTGCAGCGGAGCTGCTTGGATTTTCGGGCAGGGTACTTATGTTGGAAAAAGCAAAAGAACGTGGGCTTTGTCCGCCGCAAATTTGCTTGCTCGGAGACGACCCCGTTGCCAGGGCACCGCAGCATTTTTTGGCGCCCGATACAAAATCTGATCATAACCCTTTGATACGTTTGCCAAAGCTGTTTGGCAAAGACGTGTTTGCTGTCTTTCGGCCGCGTCCGGTTATTGAAAAGACATGCGTTGGGTGTGGAAGGTGCGTCAGTGCTTGTCCTGCACATACTATTACGCTGCGGCAAGTACGCAGGCGAGACGGAACTTTTGCCCGTCGGGCGAAGATTCACTCAAATCGCTGTATTCGTTGCTTTTGCTGTCAGGAGTTGTGTCCGCATCGATGTGTACGCATTCATAAGAATCTGTTGCTGCGGTTTTTGGGATAGGAGGGAATTATGGTTTTAGACCATATGAGTGTCTTTACCACTTCCGCATTTGCTAAGGTCAATTTGTTTCTTTCTGTTGGCGCAAAACGAGCCGACGGGTACCATACCGTAGATACGGTTATGCAAGCAATGAGCTTACAAGATACTGTTACATTAACTGTTGCGCCTGCTCTTGCGGGTGAGGATCGTGTGGAGTTTGTGACAAATTGTTCTTTCGGTGCTGCGGAGCAAAATCTTGGAATGATTGCATTGCGTGCCTATTGCCGTGCTGCAAAGATTTCCGGATATCGGGCGATTTTGCAAATTGAAAAGAGAATTCCCGCGGGGGCGGGATTTGGAGGGGGCAGTGCAGATGCTGCAGCGGTATTGCGGCTGTGCCAGCAGGCTTTTGCCGCCCTGGAAAAGAACGAGCTGATTGCACTTGCAGCAAAAATCGGTGCAGATGTTCCGTTTGGCTTGCAGGGGGGATGTTGCCGTGCTACGGGATTTGGACAAGAACTGTGCGGGCTTCCTTCTCTACCGCCTTGCTATGCGGTGCTCGCTTTCGGCGGTGAAGGCGTGCGTACCGCATTGGCCTACGAGGCAGTGGATTCGCTGCCGACAGGTGAGCAGCCCAGCAGCGCAACATTGCTTTCAGCACTGCAAAGCGGCAACTTGTCGCAAATTTGCGCTGCTATGTATAACCGCTTTTCAACGGCGGTTTTGCCGCAGCGCCCTGTGAGTGTTGCTTTGTTGGATGTTTTACACCAAACCGGGGCGCAAGGAGCGCTGCTCAGCGGCAGCGGCGCCGGCGTATTCGGCCTGTTTTTACCGCAAGCCAAACAGGCCGCCATCGAAGCGGCGGCGCATATTTGCTCTATGGGGCATATTGCGTACGTGTGTGAACCGCAAGATTGTCTGGAGGCGTAAGATTTTGCAAATAGGAAACAAACCGGAGCTTTTGTCTCCGGCTGGAAATTTTGAGAAATTAAAGGCCGCCGTTCGGTTTGGAGCAGATGCGGTATATCTTGCCGCAAAGACATTCGGCATGCGTTCTGCAGCAGATAATTTTTCGGAAGAAGAACTTCCGCGTGCTGTAAAATATGCGCATGCGCACGGCGTCCGTGTATATCAAACGGTGAATACGATGCCACGGGATGAGGAATATCCAGCGCTGCGACGCACGCTGTTGGCTGCACAGGCAGCAGGAGTGGATGCGCTGATTGTTTCGGACCTCGGTGTGTTTATGCTGGCGCGGGAACTTTTACCACAGATGCCATTGCATGTTTCTACACAAGCAAGTGTTGTTAGCAGCGCGGCTGCGCATGCGTGGGTCTCTCTGGGCGCAGAGCGGATCGTTCTCGCTCGAGAACTAACGCTGCAACAAATCGAGCAGATTGTTCGGCAGCTTGGTACTCGGGCACAGGTGGAATGCTTTGTGCATGGTTCTATGTGTATTTCCTACAGCGGCCGGTGTCTATTATCAAACTATTTTACCGGGCGCGATGGGAATCGCGGCGCATGCACGCAGCCTTGCCGGTGGAATTATCGTATTATTGAGGAGAAGCGACCGGATGATGCGCTCGGTATAGAAGAAAATGAGCTGGGAACATTTATCATGAGCGCGAAAGATCTTTGCATGATTGAGCATATTCCCGCGCTTTGTCAAGCAGGCATTACGAGCTTTAAAATCGAAGGGCGCATGAAGAGCGCATATTATACCGCTGTCATTACCAATGCGTACCGAATGGCAATTGACCGATATTTTGCAGATACGCAGGGATATGTGTTTGACCCTGCATGGTTGCGCGAAACGGAGAGCGTCAGTCACCGCGCATATGCAACAGGATATTTTTTCGAACGGCCACAGGCCGATGCAAAAACGGTAGAAACTGCAGGATATTTGCGGGAAAAGGCGTATCTTTGCGTGGTTGAAGCGTACGATGCCAAAAGAGGGTTGGCATTGCTTCGTCAAAAAAACAAGCTTTGTGCCAACACCGATGTGGAATGGCTGACACCCGGACAGCCCGGTCGCTCGCTGCATTTGGGGGCGTTTTATGCAATGGACGGCAGTTCCATTGATGCCGCACCACATCCTAATATGTATTTTTATGCGCAAGTACCGACTTTGCTGTATCCGGGGGATATTTTGCGTGGGAAATGAGCGGATTCTGCCGGACAAGTGCGAAAATCTATTGCAAATATATACCGCTTGTGGTATAATTAACTATCAAAACGGCTGAAACCGGATAAAGGAGAGGATTATATGACCTATAATAAGAAGACGATCGAAGATGTTGATGTAGCAGGAAAAAAAGTCCTTGTAAGATGTGATTTCAATGTTCCGCTACGGGATGGTGTGATCACCTCAGACAAGCGTATTGTCGAGGCGTTGCCTACTATCAAATATTTGCTGTCCAACGGTGCAAGGGTGATTTTGTGCTCGCACCTTGGCAAGCCGCACAACATTTTGACGCCGGGCTTTGGCCTGAATAAAAAGGAAAAAGCGAAAGTCGCTGCTTTGCCGGAGTCCGAACAGGCACAAGCCAAAGAAAAGCTCTTAAAAGCAGCAGAAGCAGATCGCACAAAGTTCTCGCTTGCACCTGTTGCACAGAGACTGAATGAGCTTTTGGGCGGTGTTGTTTCATTTGCCCAGGATATTACCGGTGCAGATGCGCAGACGAAAGCCTCTGCCTTACAACCCGGAGAGGCGCTGTTGCTGGAAAATGTGCGCTTTGACGCAAGAGAAGAGAAAAATGATCCCGGGTTTTCCAAAGAACTTGCAGATCTTGCCCAGTTGTATGTCAATGACGCATTTGGCTCTGCCCACCGTGCACACGCATCTACAGCGGGAGTGGCTGCATATTTGCCGGCAGTTTGTGGGTATTTGATTCGCAAGGAAATCGATGTTATGGGAAAGGCGTTGGAAAATCCGGTTAGACCGTTTGTCGCAATTTTGGGCGGTGCCAAAGTATCCGATAAAATCGGCGTGATTAACAACCTGATTGAGAAGGTAGACACGCTGATCATCGGTGGGGGCATGGCATATACGTTTTTCCGGGCTTTGGGGAATTCCGTTGGAACCTCTATCTGCGAGGAAGACAAAGTGGATGTTGCCAGAGAAACGATGGAAAAAGCGCGCGCCAAAGGCGTGAACTTTCTGCTTCCTGTCGACAATGTGATTGGTAAAGAATATAAGGAAGACACGGTATATATGCGGATATATTCGGATTCCATTCCAGATGGATGGATGGGGTTGGATATCGGTGAAAAAACCCAGGAACTGTTTGCCAAGAGTATTGAGGGCGCAGGTACCATTGTATGGAACGGACCTATGGGGGTTTCCGAGTGGGAGAATTTTGCTTCAGGTACCAGGGCAGTTGCGAAGGCAGTTGCGCAAAGCGGTGCGATCTCCATTATAGGTGGCGGCGATAGTGCGGCTGCTGTGGAGCAGCTTGGTTACGCAGATCGTATGACGCACATTTCAACAGGCGGTGGCGCTTCTCTGGAATTTTTGGAAGGCAAGGAACTTCCGGGTATTGCTTGCCTGAATGACAGAGACTAAGCAGAGAGGTGAGACCCATGAATAAAGCATTGCGTAAAACTGTCATCGCCGGAAACTGGAAGATGAATATGACGCCGACGGCTACGGCGGCATTTATTCGAGAACTGGCACCGAAAGTGCAACAAGCGGATTGCGAGGTCGTTTTATGTGTCCCCGCCATTGACATTCCCGCTGCGGTAGAAGCAGCGCGCGGCACGGCAATTCACATTGGTGGCGAAAATGTGCATTTTGAAGAAAAGGGTGCTTATACCGGCGAAATTAGCGCACAAATGTTGTGCGATGCTGGCGCGGAGTATGTCATTGTCGGGCATTCCGAACGTAGGCAATATTTTGGCGAAACGGATGAAACGGTAAACAAGCGGACCAAAGCTGCGCTTACGGCAGGATTAAAGACGATTGTATGTGTTGGGGAGACTTTAACACAGCGGGAGCAGGGGATCACTTCCGAGATTGTTTCGCTGCAGACAAAGATTGCACTGCTCGGAGTAGATGCACAGTCGCTTAGCAATGTGATTATTGCATATGAACCGGTATGGGCGATCGGAACCGGCCGTACGGCGACAGCGGAGCAGGCAGACGAGGTTTGCGGTGTTATTCGCGGCGTGCTTGCTCAGCTTTACGGCGCGGCTGCCGCACAGGCCACAACCGTACAATACGGTGGTTCTATGAACCGTGGCAATGCAAAGGAATTGCTTTCCAAGGAAGATGTAGACGGCGGATTGATCGGCGGAGCGTCTTTAAAAGTAGATGATTTTGCAGCGATTGTTGCTGAGGGTTAAAAACAGTATAACAGAAAACCGGGCTGCCGCAGTAATGCGAACAGCCCGTACTTTTTGAAAGGGGCCACAGATGAAAAAGCATTTCAAATACCGAAAGCAGAAAAAGCATACAGTCGATCCGAGTTTGCTTGCCATGGTGATTTTGTCAGTATTGTCTGTGGCATTGTCCGTTACATTGGCATTGTTTGCGTTGCGAAAGTATGTCATCTCGCAACCAATATCGGCCCTGCAGACGCAGCAGAATGACCAGATATATACGCAAGAAACGGAGCAATCAAGCAAAGTAGATGCACCGCAGCAAACCACGGTGATTCTGCGGCCGAACGGGGTTGGCATCACAGAAAATTATCGTGCGAAGTGGGTTGACCTTTCACAGTGTCAGACCGAAGAACAGGTTCTTGCAGCTGCATATGCCGCGGTGCAGCAGGGATATACAGCTGTTTGGATGGATGCAAAAACCGCTGCGGGGCATATGCAGTATCGCAGCGAAATTTTGCAAGCGCAAGCGTTTGGCTTGGCGTCGGGGGTAGTATTGTCCCCCGCACAGCTTATACAGATCTTTCATCAGGCCGGCCTGTTTGTTACGGTGCGGGTGTGTGCATTTTGTGATGCGGCTGCTGCACAAGATCCGAGTATGGCTTTACAAAGCGTGGCGGGGGATGTTTGGCGGGACGAAAGCGGTACATGGTGCAGCGTTGCTTCACTGTCAGCGCGCACATATATTTCTTCATTGGTGGAAGAGTTAGATTTGGCAGGAGCAGATGAGATTTGTCTGTGCCATTTTGCATATCCTGTAACGGCTGCGGGGAATCTTTCTGTTGCCGCGGAAAGCAGAACGGATACGGTCACTGCTTGGATTGCACGATTACAAGAAAGCTTACAAGGAGCAACGTTGACATTGCAGATGTGTCCCGTATCTTTTGTCAGCGGGATTAGTCAATCCACCGGAATCGATTTGCCGGCGCTGGCGGCATATGCCGGCGTATTTGTGCTGGACTGTACAGGTGGCAAGATGTTGACAGATAATCTACGCATTGCAACCGCTGCCTATCGAATGCGCCTTTTAGTAGACAAAGAGCAGGATATATCGCAAGAGGGGTTTCTCGGCATTCAGTATTTTAACTGAGTTTCTCAGGTTAGCCAAAAAGCCCATCTGCAGGCGTAATAATCCGCTTTTACCGTGATTGGAGCGATAGATATATTGCTGGCATGATTCTTGGTATTCCGGCAACAGATGGTTTTGGGAGGATCCGGGCGTCGAGCTTTCTTCTTTTGTATGGAAGGAGAAAGCGTGATGGCAATCTTTTATAAATGACCGGCCCTTGGCAGGGGAAACCTTGCTGAGGGCCGGTTTTCATATTTGCGACGAGATCCGGTATATATCTTCCATATTGTTTGCAAAAAACAAGCCTGAGCAAACAGATGCAAGCATGCGTTTGCGGTGTGTGAGAACATTTGTATATGCCAAAACTGTCAAATAAAAACAGATTTTCTATATTTGCGAGTGGGGTACTCAGGTTTCACGGCATAATATGCATCGTGCGTAGCTTTTGATCGGTGATACCTTCCGCAATTGCAAAAGCATGCGGCTCCAGATAATCCCATGCTCCTGTTGTCAAAGACTGCCGTTGCAACTCGCAAATGACGGCGGCACACACAGTCTCAATGGTTGCCTTGCAATCGGTTTGTGCATCTGCACACAGCAAGGAGGATATTTGCGGTTGCAGCTGTGGCAGAATCGGAAGATTTTGAGCCCCGCGCAATGCCCATTTGTAAAAGGGCATGTAACGACGATTTAATAAATAGAGCATGGAAATTGCTGCTTCACAAAAGCGATAGAGCGCAAGCTGTGCCGCTGCTTGTTCACCGTGCGCACGGCAGCGGGAATAATTGTATTGTCCGCTTTGGGCCATAACAATGGCGCTTTGCGAAATTTTTTTACGGCGCACATCTTCCGGATATCCCTGCAGCAGGCTTTGTCTGATTTGGGTGAAGCGACCGAGCGGGTCTCGAAAAACAGCGCCGTTGACGGCGCAGGCCAGCGAATATGGAGGAATGGCTAGCCATGCCTCATGACAGGGCGGTACGCCCGGACAACCTGTAAAGCGACGGTAAAAGGCATCAATGGTCAGCACGCCTGCGCGCGGAGTTCCCCAGGCACTTTGCTGTTCCACACGCATTCCTGCATATTCCTGTGGTAACGCACGGTATGCCCGCGCCAGTTCAAGCCCGATGGTTGCATCATCTTCATTTGTGAGAAAAAGGAAAAAGCGCGGACCGAAATCATGGTCGCGTGAAATCGCATCATCAAACCCAAAACATTCGGAACCTTCCCCCACCAAACCGGCAGCAATACGGTTTTCATATTGCGCAAAGCAGCGATGCAGCATAGGTTCTCCGTATGCACGAAAATATTGTTCACACAATGCGAGCCCCTGCATTTCCTCCATTGCAATCCCTTCCTTTCGGTAGCGGTTATTGGCTATATTTTTAGGCTGTTTTCGCTTTTCTTGGATTGGTAAATGGTTTGCGCACGACGTGCCAGTATATTTCCCTGTTGCAAAAAGCCGAATTGTTGAAAGGAGGGCGCACATTTTGAGCAGCAAAAAGCATAGTATCCGTCTCTTGCAGCTATAGGTTGCGCCTCCAATGCTGCATAAGCCTCTTGCAGTGACTGCGGAATTTTCTGCGGCATACCTGCGGCATCGTATAGATGTGCTATGTTCACATATGTCACAGCAATATCACACGCATTATTTCCAAGTGCTTGTAATATTCGTAATGCCTTTTGGTAGAGCGCAAGAGCCTGTGTGTATTCGCCTGCATCGCACAACGCCAATGCATAATTGTTGCACAGGCCTGCCTGCCGGTAATCCAAAAATGGCAAAAGCCTTTCATACAATACAGATGCGCGCGCATAGAGCGGTAGCGCTTGGGAAAGCCGCTGAAAAGCTTTATATGTTGTTGCACAATTAAGCAAGACGGTTGCACCCGTAATGGTTTTAGAGAGGGAGAGCTGCTCACATAGGGCCAGTGCTTCGTCAATTGCTTCCATAGCAAGTGCTTCCTCTTGCGTTTTTCGATAATAACCAACTTGCTCGGAACGCAGGGAAAGCATAGCTGCCTGATCCGAAACAGCGCGTGCATTTGCAAGCTGCTCGCGGAGCAGTTCTCCGGCACTTTGCATATCATCTTCAGCAAAGAAAGCATCTAGGCGACGCAATACTTGCGGCATGTCTAAACGGTCCATAATTTTCCTCCGTCATTTTTCATTATACAGAAAAGTAAGCGTCTTGTCAAATGGAATACAAGACATCTTTTTCCGGTTGTAGAACGGTATTTTCTGCATACACTATTGCTGGCAACGGGAGGTGAAAAAATGCGCAGAAAGGTAAGATGGATAACCTTTTTTTGTGCGGCGATCATCGTTTTGGGAACGCTTTTTTTTCTTTGGCGAAGCGCTGTGCGCACATTGGATCAAACGCGCAGGCAAAACTATTTGTGTGCAGCTGTTGCATTACGACAGGGGGCTGCGGCAGTAGCGCAGGACCTTTATACAATCGCTCAAACGGCAAATGTGCCTGCTCAAACCGTTTTCTCGCTGCGTGACAATATTCAGCGTTGCCGAAGCGCTGGCAACATGTTACCGCTTGATGGTGCAGAACAGGCAAAGTCACTACAATATTTTTTTGAAGAAACGGACAGAGAAATCTGTACAGCGTTGCTGACAGGTAGAAGCCTTCCCAATACGGAAAAAATATGTAGTGCGGCACAAGTCGCAGAGAAAATTGCCTTGGAAATGGAGGCGTTGTCTTTGCGGTATTTACAACAGATGCCTGTAGGGGCTTCTGCGGCCTCTTATCGCGCTGCAGCAGCGGAAAGCATACGGTCTTTGTGCGAGCAGTTGCAGATGTATGAACAGACACAACCGATTTCCATTCGTACAATGGCAGATTCCAATATTTCGCAAGGACAAGCACGACAGGCTGCAGGCGCTGTGATCGGACGTGCTGCTGCGTATCTGTCCAGACAAGGGCATATCTATATGCCGGAACAGGCATACTGCTTTTTCTGCAAGAATTATTCTGTTGCAGTTGCAAAAAGTACGGCAGAGCTTCTGTTTTTGCAAGCATACTTTCCGCAAGAAACCACTCTGGTTACCGCTTCACAGGCACAGGCAATTGCATGTACATTTGCAGAGCAATATTGTGCCGACGCCGGTTTTGTTGCAAGCGCGTATGAGGATGGATTGTTTTATCATGCTTTTACGACGCAGGAGCAAACGGTTTATACGGTTGTATCTGCAGGAGGACGAATTGTCGGTTTTTTTAAAGCAACATAATTCTTTGCCCAAACGCTCTCATTCACTGTGAACAAAATACAAGCCGCCCCTTACCAAAGGACGGCTTGCAAAATATGGTCAAGTCCGGTTAAGTTATTGAATGGAAAAGCCACTTGTGGCATCTGCCGTATCCATAACGGTGATAAAAGTCTTTCCGGGGTTAACAATCAGCTGGTTTCCATGGCTGTCATTAAGAACCATCGGTGTATCTTGCCCAGCTTTGGCCCATTTGATTTTCTGATATTTTCCACCGGTACAGTAATAGCCTTCACCGCTACCGACAGTTTCAACCATGATGTGATTCTTTGCATCGCCTGTGTATGTATATTTACAAAACAGAACGATTACATTGTCAAAGGAAAGCTGGTTGCCGGTGTTCGCATCGATGTGTGGAGTACCAAATTCCGTTCGCAGATACTTTTGGCTTGCTTGGTCATACTGGAACGCAGAGTATTGGAAAGAGGAATACTTTGTGGAAATCTCCTGTGCAACACCTTCTGTGGGAACAACCTTTTCTGTATGGGAAAAGAGAAAAGGTGCTGTATACGCTGTATCGAGTTCCGTGCGGAAACCTTTATCCTGAATGGCTCTTGCGAGACGGTCACCCGTGGAAACGAGTGTATGTTCAATAGCCATACCCATTGCACGGCGATTCTGGTCTCTGTAAAATGCATTGCTGGTAAGCCCGTCGATGTGGTCGATATTTCTAGAAGCAAGTTGACTGTATGCCTCTGTGCTGCCGCCTGCATGAATATAAATGGCGTCGTGGTTGGCAGCAAAGTCAATAAAATATTCGCGAGAGGAACGGATGGAGCCGATGGGTTCGGTGATGTCTGCATAGTGAGAAAAAAGAGCCAAAAGGCGGGTAATTGTGCCTTCAGCCTCACATTCATAAATGATATCTGCTTTTTCCAAACCAACTTGCGGCAGGGAGGCTTTGATATTGTTGACCATAATCGCTAACGGGCGAATTTGTGCTTGTTCTTGCGAACAGCTTTCCCCGTTTAAAATATTGTAAAAGCCGGGGGTATTATCCTGTGGCACGTTACTTGACTCGGTTTCCACCGGTTCTGTAGCATCTGATGTGTTGTTTTCGTGGATGGGGTTTTCAACTTTGGAACAGCCAACCGCGCTAAGCAACATAGCTAGGACAGTCAGCATATAGAGTGCTGCAAGAGAAAGCCTACGGGCAGCGCGTAGTGACAGCGAAAAATGCATCAGAAAATCTCCTTTCTGGATCGCTTTCTTTTTTGTGCCTGCATGTGCGTTTTCAAAAAACGGAGGCATCGGCGGCCTGTCTGTGCCGTGTTCATCAATCGGCAGAACGGGACGCCCTCGATGCCTTATGCGCAGCATGCGTATTATACAGGGATTTGCGAAATTTGTCAAGAGTCGTTGTCTTCCAGTGCTTCCTCATATTCCATCTCCGGCTCCAATTGTAGTGCATATGCAGGGGGGAGAATTGGCGCTTCTTCCTCCGTTTCCGGTTGCAGCTCTTGCGGCGGCATGGGTGTTTGCTGTGGTTCTTCTGCCATATTCCCTTGTTCGTTCATCAAGTCTAAAAAGCAGCTGTCGACGGAAGGCATTTCAAAACGAACGCCTTCTATGTGGATAAAGCGAATGCGTTGGTATTCATAGCTGTTTAAGGGACGGTTGAGTGCATCGTCTGAGTGTGCACAGACTAAGAAAGTTCCATGCTCAAATCCCGTGATAATCAGGGAATGGTAGAATCCGACGGTTCGGTTACCGAGTTGGATAATGTCTCCCAATTCAGCTTCTACCGCGCGCACTTCTTTTCCAAATGGCCCTTGTGCGCCATTTTGCGTGAGAAAATTATAAAGATATTGCACACCTGTCCAGGCGGGTGCACGCTCGCTTGGTGAGATGTAGTACCAGCCAAAGGTCGGAGTAAAATTCATTTCACAGCTTCCGGCATAGATACACTGAGAGACAAAGTTGGTGCAGTCGCCCCCGATTGCTTCGTAATCGGGAAAAAGGGCGTTTCTGCGCAGAGCAAAACGTTGTGCATATTCCTGCGCATGAAGCCGGTCGTATGGTTTTACAACAAACAAATCGATTCACCGCTCCTTTCCGCTCGGCGTGTAATGCGGCTGCGCTTTACACACTGGCAGTGGCAGTATATGCCGCTGTAGCACGGGAGGTGCGTTTGTGCCTTACCAAAAAAGGAATAAGGGTTCCGCACAAAGGCGGAACCCGGGTCAAACCGACTTACTTTCACCGATAAAAAAGTCGCGGCGATAATTTGTCAAATGATAACGTTCTGTCAGTTGGAGCAGTTGGTCTTCGGTAATAGTATTTTTTCTGCCGATCGCAGAGGCTAACATATAAAGCTGTGCTGCTTTCTCTACCGTTTCGATAAGACCGAATGCCTCATCCATGTCTTTTCCCGCACCGTAGATGCCGTGCAGTCCCCAAATCACAAGACGAAATTCTTTCATTTTTGCAGCGGTTGCTTCTCCAATTTCATTGGTGCCGCAGAGCATCCAGGGCAAAACGCCGATGCCGTCCGGGAAAACAACGATGGATTCACTGCACATTTCCCACAAAGAATGTGTAAATTTTGCATCGTCTAACTCATGCACATGCGTCATTGCCAACGTGTAGGTTGGGTGTGTATGCATAATGATACGGTTCTCCGGGTCCACAGAAAGACGAGCCATGTGACTCATCATATGCGCGGGAAACTCCGATGTAAAGGAACCGCCGTCATTCAGTCCCCATAAAAGTTCCGCTGTTGTTCCGTCTGATGCAATACGCACGATTCCCAAATTGCGCGCAGGGTCGTCGTATATGTTTTTAAAATACTTTCCCGTCCCGGTGACAATAAAAATCTTACCGATCAACGGTTTTGCCGCAAACCCCGTTGGAATACGCCGGATAACGCGATCCGGGTCTAGGTACTGCGCAACATCCTCCGCATCCAGCAGATAGCTGATGTTTCCGCCGTTGCGCTCGTCCCATCCTTGCCGGTACATATTTGCGGTGATCTGCCGCATTTCCGTGACGAAGGGAGCAGAAAAAATATCTTTCATGTCAGAGTGCCGTCCTTTTTCTCTTTTTGTTTCATATTTGCACGCAAAAATGCACGTTTATTCTACCACACGTCTATGGGGCTGTCAAGGTTCCGCGAGGAGGTTTGCTTTTTTTGTTTTTTCCTTGCTACGGGTGCGAAAATACCTGCGCCGTAAAAAGACATCTTCGGCCGTCCCCAGTCTTTCTACGTGTTAAGTGGTCAAGTATAAAACAGAAAGTTCGCGAACAATACGGGATTGCGTGCCGGCCGGAAAGATCTCTGGGAAAAGGACGCTTTTTCTTGAAAAAGGTTTGCATTTTCGGAGAAATTGTGTTATAATTCCGTAAATAGTTTCCGCTATGGAAAAGAGGTGTCATGCGTGGAAAAACCGAATGAGACCGTTTTACGTGAAAGTGCATATATTGCCTTAGGAACGGTGATTTTATGTATACTTATGAATGCCGTGTTTTTGGTGTTGCGTTTATGGAACTTGCCGGTTTTGTGGGGAACACTGCTTGGCGGCGGCGCAGCCGCATGCAATTTTTTCCTGATGGCTCTGACGGTGCAAAAAGCGGTGCAGGATGCAGATGAAAAAGCAATGCGGATGCGGATTCGTGCTTCACAAGCTCTTCGTTTTGTAGCGTTGTTTACGGCTGCTGCGCTTGGTGCAGCGCTGCCGGTATTCAATACAATTGCCGCCTTGCTTCCTCTTTTTTTCCCGCGGCTGGTGATTGCTCTGCAGCCGCTGTTTGAACGGCTGTATACGGCGCGGAGAAAGAAGAAAGAGAACAACAGGGGGGATGCAGCGTGAGAGATGTGTGTCGCAAAAACGGCGACATGCTTAAAAATGTCCTGTTGCTGATTTTGACAGTATTGCCGATTGCAGCGGCGGTTGTCTTGAAAGTATTGACGGCACCGCTGGAAGAGGGAATCCAAATTCATGGTGCACGGATTTACTTTACCGTCCCATTACCGCTTGGCGGTTTACCCGTTACAGAATCGCAGATAAACTCGTTTGCTGTCATGCTGTCAGTGCTTTTCCTTTGTTTGTTTCTTACACGCGGGATGACGGTGCGTGGTGGCGGTAAGCGGCAGCACATTGCTGAGTGGATAGTCACGTTTGCGGACAAGCTTGTATGTGGCAACATGGGTGAGTCATTTTTGGGGTTTGCACCGTTCATGATTGGCATGATTGCTTTGTCTGCATTTTCCAGTCTTTTAACCTTGGTGGGGTTGTATCCACCGACTTCCGACATTAATGTTGTAGGCGGATGGGCCCTTTTGGTATTCTTTTTAATTACGTATTACAAGATGAAGTGCGGCCCGTTGCACTATCTGCGCAGTTTTGCGGATCCGCCTTTGCTGACGCCGCTGAATGTAATCAGCGAGGTTGCAACGCCTTTATCGATGGCTTTCCGGCATTACGGGAATGTGCTTTCAGGTTCCGTGATTTCCGTTTTGCTGGCGGCCGGGTTGCAAGGGCTTTCCCATATTCTGTTGGGCTGGCTGCCTGGAAAGCTTGGAGAGTTTCCCTTTTTGCAAATTGGTATACCGGCTATTCTGTCGTTATACTTTGACATTTTTTCCGGGTGTCTGCAGGCATATATTTTTGCAATGTTGACGATGCTGTATGTTTCCGGTGCGTTCCCTGCGCAGGAGTACGTAGCGCGGCAAGAAAAGCGTTTGGCGCGCAAGCAACAACGGCAGCATAAAGCGAAGAAAGAGCCACCGCGCCACATACAAGGCGCAAAGGCACATTCCTAAACAAAATCATAGAAGAGAAAACGGAGGAAGAAACAATGTTAGAACTTGCACTTGGTATTATTCTCGGATGTTGTGCTCTTGGAGCGGGTGTTGCGATGGTTGCGGGAATCGGCCCCGGTATTGGTGAAGGTAATGCGGTTGCCAAGGCCTGTGAGGCAATTGGCAGACAGCCGGAATGTAAAGGCGAGGTTACTTCCACGCTGCTGATGGGGTGCGCAATAGCGGAAACCACGGGCCTTTATGCCTTGGTAATTGCCATTCTTTTGATTTTTGTAGCACCTGGGCGGTTCGTTGATATTTTGATGAGCCGCATCGGTTAATGCGGAGGGTATGACGGTATGCAGACTTTAGATGTCATTTCCGTCAATCTGTGGCAGGTATTGATCTCTCTTTGCAATCTGGTAATTATTTTCTTGATTGTCAAGCGTTTTCTGTATCGTCCCGTAAAAAAAATGCTTGCCAGCCGCCAGCAGGAATTGGATGCGCAGTATGATGCTGCAAAAAAAGAGCGGCAAGATGCGGCAGCTGATCGCGCGCATTGGCAAGAAAAGTTGCAAACCGCACAAACGCAGGCGCAGGAACTGCTACAGCGTGCATCGACTATGGCAGATCGCCGCGGTGAAGATATTGTCAATGATGCAAAGGTGAAGGCACGGGATATTATACAGCAAGCGGAAACGGAAGCGGAGCTGCAGCGGCGCAAAGCGCGCGCACAGATACGGCATGATGTAATAGAGGTGTCTGCTGCAATGACGGAGAAAATGCTGCAGCGTGAATTGACCCAGACAGATCAGGCGGCATTGATTGATTCTTTTATTGCAGAACTTGAGCAGGAGCAAACAGATGATGAGCATGGAAGCGACCGGTAAGGAGTATGCCGCGGCGCTGTATGCGCTGGCGCTGGAAGGCAGATCAGAGCAGGAATATTATGACGCGCTGCGTATGGCACAGGCAGTTTTCGCCGACAACCCTACGTACCCTCTTTTGCTGGATTCGCCGGATATTCCCGCCAAAACGAGATGCGCATTACTGGAGAAGGCGTTTGAAAATAAGATACCCGAGCATGTGCTTTCTTTCTTGCAATTGCTGAGTACCCAACGTAAAATTGCTTTGCTGGATGCCTGCATTGCAGAGTACGCCGCGTTTTACCGGCAAAGCAGAGCTGTTTTGGAGGCTGTTGTCAAAAGCGTGGTTCCGTTGACTATGCGTCAGCAAAGCCAGTTGGTACAGGTTTTGGAAAAGCGAAGTGGACATTGTGTGCATGCACGTTTTGAGACGCAGACGGATTTGCTGGGCGGTGTTACGGTTGAATTGGATGATATGATTTTAGACGGCAGCTTGCGCCGCAGGCTGAACGATATGAAAGGAGTGATTGAATCGTGAGCAATGCCGCAGAAGAAATCAGCAGCGTGATCAAAGAGCAAATTCGAACGTTTCATTCACATATCGAGATGGCGGAAACGGGTACCGTAATTTTAGTAGGGGATGGTATTGCCCGTGTTTACGGCTTGCGCAATTGCATGGCGGGAGAGCTTTTACAATTTGATGAAGGTAGCGTTGGCATGGCACAAAATCTGGAGGATCAGACGGTGTCGGTGGCTGTTTTGTCTGACCGCAATGACATCAAGGAAGGAACAAAAGTTAGACGGACCGGGCAAGTGGTTTCTGTGCCGGTTGGAGCAGGGATTCTTGGTAGGGTTGTAAATGCGCTCGGCGAGCCGATTGACGGCAAAGGACCGATTCAGGCCGAGGGGACGAGGCCGATTGAGGCGGAAGCACCGGGCATTATTGAAAGGCAAAGCGTCAGTGTCCCGTTGCAAACAGGCATCAAAGCAATAGACAGTATGATCCCGATCGGACGGGGACAGCGTGAATTGATTATCGGGGACCGCCAAACGGGAAAAACGGAAATTGCTTTGGACACAATCATGAACCAAAAGGGGACTGGTGTGCTATGCATTTATGTTGCCATCGGGCAAAAGAGCACATCTGTGGTACAGTTGGCCCAGGAACTGCGTCGTTGCGGTGCCATGGAGTATACGGCAATTGTATCCGCATCTGCATCTGACAGTGCACCGCTGCAATATATTGCGCCTTATGCGGGCTGTGCGATGGCAGAGCATTTTCGCGCACAGGGGAAAGATGTTTTGATCGTATATGACGATCTTTCCAAGCACGCGGTTGCGTATCGTGCACTTTCCCTTTTAATACGTCGTCCGCCCGGACGTGAAGCATACCCTGGGGACGTGTTTTATTTGCATTCCCGCCTCTTGGAGCGTGCTGCATGTGTGGCGCCGGAATACGGCGGGGGTTCCATCACGGCGTTGCCGATTATCGAAACGCAAGCGGGTGATGTGTCTGCCTATATTCCTACCAATGTAATCTCCATTACCGATGGGCAGATCTTTTTGGAGACAGAGCTTTTTCATGCCGGTATAGTACCGGCTATTAACCCGGGTATTTCCGTTTCCCGTGTGGGTGGAGCTGCACAGAAAAAGTCTATGAAAAAGGTTTCTGGGCCACTGAAGCTTTTATATTCACAGTATCGTGAACTGCAAGCTTTTGCACAGTTCGGCAGCGATTTGGATGCGGATACGAAAAGACGGTTGGCACTCGGGCAAAGAATCGTGGAGGTGCTCAAGCAAGATAGAAATGCGCCGGTAAGTGTCGGTTGCCAGGTAGCAATTATTTATGCTGTTACCAATGGCTTTTTGGACAATATTCCGGTAGAACAAGTTCGCTCGTTTGAGCAAGAGCTATATGCATGTATGCAAATGGAGCAAGCACCGTTGCTGCAAAAGCTGGAGGATGGATTGTTTTCGCAGGAAGAAGAAAGCGCGCTGCGGACGGTGTTGGAAGCATTGTTAGCACGCAAAAACGTTGGAAAGGATGCGTAAAGGCGCATGAGGTCTGATACGAAAAAGTTGCGTCAACGAATCCGCAGTGTTCGTTCCACACAGCATCTTACAGCCGCAATGGGGCTGGTTGCTTCCTCGAAGATACGGCGCGCCAATGATGCAATGCTACGCGGACGTGCATATGTAACGGCGTTGCAGGGGTTATTGGATACGCTTTGTGCTTCTGAAGAATGCCGCCGCAGCCCCTATATGCATTTGGCCGGCGAGCGGATATGCCTTGTGGTTATTGCCGGTGACAGAGGCATGGCAGGTGGTTATAATGCGAATATATTTCGTTTGCTGCGAGAGTATCCCAACGCTCAGCTTAAACCGATTGGCAAGCGTATTTGCGATCGCTGCGATGCGCCTTTTGTTTCTTCTGAGTATTTTTCTGCCGCAGATGCTGCAGAATTAGCTGAACAGCTTTGCAAAGATTATTTGGACGGAAAATTTGACCGGTTAGGCATCTTATCGACAAGATATGAATCCATGATAACGCAAACGCCGCAGATTGAATATGTGTTGCCGCTGCATGCCTTAAAAGGGGCAGCCGAATCGGCCGGAACAGTCTTTGAACCGGATGCGCCAACCGTGTTGCAGCAGGCTGTTCCGGTTTATGTTGCCGGCAAGTTACATGCTGCAGTTCGTGAAAGTTTCGCCAGTGAGGTTGCAGCAAGACGGATGGCAATGGACAGCGCCGGCAAAAACGCGGCGCAAATGATAGATACGCTGCAGCTGTCATACAACCAGGCACGGCAGAGTGCTATTACGCAGGAAATTACGGAAATTGTTGCTGGAAGCGGCAGTTGAGCAACGAACTGAAAGGAGAAGGCAGATGGCAAAAAAGCAGGGAATTGTTTGCCAGGTTATGGGACCTGTGGTGGACGTTCGTTTTGCCGAGGATGCTTTGCCGGCAATTTTTAACGCGTTGACGATCCCGATTGGGCAGAGGACGTTGACCGTTGAAGTGGCACAGCATATCGGTGACAATGTGGTGCGGTGTATCGCAATGGCTTCAACGGATGGTTTACAGCGTGGAACCGCAGTAACGGATACCGGAAAGCCAATCAGCGTACCGGTCGGAGAGCAGACTCTTGGCAGAATTTTTAATGTGCTTGGCGATACGGTTGATGATGGCCCCGCTGTGCAAACGGAACAACGATGGGAAATTCACCGCCAGGCCCCTTCTTATGAAGAACTGGCTGCGTCAACGGAAATACTTGAAACAGGCATCAAAGTGATTGATTTAATCTGCCCGTATTCCAAAGGCGGAAAAATCGGGTTGTTCGGCGGTGCGGGTGTCGGCAAAACTGTAATCATTATGGAGCTGATCAACAATATTGCAACGCGACACGGTGGCCTGAGTGTATTTGCAGGTGTTGGTGAGCGTACACGCGAAGGAAACGATCTGTATAATGAAATGAAGCAGTCCGGGGTGCTTTCTAAAACGGCTTTGGTATATGGGCAAATGAACGAGCCGCCCGGTGCCAGAATGCGGGTTGCTTTATCCGGATTGACGATGGCTGAGTACTTTCGTGATGCAAAAAAGCAAGACGTGTTGCTATTTGTTGATAATATTTTTCGCTTTACGCAGGCGGGCTCTGAGGTTTCTGCCTTGCTTGGGCGTATGCCATCCGCCGTGGGATATCAACCGACGCTGGCAACGGAAATGGGCGCTTTGCAGGAACGAATCACTTCTACCAGAACGGGGTCTATTACTTCTGTACAGGCTGTGTACGTGCCTGCTGATGATTTAACGGATCCGGCGCCGGCGACCACCTTTGCACATTTGGATGCTACGACGGTGCTGTCACGCAATATTGCCTCCCAGGGCATCTACCCTGCCGTGGATCCTTTGGAATCTACCAGCCGTATTTTAAATCCTACTATTTTAGGACAAGAACATTATCGAGTAGCGCGCGAGGTACAGCGAATTTTGCAGCGGTATGCAGAGCTGATGGACATTATCGCAATCATGGGGATGGACGAGCTTTCCGATGATGATAAGCTTCTGGTACAGCGCGCTAGAAAAATACAACGGTTTCTGTCACAACCGTTTCACGTTGCAGAAAAATTTAACGGATTCCCGGGCGCATATGTACCGTTATCGGAAACAATTCGTGGCTTTTCAGAAATCATCCAAGGAAAGCATGATGATCTGCCTGAATCTGCGTTTCTATTTGTAGGGACGATTGACGAGGCTGTTGCTAAAGCAAAGAGGGAACAGAAATGAATACATTTCATCTTTTGCTCGGAACGCCGGACGGCACATTTTATGATGGACAGGCGCAGGATTTGTCGGTGCGGGGCATAGCGGGGGATCTTGCCGTGCGTGCCGGGCATATCCCGTTTGTTACCATTGTATCGCCAGGCACTGTCCGAATTCTGACAGAAACCGGGGAAGAGCGTTTTGCATTTTGCGGCCGGGGGGTTCTCAGCGTGAATGCGGAACAAACCACTTTGCTCAGCACGGAGTTCCACTGGCAGAAAACGCCGGGGCAAAAGCAGGCGTAAGAATCTTTTAAATCGGAGAAATTTATGTGTTTACGGGCGCATGCATGGGTCCGTTGCTAAGTATACCAAGCAGCGTTTTGCTGCTGTTTTGACATTGCTTACGTCGCTGCAAACCTTTCCTCCGAATCTACTGAACAGCACCGGAGAAAAGGGAAGGTATTCTATAGCATATAAAAAGAAGGAGCAAATATGCAGTTAAAAGGACTGAAGGTTAATTTTCTGGGAGACAGTATAACAGAAGGGGTTGGCACATCGGCACCGGAGCATATTTATCTGAATGTGCTGCAGCGCAGCTGTGCGTTTTCATTGGTCCGTAATTATGGCATTTCGGGCACGCGGATTGCACGGCAAAAATGGTGCCGCGCGGCAGATCAGAACGAGGATAACAATTTTTGTGCACGTGTTGCACAGATGGACCCTGATGCAGATCTGGTGCTGGTATTTGGGGGAACCAATGATTTTGGACACGGTGACGCCCCCCTTGGTTTGCCGAGTGACCGCACACGCGACACTTTTTATGGTGCATGCCATGAAATGATGCGCAGTTTGGTGGAAAAATATCCGTATGCCACCATTGTAATTTTGACGCCGTTGCATCGAGAAAATGAACTGTCGCCCTATGGCGATAACCGGGAAAATCAGGCAGCCGTTTTGGGGGACTATGTTGAAATTCTGCGGCAGGTAGCGGGATATTATGGATTGCCGGTGTGTGATTTGTATCGTATCAGTGGAATTCAACCTGCAATTGCAGCACAGAAAGAGATGTATATGCCGGACGGTTTGCATCCGAGCGATGCCGGTAATGCGCGAATTGCTGCACGAATTCAGGCTTTTTTGCAGGCGTTATAATGGCAGATAAAGGCGTCGTCAAAAAGGGATATCGGTAATTGCTGTAATCTCTCGCCAAAGACAGGCAGACACCAGCCGCGAGTTTGGTGTTTGTTTTCTGCATGGATCTGTTGTGAATATTTGCAAGATTTTGGAAAAGTTATGCCAAGAAACGGTTTGATTTGTCAAAAGCTGGTTTTTTCACATAGGGTGCTAAGCGATTGTTGTAGCATTTTTACTGTGTCGGGGAAAGAGCAATAGGCAACATTTCGAAGATACGGGCCTTGAAGCCGGTATAGACAATGTCTGCCGGTGCATTGAGACATAGTATTGTTATTACAAAGACCAAGAGAGGTATTTGCGCAACACATAACATGGTTCCGTTACATGCGTCTGTCGTTTTGATGGCGAGCAGGGGCGATGAATATAGTACATTCTATATAAAAACCGGTGATATCACCCCAGATTTGTGGTGACGTCACCGGTTTTTAAAATAGTTTTGCTTTGTATTTAGTTTGCAAATCGAGCATTTGGACCAAGGATATGCAGCTCTGCCCGAACGGGTGCCGGCAGAAAGCATTCAAAAGGCTATGCAGCATGTTTTCAAAGTTTTGCAGCGTACGCATCTTTGCATATTCTATGCTGAACTGCGCACCTCATCACGAGGAATATGCATTCTCTTTGTATGTCGGCTTATATTTGCGGAATGTCAATCGTTACAGCGTGCCCTGCAGCGGCGCTGCGGGAAATCGCATCGATAATGGCCTGGTTATACAGAATTTCGCTTGTAGGAACCGGTGCTGGGCCGCGGGTTTGCACCGCATCCAAAAAAGAACGAATCTTTTGTGTAAAGAAGGAGTGGCCGTCCTCTTCAAACATGGGGAGTTGGGTTTGCGTTTGCAGTCCCGCAATTTCTGTGTAAAGTGTCATGGGGCCCCCAATCGAGCCATTCCAGCAGTCGGTTGCGGGAATACGCAGACCGCCTTTGTTGCCCAGTAGGATGGTGTCACCCGGAGAATCCAGATGCATCGCCCAGGCAATGCGAAAGTCCAGAATGATGCCACCATCCAGACGAATGAAAGCGGCGCTAAAATCGTCCACACCAAACTGACGAGCGCATTCTTCGCCTGAGAATTCCGGATTTTTGCCGAAATAATCGCTGACATATCCGTCTACACTCAGAGGACGAGGATAGCCGATGGCGTGTAAAACCATATCCAGTGAATAACAGCCGATATCTCCAAGAGCTCCGATGCCGGCAGTCTCTTCTCGGATAAAGGTGTTTCCGTCATCACGCAGAGGGATCCCGTGTCTGCGGCCACCGCCGGTTTGGATATAATAAATTTTGCCCAATACGCCGCTGTCCACGATTTTTTTGATTTGCTGCATGTTCTTTGAAAAGCGAGGTTGAAAGCCGATCGACAAGATACGTTTGGTCTGTTTTTCAACACGAACCATTTCCACTGCTTCATCTAAGGTTACGCTCATCGGCTTTTCTAACAGAACGTCTGCACCTGCTTGCATGGAGTCGATTGTACAAACCTTATGCTGACGATTGTAGGTGCACACGCTGACTGCATCCGGCTTGCACTCCTGCAGCAGCACTCGATGATCGGTATAATCTTTTGCCTTGGAAAGGGCGTATGTATCCAGAAATGTACGAGCTTTTCCCGGCACGATGTCTGCTGCCGCCACAAGTTCCACATCGTCAAATTGGAGATAGTTTTTGATGTGTGCATGTGCGATAGACCCACAACCAATGACGGCAATACGTAGCTTTTTTTGCTTCATGTTTTTATTACTCCTCGTTTATACGGTTCAAATAGGCGCAAGCTGCCTGCGCTGCAACGGCACCGTCTCCCACTGCTGTTGCAATTTGTCGGATCTTTTTTGCGCGGCAATCTCCCGCTACAAATATACCGGGGGCGGATCCCAAACAATCGGATGAGGCGGCAAAATATCCTTGCGGATCCAGTGCTGCGACAGAAGCAAACGCTTCATTGGCGGGAATCAAACCGATGGCGACAAAAAGGCCTGTGCATGCGATGGTTTGTGGCTGTCCGTTTTCAACAATTGTAATTCCACACAACGCCGTATCGCCCGAAAGACCGGTCAATCGGACGCCGCAGCGAACGCTAATATTGTTGTGAGCAGCAAGTGCTTTTTGAAGTGCAAGATCTGCAGTGAGGTTTGGCAGATCCTGTAAAATGGTGACATGTGAACAGTTTTCCGAAAGGAGAATTGCTTCCTGCAAGGCGGAATTGCCGCCGCCCAAAACAGCCACATCTTTGCCTCGATAAAAAGCTCCATCGCAAACAGCACAGAAAGAGATGCCTTTACCGAAGAATTTTTCTTCGTTTGGCAATCCCGGAGTACGGTGTTTTACGCCTAAGGCCAGGATAACGGCGGCTGCATCGTAGCAACCTGTGTCTGTGGTAACGTGCCATCCCTGTGGCTGCGATGTCAGGGAAGTTACCTGTGCCAGATCTACTTGCGCACCTTGCTCCAGTGCTTGTGACAGCATGTGGTCTGCCAGCTCATTTCCGCTGATATGTACGAAACCCGGATAGTTTTCCACATTCGGAGACAGGGTCATTTGTCCGCCGAAGGCCTGCTTTTCTATCAGTAGAACGCTTCGGTTGGCACGTCTTGCATAGATGGCGGCGGTGAGTCCGGCAGGGCCGGCACCTACAACAATGATATCATATTGCATATGTATCTCCTTGCTATGTACGAGCAGAGAGGCTGTGCCGCGGGTGCGCGCACAGCCTCGGTTGTACAGGATTCAAAAAATGAAAGAGAACTCAGCGGCTTTCGATCCACTTGCGAATTTCCGACACACCGCCATAAAGCACGGTTGCCCCGTTTTCGGTAACAGCCAGGGTTGGCGCTTGCCGAATGTTGTATGATATGGCCACATCTTCGTTTTCTTCGGCATATAGCTTTGTATAAGAGATTTCCGCACGATCCAGCAGGGATGCGGCAACCTTACAGTTGGGACAGGTCTTGGTTGCAAACAGCAAAACTCCATCCGGGCGCAAATTTTGGAATTCGGATGCGTCGATTGGCTCTGAGCAGCAGCAGCCGCTACCGTGATGCAGATGGGAATGTGCAACATCATAGGTTACACGGTCTTTAAATTCTTGCGTTTTGCCGTCGTTCCAGTTTTGTACGGGACGATAATAACCGGTGATACGGCTGTATACCTCTGTTGCACTGCCACAGGTGTCGCAGGTGTATTTTTCGCCGGCAATATAACCGTGGTTTTTGCAAACAGAATATGTGGGAGAAAGCGTATAATATGGCAGGCGGTAGTTTTCGGCAATCTTACGAACCAAATCTCTGGCGGCACGCCAATCCGGCAGCTTTTCACCGAGAAAAGCGTGGAAAACAGTACCGGAAGTATACAAAGTTTGCAGCTCATCCTGAATATCTAAAGCCGAGAAAACATCCTCCGTATAGCCAACCGGTAGGTGGGAGGAGTTTGTATAATACGGTGTGCCACCTGTCTGCCAAGAAGCAGTTTTGATGCCGGGATATTTCTCCACATCATGCTTAGCAAGACGATATGCGGTGGATTCTGCAGGAGTAGCTTCCAGATTGTACAAATCTCCATACTGTTCCTGATAGTCGGAGAGACGCTCCCGCATATGGTTGAGTACGTCTTTGGTAAACGCCTGGGTCTTCGGGTCAGTCATGTCATTGCCCAGCCATGCGGCATTGAGCCCAACTTCATTCATGCCGACAAGGCCTATGGTGGAAAAGTGATTTGCAAATGTTCCGAGATAACGCTTGGTATACGGATACAAATCTTCGTTCAGCAGTTTTGTGATGACATCGCGCTTGATCTTTAACGAGCGCGCAGAAATATCCATCATGCGATCCAGCCGGGTATAAAATTCCTGCGGTGTTTTGGAAAGGTATGCGATGCGTGGCATATTTATGGTTACCACGCCTACAGAACCGGTTGATTCACCGCTGCCGAAAAATCCACCGGACTTTTTGCGCAGTTCACGCAGATCTAGCCGCAATCGGCAGCACATGGAACGTACATCACTTGGCTGCATATCGCTGTTGATGTAATTGGAGAAATATGGTGTTCCATATTTTGCAGTCATTTCGAAAAGCAGACGGTTGTTTTCCGTTTCAGACCAATCAAAGTCACGCGTGATGGAGTAGGTTGGAATCGGATATTGGAAGCCACGTCCGTTTGCGTCTCCTTCAATCATGATTTCCAAAAACGCTTTATTGATCATATCCATTTCCGCTTTGCAATCTTTGTAGCGGAAATCAAGCTCTTTGCCGCCGACAATGCAGTTAAGTTCTGCCAAATCAGCCGGAACGGTCCAATCCAGCGTAATGTTGGAAAAAGGTGCCTGAGTACCCCAGCGGGACGGTGTGTTTACTCCGTAAATGAAAGATTCGATGCACTTTTTAACCTGGCTGTAATTCAGATGGTCTGCTTTTACAAATGGAGCAAGGTAGGTGTCAAATGAAGAAAATGCTTGCGCGCCCGCCCATTCATTTTGCATAATTCCGAGAAAGTTAACCATTTGATTGCACAGGGTTGCCAGATGCTTCGCGGGGGCAGATGTGATTTTCCCAGGAATGCCGCCCAGCCCTTCCTGGATGAGCTGCTTGAGCGACCAGCCCGCGCAGTAGCCCGTGAGCATGCTGAGATCATGTAAATGAATGTCTGCATTGCGGTGCGCATTTGAAATTTCGTCGTCATAAATTTCGGAAAGCCAATAGTTGGCAGTGATTGCACCGGAATTGGAGAGGATCAGTCCCCCGACAGAGTAGGTAACAGTAGAATTTTCTTTGACGCGCCAGTCGGTATTTTTGACATATTTGTCCATGATCTCCTTATAGTCCAAGATCGTGGATTTCATATTTCTCAGTTTTTCACGTTGCCGGCGATATAGAATATATGCCTTGGCAACATCTTCATATCCTGCACGGCCCAGTACGGTTTCTACGCTGTCCTGAATGTCCTCTACGGCGATCTTTTCGTCTTTGATTTTCGGCTCAAAGTCTGCTGTAACCTTGAGGGCCAAAAAATCAATGGTATCATCGCTGTACTGTTTTTCGCAGGCGACGAACGCCTTTTGAATGGCAGCCCGAATCTTTGTCAGATCGAAAGCTGCAATTTTGTTGTCTCTCTTGATGACCTGATACATGCCTTTACAATCCTTTCATTGATTTGTGAACAGCATCCCGTGCCCGCTGCGCAGGTGCTGATTATACATGAAAAAAGCGGCGCACCGGCTCCGGTGCGCCGTCTGAAATTGAGTATAGCATAGAACGATAATATTGTCAAGATATTGGGTTGTTTTTTTGAAAATTAAATAAAAACCACAATATATAGTTACTCTCCGCGTATTTCTGCATGTGGTAAATAAGTTTGTGCAATTGCCAAAAAACGCTGCATTTCTGCTTTGGAAACACCCTGCATACCTGGCTGCATCAGCTCTCCTGTGTCCGAAAATGCCTGCAAATAATAGGGGTATGGGCCTGCCAACCATGCACCGATCGCGTGAAAAGAGGCTTCCGTATGCAACCCTTTGACAACGGTTGTACGGAACTCAAAGGGAATTTTGGTATGCATGAGATAATCTGCACTTTGCTGTACAGCTGCAAAAGAACAATCTTGTACGCCGCAGGTTCGTCCATAGTCTGCCGGAGCGTTTTTAATATCCATGGCAACCATGTCTAGCTGCCCCGTTTCACATAAGCTACGAAGCATTGTGGGATTGGTGCCATTGGTATCTAACTTAATCGCATACCCGAGCATACGGATTTGTGTGATCAGCTCTGGCAGTTCCGGCCACAGCGTCGGTTCACCGCCTGTGATTGCAACACCGTCTAAAATTCCCTGCCGTTTCTTTAGAAAGGCCAGAAGATCTGCACTGTCCAGCGGATCGCCGTGCCCTTTTGCAAGCTGCGCATTATGACAAAATGGGCAACGCCAGTTACACCCAAGCGTAAAAACCGTACAGGCAACTTTGCCGGGAAAATCCAGCAGTGTCATTTTCATCAGTCCGCCAAGTTTCATATATTGTGCCGCGATGCCTGTTATGCGATGCGGCAACCTCCTTTATTTTATGATTTACCGAAGCTGAGAGGCTCAGCATGCCAAATTTTTTGCGCATATTCGCCAATTGCTCGGTCCGCTGCAAAGCGGCCCGCTCCCGCAATATTCAATAGGGATTTCCTTTGCCACGCACGCGGAGAGCGGACATAGTCGTCGACCATCTGCTCATGCACACGATAATAGGAGTCAAAATCAGCCAGGCACATATACGGATCCGGGATACCGGGGCCGATGATTAAATATTCTACAAAAGAGCGGAAGGAGACCCCGTCAAAGCCTTCTGCTAAACGATCCACTGTCCGATGCAGCAGCTGGCTGTTGACATAATAGGAGGCGGCGTTATATCCGCGTTTCCACAACTCGTCGACCTCTTCGGTGTTTAGCCCAAAGAGATACATGTTATCTTTGCCGACAGCCTCTAAAATTTCCACGTTGGCGCCGTCCAGTGTACCGATGGTCAATGCCCCGTTGAGCATGAGCTTCATACAGCCGGTGCCGCTGGCTTCTTTGCCCGCCAGAGAAATTTGCTCAGATATGTCTGCAGCGGGAATCAGTTGCTCAGCCAGCGTCACATTGTATTCCTCCGGAAAAACAACACGCAGCTTCTCGGCAATGCGCGGTTCTTGTTCGATTTGCTTACCGATGGCGCAGATTAGATGGATGGTTTGCTTGGCAAGCTGGTAGCCGGGAGCAGCTTTTGCACCGAAAATAAAAGTTTGCGGCGGGATATCAAGATTAGGGTTGTCCTGTAGGCGCAGATACAGTGTAACAATACGCAAAGCATTCAGCAGTTGCCGTTTGTATTCGTGCATGCGCTTAATTTGCACATCGAAAATAGAAGAGGGATCCACCACAATACCGCGTGCGGCAAGAACACAGGCGAAATTTTCTTTGTTTTGCCGTTTGATGGCTGCCAAACGATCCAAAACAGAGGCGTCCGTTTGAAATTTGGCGAAATCTTGCAATCTTTGCGGGTCTTTCCGATAGGCTGGGCCGATACATTCGTCTAAAAGATCGGCAAGTGCCGTATTGGAATAGCACAGCCAGCGGCGATGTGCGATACCATTTGTAACGTTGGTGAATTTTCCCGGAAAGTATTTGTCAAAATCATGAAAAATGGTTTTCTTCAAAATTTCAGAGTGCAAGGCGGAAACGCCGTTGACATGTCCCGAACCGATTACGCTCAAATTTGCCATACGCACATTACCGTTACAAATTACGGACATACGGGAGATACGGTCCCAATCCCCGGGATAAGCCTGCCAAAGATCTGCGCAGAAGCGGCGGTTGATTTCTTTTACGATAGAATGGATGCGTGGCAGACGCAGACCAAAAAGGTCTTCGTTCCAGCATTCCAAAGCTTCTGGCATTACAGTATGATTGGTATAGCTGACTGTGCGTTGAACAATACTCCATGCGTTTTCCCACGGATAGGAATATACATCCACTAAAATGCGCATCAGTTCTGGAATGACAAGGGCAGGGTGGGTATCATTGATGTGAATTGCTACTTGCTCTGCAAAATTGTCCAGCGTGCCGAATTGTGCCAAATGGTCGTTTATAATGGTTTGCAAAGAGGCGCAAACCAAAAAATACTGTTGTGAGAGGCGTAACAATTTCCCTTCTGTGTGATTGTCTGCCGGATAAAGAACCTTTGAAAGCACTTCCGCATTGTTGCTTTGTTCCATGGCGCGCACGTATTCTCCCTGTGAAAACAGATTCATATTGAAGTTGCTTTCACTACGTGCCCGCCATAGCCGCAGCACGTTGACTGTGCTGCAGTCCGCACCGGAAATCATAAGATCGTATGGGACGGCGCGGATTTCTTCGGCGCCCTCTGTAATAATATCCAACTTTCCGTCATGCCATTGCTCGTGAATATGTCCGCCGAAACGAACCGTGCAGGCTTTATCAGGGCGCGGAACGAGATTAACCTCTCCCTGCGGAAGCCAGTCATCCGGGAACTCGATTTGCTCACCATCGATGATTCGTTGCCGAAACAAACCGTATTCGTATAACAGGGAATATCCGGTTGCAGCGAAATTTTGCGTGGTAAGGGCATCCATATAGCAGGCAGCTAAACGACCGAGCCCCCCGTTGCCTAAACCAGGATCCGGTTCTCGCTCCAAAATGGAAGAGATAGGATATCCCATTTCCCATAAAAGAGATTCCATGGTATCATATAGACCAAGATTGCGCAAATTGTTACGCAAAGTCTTTCCAACCAGAAATTCCATACATAAATAATAAATGCGTTTTGGTTTTTGCGTACGCATCAATTTTTTGTTATCTGTTCGTTTTTGACTTAAAATATCTTTCACGGTCATAGCAACCGCACGGTAGATCATATCGCAATTGGCTTCCTGCGGCGTCACGCTGAAATAGCGGGCGAGTTTTCCTTCGATGCTTTGTCGCAGCAGTTCTCTGGAAGATTTTTTCTGTATGGTTTGTGTATCGTTTTCCATTTCTTTTCCTTTATGCATGCTATATTGCCAACTTTCTCTTGAAAAATAAGTCTTTATGCTGTTTGCCCGCACAGTGTGTGATAGAGTGCAAGGTACTGTTTTGCAGAAGAGGTCCAGGAGAAATCCTGCTCCATGGCGTTTTTACGCAGGGTGCGAAAATCTGCAGGTGTCTGCTCATACAAATGGATTCCGCGCATCACTGCGTCCAGCATGTCATATGCGTCATACCCGTAAAAAGTGATGCCGTTTCCTTTCTGTGTTTGCGGCTGAAAAGGGTGAATGGTATCGGCCAGTCCGCCTACCTGGTGCACGATCGGAACCGTGCCGTAGCGGGATGCGATCATCTGTGAAAGCCCGCAGGGTTCACTGCGGGATGGCATCAAAAACAGATCCGCCGCTGCGTAAATCTGTTTGGATAATGCTTTATCAAAGCGCAATACGGCTGCAACTTTATCGGGATGTCGCCGTGCAGTGTCGGCAAAAAAAGATTCGAAGGAGCTATCTCCCGTGCCAAGCAGCACAAATTGCACTGTACCGGAGAGTATTTGCTCTAAGACGGCTTTTACCAAGTCCAGGCCTTTATGCGCAGTCAACCTTGTAATCATGGCAATCATGGGAACATCGGCTGCTTCCGGTAATCCCAGCAGTTGCTGTAGAGCGAGCTTGTTTTGCGGTTTGCAACGGGATACTGTTTGCATGTTGAAAGGAAAAAGAACATCAGCGGGGTTGGAAGGATCGTAATATGCTGTGTCTATCCCGTTGAGAATGCCGCTGATTTTGTGTGCATTTTGACGGATGATATGTTCCAGCCCGTGGGCAAAATAGGGTTCTTGAATTTCTTTAGCATAGTGCGGGCTAACTGTGGTCAGCCGATCGCAGCAGACAATAGCGGCTTTGGTAAGGTTGATGCAGCCGTCATAATCCAATAAAGAATGGTCCTGCTGCGGCAAATCAAAAACATCCCAGAGAATCTCATGTCCGTATTTTCCCTGATACTCAATATTGTGGATGGTATAGATGGTGCGCGTGTTCCAAAATGCAGGATCATTACGGAATTTTGTGCGTAAATAAACAACAGACAGTGCGCTTTGCCAGTCGTTGGCGTGGAGAATATCCGGATAAAACGAAATGGCATGCATAACTTCCGGAATCGCACGGCAAAAAAAGGCATAGCGCTCACCATCGTCGTAGTTGCCGTAAATCATGGCGCGTTTAAAATAGTATTCATTATCCAGAAAATAGTAAACGACACCCTTTTCCTCCAGCATGAAAACGCCGCAATATTGCTGTCTCCAGGCCAGTGGAACAACCAGTTCACACACACGAGTGAGCTTTTCGCGATATTCGTGGCGCATACTGCTATACAAAGGCAGAATTACCCGTATATCCAGCGTATCCGGTTGTTCTGCTTTGAGTGCAGCGGGCAGAGAACCCATAACATCGCCAAGCCCACCGGTGGAAGCAAACGGAACGGCTTCTGAGCCAATCAATAAAACTTTCATCAAACAAATCCCCCGTTTTCGCTGCTTTTTATTTATTATATCACGCGGCCTTTGTCTATAAAATACGGCAAAGAAGGATGGCCGGCCAGTAGCTGTTCTTTCTCGATGACTGCGTTTTTATCCGATACGATGCAGTTTAAAAAGCACTCCCGGTCAACAATTGTATTTTGAAAGAGCACGCAGTTGCGTACCACACTTTCTGGTCCGACTTGCACCCCGCGGAACAGCACAGAGTTTTCCACTACCCCCTCAATTTGACAGCCGTCTGCAATGATGGAATTTTTCACAATTGCTTCCGGGGCATAGTAGGCAGGCGCAGTATTATGCAGCTTTGTATAGATTGGGCGATCTTTGATGCCGAAGAGCGCTTGCCGGGCTGTATGATTTTCAAGCAGCTCCATACTGTGCATGAAATAATCGGAAAAAGACGTGATGCAGGCAAAAAAACCACCGAATTCGATTGCACGAAAGTCGTATCTGTCACAATACCGGGCAAGAATATCTCGATTGAGACTGGTATAACCGCGTGCAATGGCTTCACGCACGATGTGTTGCAAAAACGGAGTGTTGACAACCCAAATGTTTAAATCGCGATACCGCTCTCCTTCCATATAGATGGGATTTACCAAAACGCCGGTAATACGTCCGTTCTTGTCGAAATCAACGACGGATATTTTCTCGTGTACAGCACCCGAAAAGACAGTGCGGCGGACCAGCATCGTAATTTGGGCGCCGCTTTGTGCATGCTGTTGGAGCAATGCGTCAATATCTGGGTTGCAAATTGCATCGCAATCAGACAGTACAACAAAATCGGATTGCAGCCGGTCCAGAGCGATACTGATATTTTTCAATGATTGCAGCCGGGAGAGCGGCGCAGGATCTGTTGCGGCCTGCTCGTTGATATAGGGAGGGAGAAGCTTGATGCCTCCCGAGCGCCGTGCCAGATCCCAGTCTTTTCCGGAGCCGATGTGGTCCATTAGGGAGGAATAGTGCGAATGTGTAATGACACGGATATCTGTAATTCCCGCATTTACCATATAAGCCAAAGGAAAATCAATCAAGCGGTATCTACCGCCGAAGGGAACTGAAGCCATTGCACGGCTCCGTGTCAGTTCAGGAATGTTTCGTTCATGCAGATTTGCAAAAATGATACCAACAGCGCTCATAATTGCATACCTCCCTGATGCGTTTTCAGCCAAGCGGCATTTACAAGTGCTCCGGGGGGAACAGTGCAGCCGCTGGGTAGCGTGAGACCGGTGCCGATGACGCAGATACCATTTTCGTCTGTTTTGGCGGCACCGATGGTACAACCGCCGGAGATTTCTGTATCACTATCAACAATGGCATGGCTGATATATGCTCCGCTGCGAACGATGGAGCCGCCCATAATTACACTGTCTTCGACAACAGCCCCTGCCTCTACAACAACATCCACAAATAAAACTGAGTTCTTTACGGTGCCATTGATGTTGCACCCTTCCGTAATCAGGGAGTTGTTGATTTTAGCTTCACCACCTATATACTGTGCGGGGGAAGCAGAGTGGCGGGAATAAATTTTGGCGTTTTTATCGTACAGGCTGAACGCAGGGTTTGGCCCGAGCAGATCCATATTTGCCTGCCAAAGGGAGCCGATCGTGCCGACATCTTTCCAATAACCATCGAAAGCATAGGCATACATGGCTTTGCCGTCTTGCAACATTTTTGGAATAATATTTTTGCCAAAATCATTAGAGCTGTTTGCATCTGCTTCATCTTCGATGAGATATTGCCGGAGTATAGCGGTGTTAAATATATAAATGCCCATAGATGCCTGATTGCTTTTCGGAATCTTTGGCTTTTCTGCAAATTCGATGATGCGGCCGGAGGCATCTGTGCTCATAATGCCAAATCTGCTTGCCTGTTCCAGGGGCACTTCAATGACGGCAATGGTGCAATCTGCACCGCTTTTCTCATGCGCGCGCAGCATTTCAGCATAATCCATTTTATAGATATGGTCGCCCGAGAGAATTAAGACATAGTCCGGGTCGTATCGGTCGATAAAATTAAGGTTCTGGTAAATGGCATTCGCTGTTCCGGAATACCAGTCTGCTTTGTTTTGTCGCTGATATGGGGGCAGTAGCATAACCCCGCCGAAATTTCGATCTAAATCCCAGGGCTGTCCGTTCCCAATATAGTCGTTCAGCGCCAGCGGTTGATATTGTGTCAAAACACCAACGGTGTCAATGCCGGAATTGATGCAGTTGGAAAGCGGAAAATCAATGATACGGTATTTGCCGCCGAAGGGAACGGCAGGCTTTGCCGTCTTTTCGGTCAGGGTGTATAAGCGACTCCCCTGTCCACCGGCAAGCAGCATGGCAATACACTTCTTTTTGAGATTCATGGCTCCTCTTCCTTTCCGTATAAAACTTGGGCAAACGGCATCTTGCCGCAGAACAAAGCAAGCATTTAAGGCGCTGGAATCACAGGAGGCTGTACCTCTAAAATGACGGCAGAAAAACCCGGCAGGTCAAATTCCACAAAATATTGTCGCCCGTGTCGCCGCGGCGTTAGAGCGGGGAGTGTCGAGAGATCTGTTTTTCCACCATACCGCAGGTCATCCGTATGCAATACAAAACGCAAAGTTTTTGTAAGGGGAACTTGCATGGAATAGTTTTTTCGTGTGCACGGTGAAAAATTGACGGCAATGAAAAGCTGCGCGCCGCCGCTTCCCATGCGGCGATAGGAGATGGTGTTCGTATCTGCCTGATCTGCAGCAATCCATGCAAAGCCGTCCCAGCTCATATCTTTTTCCCACAGGGCACGGTGTGCAAGATAAAAGTGGTTCAGTTCCGCAGTGAACAGGCGCTGCATGCGATGTGCCGGAAAATCCAGCATAAACCATTCCAATTCGTTTTCATAATCCCATTCCCGAAATGGTGCATATTCGCACCCCATGAACAGCATTTTTTTGCCGGGCTGCGTCATCATATAGCAAAGGAAAGCGCGCAGTGATGCGAATTTTTGCGCATAGTCACCCCACATTTTTCCCAAAAGAGAGGCTTTTCCGTGCACAACTTCGTCATGTGAGACAGGCAGAATATAATTTTCTCCAAAGGCATATAGCAACGGGAAAGTCAGTGCTGCATGTTTGTGTTTTCGGTAGATGGGGTCAGTGGCAATGTAGTCGTAGATATCGTGGGCCCATCCCATGTTCCACTTAAAATGGAAGCCCAGGCCGCCGGAGGAAACGGGACTCGTCAGACCCGGCCAGTCGCCGGATTCCTCCGCAATCATTAAAGCATCCGGAAACTCTGCGCCAACAGCGCTGTTTAGACGTTGAAAAAAGGCAACAGCTTGCCGGTTGATATTAGAGCCGTCTTCGTTTGGAACCCATTCACCCGGTTTTTTGTCAAAATCAAGGTAGAGCATGGCGGCAACGGCGTCCACACGGATGCCGTCCGCGTGATATTCACGCAGCCAAAACAACGCGTTGGAAATCAGAAAACACTGAACCTCATTTCGGCCCACGTCAAACATTCTTGTTCCCCACACGGCATGTTCGCGGCGATCTGCACCCTGATATTCGTAAAGCGGCGAGCCGTCAAATTCAAACAGACCGTGTGCATCTTTGGGAAAGTGCGCGGGGACCCAGTCTAATATGACACCAATGCCGCACTGATGTAAGTAATCAATCAAAAATTTAAAATCTTCCGGTGTGCCAAAGCGTGACGTGGGCGCATAATAAGAACCGACCTGATACCCCCAAGATCCGTCAAACGGGTGCTCCATGATCGGTAAAAACTCCACATGTGTGTAGCCCATTTCTTTGCAGTATGGAGCAAGTTGTTCGGCAATTTCCCTATAATTCAGGTATGCATCACCCGCGCGGGTACAGCGGCCGTCTCGCGTGCGCCAGGAACCAAGGTGCATTTCATAGATATTCAGCGGCAACGGAAAATACCCTGTACGTTTATTTCCAAGCAGACGGCGACGCTGCCGCATCCATGCACGGTCATGAAAGGTATATGTCTGCGCTGTATGAACAATGGAAGCGGTTTTTTCTCGGCATTCCGCAAAGACGCCGTATGGGTCTGCTTTGAGACGGATACCGTTTTTCCCGGTTATGCGGTACTTGTATCGCATACCCTCAAAGCTGTCCTCGGTGATACATCGGTAAACAAAGAGCCCCTCGGCGCTTTCTCGCTCCATTGAAAAATCGGCACGCCACGCATTAAAATCGCCGGTAACCTCAACGTGTTCTGCCTGTGGCGCCCAAGTGCGGAAGGTATATTCGGTCTTCCCGTCTGCACGGCAAATGGCATGAACGCCAAGAAAATCATATGCATGAAAATTGGTGCCCTGGTGAAACAGATAAGCCGGCAGGGCATCTTGCTGACGGGGAGAAATCGACGTTGTTGGCATTGTGAAGTCCTCCGCGAACGCTGACGCAAATTATGCAAAAACAATAATTTTTCACTGCATTTATTGTAGCATAAAGGCTACGGCAATGCAAGGGAAAATGACCTCTTTTCCGAAAAAGAAAGAAAGATGCAAAACTCGGCGGTGGGTGAAATTCGTACTGACTTTAGGTATATTGCCGACAAAAAAATGTCCGTACAGACGTTGTACGGACATTGAAGATTTGGTTTTATAACAGCGTGGAGTAAGAACGGCAGATCCGCCAGACCGTCTATGCGCTTATTGCAGGTAAGATAACGCCTGGTAATACGCCACCAGCAAATCCACAACCAATCCATAACTGCGAGTGCCCTGTGTTTGCCCTTGACTTTGCAGATATGCAGAATTGACCGCATCGGAAACGCGCGCTGCCGTACTGTTACTGTATTTTTCAAAAAAGTGATTGTATGCGTGCAGCTCATTGCGCACAGCCGGCAATAACGTGCTTAGTACTGTTTGATACATGTCGGGGTCTGCTCGGTACAGCGGTGTGGAAAAATAGGAAAAAGCGTTGAGGTATGCACTGTATTGCAAATACGGATCTTGCGCTTGAGAAAGTACAAGAAATGCCATGAAGTTTGCCTCATTTTCCGGTGCAATACCGCGTTGATGCGAAAATTCATGGGCTGCGGTAAAGGGTATGGTATAGTCTGGTAAGTTTACATTGAGATTGGTTTCCCCTGTAAAAAACGTGAAAATACCGGCCGTGTGTGTATAGGTCCAAGGTTCGCTGAGGATAACAGGTTTTGCGTTTGCAAAAAACACGGGGAGAAAGGGGTATTGGGTGCTTGCCCTGCCAAATGCTTCGCGTAATTTTACATTCAACGTTTCCAAGCGATACGGCATCACGGAGAAGCCGTTTGTATCATACGTAAGCTGTGCGGCAGCCGCATTGGTTTTTTCTGCAAGCCACGTTGCGCATGCAGATAGCTGCGCAGCACTCACAGGTTGTTGGCAAAGGTTAAGTTTGTCTGCAAGGGGAGAGCAGTGGTAGGCAATGCCGTAGCAGAGAACAAATGCACTCAGCAGCAACAGGCAAGTGGCGAGAATGCCGCACAGAAAGCGCTGTGCACACAGTCTGCCACGGCGGGTTGCACAAACCGCGGCGCAGATCAATACAAATAAAATTACACCTGCACACAGCAGCAAACATTCGGCAAGCGAACAGGGAAAAGGTGCATTGCACAGCGCAAGTATCGCGTTGATGCGGCTGCTGATATGCTGTGTGTAAAAATCAGCAAACGCGGTGCTGCAAAGCGCTGCAGTCAGCAGAATGGCTGCAAGCAAAAAAATGCCCACACAAATCAGGGCATAGGTGCCGCAGTGCCTACGCAGTTGTCTGAAGAATTTTCCCATATCTGAAGTTCTCCTTTCAAGGCATTTTGGCAGCAAGTCTGTATTGCTTGTACGTCTGCGTTGTGTTGCTTTAGCAGGGCTATTATGTCCGCAGGGATGGGGGCGAATACTGAAAACGGTTGATGTGTACGGGGGTGTGGAAAGCGCAACGCAACAGCATGCAGTGCTTGGCGTGTTATTTTGCCGTTTGCCGTACCATACAGACTATCGCCGATAATCGGACAACCACAGGCAGCAAAGTGCACGCGCAGTTGGTGCGTTCGCCCGGTATATGGAATGGCAAGAACCGCGCTCAGAAGCGGCGTTGGTGCTGGGGCATGCCACAGAGTTTGATAGGCAGTTGCAGCCGGTGCACCGCCCGGTACGGCAGCACGCATGATGACGCTATCATTCTGGCGTGCAATCGGCAAATTGATTCTACCGGCCGGGGGAAGCAGAGCACCTCCCAGCAGTGCAAGATAGTATTTTTGCATCGTTCCGTTGGTATGACAGCGATAAAACCAGCTTGCGGTTTGCTGATTTTTGGCAATCGGCAGTACACCGCTGGTGTCGCGGTCCAACCTGCTGCCGCATCGAAAAACAAACGGAATCCCCTTTGCGGCGTAATATGCGGCAACGGCATTTGCAGCGGTGTCACACAGATGCCCGTGCGTTGGATGTGTCGGCATATACGGCGGCTTGTTCAAAATGAGCAAATCATCGTCTTCATACAAAACCGGCGGCATTGTTCCGTTTGGAACAATGCCGGCGGAGCTGTTCTGATCTTCCAGTGAAAGGCGTAGCAGTTCCCCCTGGCGTAACACATGGAGGACGTTGACCGGCGCTCCGTTTACGGTAATGCCTTGACCGTTGCAGCGGTATTTTAAGCGCTTGAGCAGACGTGTGGAAAGGTTGAGCGTTTCATATATGAATTGCTTAACAGTATGTCCGTCTTCTTGGTGTGTAATGAGAAATTCCATGCTGCCGCTCCTTTCAGGTTTGCCGTGCATACAGCAGGATATGTGCGTTTCCGGCATAGTGTAAACCGGCCGCCTGTGCAGTATGGGATGCTGCAACATTGGACACATCTGTCCGGTACAGCACTGTTCTGCCTGCGGCACAGACGGCGGATGTCATGGCGCGGATACATTGTGTCCCGTAACCACGATTGCGATAAGCCGGCACCGTATATACGCACAGTTCTGAAAACCCGCGGAAATAGGTTGCTGCGCTCGGTGCAGCGCAGCAGACAATCCGGCCATCCTCATAAATACCAAATGCCGGAAAAGGAGCATTTTGCGCCGGTAAAAGTAGCGGGAAATCGGTTGTATCGGTGTCTTTGCGGCGAAGGGGTACGCAGCATGTTTCCACTGCTGTTGGATTGGTTGCAAAAAAGAGCTGCTGGACATTTTCACGCAAAAAAGTAAAACCTTTTTGGTTGCAAAAGTGCTGCACACAGCACATCTGTGCCGGAATTTGCGGTTGCGTAAAAACACCGTCTTTTGTATACATCCGCTGCACGGTTTTTTCACGTCCGTGAAAAAGAATCGCGGCGGGCCAAAATTTTCCATGCGGTGTATATTGCAGTGTTTGCAAAAACTGTTCGGCAATTGCATAAAGCCGAGCTGTATCCTCTGCTTGTATCATGGTGCATCGTTGCCTAAGACGCTTGCTGCAAAGACTGCGGCAAAAATGCAGCGGGAATGATTTGCTTTGTATAGTCTGTCAGTTTTGCAAGGGTAACAGGCTCGGTAAAGCTACCATACGGGGTAAAACGCCCTTTCGCCGAGACGGCACACCAGTGCTTTTGCAACAGAGTTTCTGTGCAATCTTCCATGTAATATAGCTTGGTATCGCGATATCTGGCGTTAAAGAAAAAGACAGTCGGTGTGAAAAGAACGTTTTCAATTTGTACATGCTGCCCCTGCAGTACAATGTCGAAAGATGCAATGCCGCCAACCATGTTTTTTGCTGCATCCATTTCTGAGAGAAGGTTGCCCAGAGAATAAAAACAAAGCGTGCGGTGTCCGTCGGATCCGTTCAACCAGGCAATCGGCTGGATCAGATGCGGATGGTGTCCCAAAATAACATCCACACCAAGATCTGCAAATAGTTGCGAGAAGCTACGCTGTTTTTCATTGATCGGTTGTCCGTTGTCGTCTCCCCAATGTGCTGAAACGATGACTACATCGGCCACTTCTTTGGCAGTTGTAACTTGTCGCCGAACGGTTTCTTCGGAAAGATACGGTAAAATAGCCTGCGTATTGTATATGGAAAGACCGTTTGAACCGTATGTATATGCCAAAAAAGCAATCTTGATACCGTTTTTCTCAATGACGCGCGGCGTATCGTAATCTGCTTGATTCATATATCCGCCGATCATGGTGATTTGTTCGGACAGACTTTTCCAAAATGTGATGGTGGCTTCCAATCCAGCGGCACCTTTATCTGCCATATGATTGTTGGCAATGCTGACTACGTCAAAACCAATTTCGCACAAATCGTAGCCAAGCTGCTGCGGAGAGTTAAAGGTTGGATAGCCGGAATAGCCAAAAGAAGCGCCTGCCATCAGAGTCTCTTGATTGATAAATGCCAGATCAGCCTGTGAAATTTGCGCACGAATGTTTTCATACATAGGGCGAAAGTCATATTCGCGCCCTTGTCCGGCGGCTGCGGCACGTTCCGCCGCATCGATATAGATACCCGGATGAATTACATTATCTCCAACTGCGGCAAAGGAAACACGACGCGGCGCGTTCTGTAGCGTCTGGGAATCGGTATCAGTATCGGTTGGTGTGGTGGTGTTGGGCGTGAGCTCTAAACTCACCGTGCCGCTTGTGGGAATCGGATCTTGCTGCACCCGGTATGAGCACCCGGCAAACAACAGACACGATGCGGTGCACGTAAGCACCGTACAAATCCGTCTGAACGCCCTCATTCTGCAAAATCCAGCAGGGACGCATCCCACATCGGCGGTGCTTCATAGCCCATTAAATTGACCATAGTTGCCGCAATGTTTGAAAGCCCAAAGGCACCGGAATCTTTTTTCAAATGCCATGTATGTGTTTCATCGGCGCTGTGGAGAATACAGGGAACGGGATTGAGGGTATGGCTGGTTTTTGCAACAGGAGTTCCGTTTGCGGTATGCTGAATGGCACCTTTTTTGTCATGTTCAAACATTTCGTCAGCATTGCCGTGGTCGGCGGTAATCAGTGCTACACCGTGTAGTTCATCAATGACCTGCAGAATTCTACCCAGTTGCAGATCCAGTGCCTCCAAAGAACAGATGGTTGCACAAAGATTTCCAGTATGCCCCACCATGTCTCCGTTGGGAAAGTTTACACGATAATAGCGATAATTGCCGGCACGCAGCTCTGCAATGAGCCGATCTGCAATCAGTGCACATTGCATCCACGGGCGCTGATCAAACGAAACCAGGTCCGACGGAATTTCCACATAAGTTTCCAACTCCTCGCTGAATTTGCCGGAACGATTTCCATTCCAAAAGTATGTGACATGCCCGAATTTCTGCGTTTCGGAAATTGCAAATTGGCGCACACCAGTAGCAGCAAGATATTCTCCCATGGTGTTTGTAATGGCGGGGGGAGAAACGAGATAATGCTTTGGAATGTGTAAATCGCCATCGTATTCCAGCATGCCAGCATAGAACACTTTCGGAACTCTGACACGGTCAAACGGTTGAAAATCCGCCTCGTCAAAAGCGCGGGAAATTTCAATCGCGCGGTCACCGCGGAAGTTGTAGAAAATGACACCGTCTCCGTCTTGTATAGTACCAAGCGGCTTACCATCCTCGGCAATGACGAACGGGGGCAGATTTTGGTCGATAGCTCCGGTCTCTGCGCGCAGTGTTTGCACAGCTTCATGCGCAGAAACAAACTGTCTGCCTTCGCCCAGTACATGGGTATGCCAGCCGCGTTCCACCATGCTCCAATCCGCTTCATAGCGATCCATGGTGATTTGCATTCTGCCGCCGCCCGATGCGATACGTGCATCGAAATTGTCTGAACGCAACTCGGAAAGAAAGGTTTCAAACGGGTCAATATAAGTCAGAGCAGAGGTTTCACCGACGTCTCTGCCGTCTAGCAAAATATGAATTCGAACCCGCTTAACCCCCTGCTGCTTTGCACGCAGCAACATTGCTTTGAGATGGTCAATGTGCGCGTGTACATTACCGTCGGAAAACAGACCGATAAAATGCAGAGTTCCTCCGTTTTTACTGCAGGTTGTGACATTTTTCCATGTTTCACTTTCAAACAGCTTTCCGCTTTCAATGGATTCGGAAACAAGTTTTGCCCCCTGGCTGAATACTTGCCCGGCGCCAAGGGCATTGTGTCCGACTTCACTGTTGCCCATATCATCGTCAGTGGGCAGACCGACTGCTGTGCCGTGTGCCTTCAGGCGGACCCACGGATCCTTCTGCAGCAATCGGCGTAAAACCGGCATATATGCCCGCTTGACCGCATCGCCGTCATCGCCGCAGCCAAGTCCCACGCCATCCATCACTATGGTTAACACCGGCCCTTGTACACCGGCAAACTGTTTGCATGGTTCCAGTTTCATATTGTAATCCTCCTGCCAGAAAGAAAAATGTTAAAAAGATTTCATTTATTATACCGCGCAACGCGAAAGAATGCAAGGTTTTTCAAGAGTTTTTCCTGCTTTGCGGATGACTGTATATTGCCGGCACATTTTTGGAAGATTTTTTCTTGATTTTCGGTGCGTTTTTCGGTATGATATATATGGAATTCTGTATTACGGAGGAATCGGGATGCAACAGCTGATTTATATTGCAGATGATGAAAAAAACATCCGTGAACTCTTATGCAGATTTTTGGAAAGTGGTGGCTATAAGGTATGCGCTTTCGAAACGGGAGATGCACTGATGGAAGCCTTTGTGCAGCAGCCGGCAGATCTTGTGATTTTGGATATTATGATGCAGGGACATGATGGCTTGAGTTGCTGTCGAATGATGCGAGAATATACGGATGTCCCCATTATTCTTTTGACTGCCAAAGATTCCGAGCCGGACTATATAGCTGGTATTTCTCTGGGAAGCGATGATTATCTGACCAAACCGTTTCGTCCGACGGTTTTACTGATGCGCGTGAAAGCTTTGTTGCGTCGGGTAGAGATGTCACGGCACGGAACAGGGCGTCCGCAAAGTATTTCTGTAGGAGATTTGCGTTTTGACCCGGACGAAAATGCTATCTTTTGTGGCGCGAAGGCTATTGCATTCACGCAAAATGAACTGAAAATGCTGACTTTTCTCATGCAGCGCGCAGGAAAAGCAACGGCGCGTTCGGAATTACTGGAAAAGATATGGGGCTATCCGGAGGAGGTTGCGACCCGTGTGACGGACGAAACCCTGCGGCGCATCCGCAAAAAGCTGGCGGAAGCCGGGAGCAGTGTCAGTGTGGAGACTGTTTGGGGATACGGATATCGGCTGCAGCTTACAGGAGAGGCACAATGAAACATATCAAGTTGCGTATTACGCTGACAGTACTGCTGACAACACTCGTATTGTTTGCTTCTTTTTTGGCGGTATTCAATCTTCTGTTGCCACCATATATGACTGCAAAAGCAAAAGAGGCTCTGCGCTATGAGCAGAGCTATTTTAAAACCGGGGCAACAAATGCTGATGATGGCCAGAGCGCTTATGCAGGAAATTTTCTTTCTCCCGGAATTACGTATCTGTATTTTGATGGGGGGGATTCTTTTACATATGCAACTTGGGAAGAACGGAAATTGATCAGTTATTGTCAAAGCGAGCGGTACCGCACCGATGCAGAGGGATTTTCTGTTTTTCGTGCCGGGCAGTGCCGGTATGTATTTCAATTGGTACGGCAGCAGGCAGATGCCGACATGCTGACAGGCAGCTATATCCTATACATAGACATTGGTGCCACGATGCGATATGCAGCGGTTTTGAATCGTATCTTTTTTTGTGTTTTAGCAGTGGCTGCAATTGCTGCATCAGCAATCGGCATGCATCTGGGGCGGTCTGTAGAGCAGGCAGAGATTATGCAGCGCACTTTTTTTCAAAACGCTTCACATGAGTTAAAAACGCCTTTGATGTCGATACAGGGGTATGCTGAGGGGATTCAAACCGGTGTGGTTTCGCCCAAAGCTGCTGCTGGCATTATTTTGGAAGAAAGTGACCGAATGACTTCATTGGTAGAAGAGCTTTTGGAGCTTTCCAAAATTGAGTCAAAACAGTATGTTCCCAAAATGCGCGCAACAGATTTGCGGGAGATTCTGTATGATTGTTTTCGCTCGATGGAGCCTATTCTGAAAAGACGTTCTTTGCAGATTGTGCCTACCTTTGCAGAAGCGGCTGTGCTGGTGTATTGTGACGAAAACATGATGCGACAGGCATTGATCAATCTTCTTTCAAATGCCGTGCGACATGCCGGAACCATGATCTGTGTGGATTGTATGCAAGACAAACGCATAGCAACTGTGCGGATACGGGATGACGGAGCAGGGATTTGCATGCAGGATATGGAACATCTGTTTGACCGATTTTACACGGGAAAAAACGGAAAAAGCGGTATCGGCTTGGCGTTGACAAAGGAAATTGTTCTATTGCATAACGGTAAAATCCGTGCTTACAATGGGGTATCAGGTGCCGTATTTGAATTGCAGTTGCCGAAAAAATAAAACAAATTGTGAATCTTGGTCTGCGGCATCTTTTTATGCAGGCAGATTTGTTTACTCGGGCGGTTGAGAGAGCATATACAGCTTTTTTCTACCGTCTTTTCCGCAGGAGAAGAGGATTCCGGCTCTTTCGAGTGCATATACCAGATATCGCGCGCACGAACGGCGACGCCGAATCGCTGTTGCAAGGGCAGAAACGGTGAAGGGCGTGTTTGCAAACGGAATCAGCGCCGAAAATGCGTCTGCCCCGTGTAGTACTTGCTCTCCGAGCAGATCGGTCGGTTGTAACAGGATACGGCGTGTGCAGCGTCGGCTGTTTTGGGTGCCGCCGTTTTCCGTTTGCCACTCCTCCCCTTGTAAATACAAGAGGCGTACGGTCAGATTTTCATGGGTAAGAAGATCTGCTATCCAGAAAAACTCTTTTGCACAATCATACACACCTGCGTGCAACGGAGAGTGTCTCGGCGCAGAGACACTACCGCTGACCGTGTCTACCCGGTACAGCGTTTTACTGTAAAATAGCGGGTGGATCAGCGTAACAGGGCACAGCGGCAAAAAGGTTATCAATTTTTGCCGCAGGGGATAAAAGGAACCGGTTTGCACCTCTGTGATTCCATTTTCATTGTAGATATCTGCAATATAGGCACCGAGCGGCTTTTCATGCAAGTCTGTGATAGGTTCAATGTAATATTTTAAAATACGGTGCAAACTTTTTTCCTGCAGAGTACCGATTCCGCGGTGTGATGCAGGTTGTTTTTCTTTTTCTATACGGATTGCCTGTCGGAAAAGCGCTTGTTGCGCAGGGGTTGCCTGCTGATAGAATGGAAACGGCAACTGCATGATGCCCATTCTCCTTTAGATTTTCAATGTTACGGAGCTGCAGTTGATATGATACACTACTTTGAAAAAAATCGCAAGAGAGATTTACCCGTCTGTGAGCATTACATTTAATACACAAACACGAACCTTTTGTCTTTGTGCCGTTCAGTTTTTTATTTGTTGTTTTGTGTCTGGGCAAGACGGTATCCTACGGTACACCAATCCCGGAGACTGATTTTTCGGCCAATGCCGTGCAGAGCGGGTTTGACACATCAACACTGTTTGATCGAGGTTTTGGTGTGGGGAACAGGGATGTCTGCGTCGTTTGCCAGCTCAGAATATAGGCTATTGAGCGCGGTGATCTTCAAACTCTTGCTATGTCCATGTGCTGTGCAGACAGTAATACCGTAACGGATTGGGCCAAGCTATGTCTTAAGCCGTTGCCTGTCAGGAGAGTAGAAATTCCAAAGGATACCGGCGGAGTAAGAAAGCTCGGAATATCGACAGTCATAGACCGCATTACGAATGTATATTTGGAAGCAATGGAAGAAGCCGAAAACAAGGGTGACAAATCTGAAGAAATTGGGTATGCCCGAATGGCAGGCTTACCGCAACGGAAACACGCACAAAGGCTATTGGGCTGTTGCGGGTACATACCACAATAACAAACGAAAGACTTGCACGCCGCGGATATTATGACATATCCGAAGCGTACAAGTCTATGCACTTAATAGGATTGAACCGCCGTGTACGGAACCGTACGTACGGTGGTGTGAGAGGTCGGCTACTCAACGAATGGGTAGCCTCCTACTCGATTTCACTTAGTTTTGGATTGTAGGGGGCGATTTGGGGTCTGCAGTGGATTGTAGAGAAGTTTTCCCGGCTAGCATACCACTCAAAGCTGCAGCAAGATCAATGCCGGTGGACTCTTTCACTCCATCGACAATCTGGCTTGTGCCTGCCATGACATCTTTGATCAATTTGGTGGCGTTCCCGTCTCCGTACATGACAATTTTGTCTGTTTGTGCGAGCGGAGCAGCGGCATTTTTAATAACCTCGGGCAGTGCGTTTAGGTACATTTCGAGAATAGAAGCTTCCCCCATTTTCTTTTGTGCTTCCGCTTTCTTTTCGATGGCTTCCGCCTCTGCGAGCCCTTTGGCACGAATTCCCTGCGCTTCTTGTTCCATGGCGTAGCGCAGTGCTTCAGCTTGTGCTTTCTGCGCTTCTGCCTCTTTGAGCGCTTCAAACTTCTTGGCTTCTGCTTCCTTTTGACGGCGAATGAGATCTGCCTCCGCTTCTTTTTCGGCTTGATATTTCATTGCATCGGCCTGCTTGCGGATTTCGGCGTCCAGTTTTCTTTCTCGCAGAGCAATTTCTTTTTCTGCCAATTCCGCTTCCTTTTCACGTCTGGCAATGTCTGCGTTGGCTTTCGTGATTTCTATGGTTTTGCGTTGACTCTCTTGTTGTATGGAGTATGCGGCGTCGGCCTCTGCTTTTTTTGTGTCTGCTTTGACTTGCATTTCTGCTTGCTGTACTGCCAAGGCAGCGTTTTGCTCAGCAATTTTTTTATCTGCTTCCACTTTAATGGCGTTTGCTTCCTGCTGGGCATTGGCGGTTGCAATGGCGATGTCACGCTGTGCGTTTGCTTTGGCAATTTGTGCATTTTTCCGAATTTGCTCAACATTGTCAATCCCCATGTTTTCAATGGTGCCAGCGCCATCTTTGAAGTTTTGAATATTGAAATTCACAACTTCAATTCCCAGTTTTTCCATATCAGGCACGACGTTCTCAGTTATCTTTTTGGCAACGCCCTGCCGGTCCTGAACCATTTCCTTCAGCCCTACAGAACCGACAATTTCGCGCATATTTCCTTCCAAAACCTGGGTAACTAGGCTTATCAGTTCAGCCTGCTTCATACCGAGCAGGGATTCTGCAGCCCGTTTCAGTAATTCCGGATTAGAGGAAATTTTGATGTTCGCCACGCCATCTACGCTTACGTTGATAAATTCATTGGTCGGAACAGCTTCCGAAGTTTTCACATCAACCTGCATGACTTTGAGAGACAGTTTGTCAACTCGCTCAAAAAAGGGTACGCGCCAACCTGCTCGACCGATTAGAATTCTTTTTTTCCCAAGGCCGGAGATAATATACGCCGTGTCCGGCGGAGATTTCAGATATCCCAAAATGAATAGAAAGATAATGACAGCCGCTGCGATGATACCGATCAGTAGAGGTGTTGAAATATTAGACATAATAATTTCCTCCATCTTCATAGTGTGAAAAGGTGCTTTATTGCAAAAAAGACTTTCACGGCTTTGCCGCAAAAGTCCGGAAAACCGAATCTGCATCCGGCTTTTTGCTTCGGCGTTTCGCCGTCTTGCAAAACACAAGACACCGCGAGGTGCTTTTGTTTCTTTCCACCGAGAACAGTGTAGCAGGTTTTTACAACTTTGTCAAGTATTTGACAAAAACGAATCTTTTCTTTTTCTTCTTTACCTGCTTTGTATCTCGGAGATGCGTTTTTCCTTACTGACGGCTTGACATTGGGGTGATAAAACGGTAGAATGATACCGAATGGTGTTGCTTGGGGGGCTGCCGGAGCTTTGGTCGCTTGGAACTCAGCAAAGAGTCTAACGCAGCACGGCGCCGGCAACGGCATTAAGTAGCAGATCCGGAGCGATTGCTCCTTCCTGCCAAAGACGGGGCAAACCTTTTTGTAGGCCCGTAAATGATAAGGGGAGAAAAAACATGCAATCTATGCACAATGATCCGCGTCGTCGTGTGGCGGAAATACAGCGTCGTCGTGAACAGCTTCGTAAAAAAAGGCGAAGAAAGAGGATTCGCGCCGTTCTTTTGCTGCTTTTTGCAATTGCGGCTGCGGTCGGGCTGTTTTTCATCGTTCGAGCGTGCGTCGATGATCAGCAAGGTGCACAGATATTACCGGAAGAGACGGGCGTTTTATCGCAAACCGGAACATCGGGAAGCGAAGCGCAGACAGCAGAGCCTTTGCCTCAGGCCAAGCGCCTGCATGTCCTTTCGGCGGGCGATAACATTATGCACGATGCCGTGCTGGCCGATGCCAAACACCGCGGTACAGACGGGGCATATGCGTTTGCAGCGATGTATGCCGGAATTGCCTCTCTGATTGAAACGGCGGATATTTCTTTTATCAACCAGGAAGGGCCGGTTGGCGCAGACGGCGCATATATCGGTTATCCTGATTTTAACGCGCCGCCTGCAGTATTTGAAACGTTGCAGGATCTTGGCTTTGATGTTGTGAATTTGGCCAACAACCACATGTTGGACAAAGGAGAACAAGGGCTGGGAAAGGTGATTGCAGCAGCGCAAACATATGATTTTCTGTCGATCGGCGGTTACACGCAGTCAGACTATGACACGCCGCGTATCTTAGAGAAAGACGGGGTGAAGATTGCTTTCTTGTCGTATACAACGCTGATCAATTACGCGCACAAATATGAGTTGAGTGCTGCCTCACCGTATGTAATTCCGTATGCGGAGGAAACCGTGATTCGCAGACAAGTTGCGGCGGCAAAGCAAGCGGCAGATTTTGTGTTGGTTTCCATGCATTGGGGCGATGAGGCCGGCTGGGATCAAAAAACGGGTTTTACGCAAAATGAGCAACAAGCGCGTCTTGCACAGTTGTTTGCAGATCTTGGGGTAGATGTTGTGATTGGTCATCATCCGCATGTTGTACAGCCGATTACCTGGCTCGAAGGAGCGGACGGTGGAAGAACGCTTGTTTATTATTCGCTGGGAAATTTGCTCTGCACCATGCACTATGCACAGTATTTGGTCGGTGCTCTGGGAACATTTGACCTTGTGTTGGAGCCTGACGGAAGTAAGCGCGTGGAAAATGCCGCATGTGTGCCGACAGTGTGTCACTATAGTCTTACACGTGATGGGTTACAGGTATACCGTTTGGAGGATTATTCGGAGGAATTGGCTGCGCAGCATGGCTCTACACTGAAAAATGCATTTAGCTATGCGTTGTTGCAGCAGTTCATTCGAGAAACGGTAGATGCTTCATATTTGCCTGCTTTTTTGCAATAAGGATCCGGAGGAATGGGAATGCTGCAGATTACATCAGTTGCACAGATTCAAGCGTTTGACCGCGCGCTGGATCGGCAGGGACAAACGGTATTGTATGTGGAGCGTGCTGCACATGCTTTGCTTGACGCCTGCCGGCCAGATGCTCCGGTGGCTATTGTGTGCGGCGGCGGGAACAATGGCGCGGACGGATATGCTTTGGGATGTTTGCTTGCTGCTCGCGGCATTTCCTGTCATATTTTTCGCTGTTCTGCACATTTTTCCGCGGTTGGACACATTTTTTATGAACAAGCGTGCAACGCAGGAATTCCGAATGCTTTATGTGCGGAACAGACAGACCTATCTCCTTACGCACAGATCGTTGATTGTATTTTTGGAACAGGTTTTGCCGGGGATCCGCGGGGAGTTGCTGCGTCTATGATTAGACGGATTAATCAAGCTGCCGAACGTGGTGCATATGTGCTTAGTGCCGATGTACCAAGCGGATTGAACGCGGAAAACGGCATTGCGAATTTATGTGTCTGTGCAGACAGAACAGTAGCTCTTGGCGGATATAAACCGGGGCATTTTCTTAAGCAGGCGCATGCAGTGTGCGGGAAGCTTACTTGCGATACGCTTGGTATTTGCTTGCCGCATGTTGCTTTCTTGCCACAGCGGGAGGATTACCTTTCCTGGATCCCTGACCGGGCGGCAGATACACACAAAGGAAGTTATGGTACGGTATGTATCCTGGGGGGAAGTCGTAGATATACGGGTGCACCTAAGCTGGCAAATTTGGCGCAAAGTGCACTGCGCAGCGGGTGCGGCATCAGCCGATTGTGCGTGCCGAATAGCCTGACGGATGCGGTTGCACCTTTATTGCTCGAGAGTACATTATATCCTATGCCGGAAAGGGACGGGCAAATGTGCTTTGACGAACAGGCGCTGATGGGCGCATTACAGGGAGCGGTTGCATGCGCTGTCGGTATGGGGTGGGGAAGTTCACCGGAATACGAAAAGATTTTAGATTTTTTGCTTCAGCAGCCTTCCCTGCGTTTGATTATCGATGCTGACGGGTTAAATACACTGGCAAGGATGGATTTGTCTGTACTTTCTCGGGCGGCGGCACAAGTGGTTTTAACGCCGCATCCGATGGAGTTTCAACGGCTCAGTGGCGTTGCAGTTGACGATATTTTGCAAGCGCCGCTAACACAGGCTGCGGCTTTTGCAGCACAGCACGGCTGTACGGTTTTGCTCAAGGGCAGTACAACAACGGTTACGGATGGACATACGACATATTTGGTAAACCGCGGAACGTCTGGCATGGCAACCGCCGGAAGCGGTGATGTGCTTAGCGGTGCGTTGTGCGGCCTGTGCGGATTTATGCCTGCCAACGTACAAACGGCGGCGCTTGGAGCATATCTATGCGGTACTGCCGGCGAACTTGCTGCCGCGCATTTGAGCGAATACGCAATGCTTGCTTCTGATACAGCCACTTTTTTACCGAAAGCTTTTGAACAGTTACTACAGGTACAGCATAACAAAAGGAGAATGTTACAGTAACATTCTCCTTTTACATATTGAAAGTTGAAAGCGCCTTGTTATATTTATACATTTGGTTGTTTTTCAAATATGTTGATATAAAATGCAGCGGTACGCTGGTATTCTGTCTGCGGGATAAGTTCGGTTTCGTTACCGGTTATTCTGTAAAATTGTGTTCCATCCATGCGGATACCGTTCACGGTTTCTAAAGTGGTTCCGCTTGCACTGATACGCATGGTAAGATAATCTATGGCATCTGCTCCGTTGCTGTTACAAAAATAAAACAGCTCTTCACGGAGCAAGCATCTGTGTCTTGACCAAAAGGCGTCAAGCAACAGCGCATTGCCATTTTTCTGTGTAAATGTTGCCAGCAACGTTCCGTCTGTCAGGTACAGCAGAAGTTCTTGTATACCGTTATGATCAATATCTCGAATTTCATGCAGAAAATCGCTGCGGATCAGTGAATTGCTCGCATGTAAGGCAAGTTCCGTTAACATGCAGCTCCATTGATAAGCTTTATCGCCTATTGCCAATTGTAGTTCCTCTGAAGCACCGGATGCATCTGTGAGCTTTTGCACAAGGTCTGCGCTGCTGCCGTCCTGGGTGATGAAGATATCGGCATAGGCAGTGTATACCTCCAAGATAGGTGCGTAAAGGTCTGCCGGTGAGGGCAATGGAGCATCCTGCGTGCAAATAGGTGGGGATGAAGTTTCTGCAACGGCATGAATTGGTGTGGGGAGAACGGTAGCACAACTACTGCAGGTAACTATGCAGCATACGCACACAAGCATCGCCAACGGCTTACTTTTCATATATGAGACAATTCTCCTTTTTGAACACGTTGTGCTTATTATATGCTTTGTGTTTCAATTTGTCAATGTTGCGTTCTTTTTTGTGCTCTTGCGTGCCTTTTATCGGTGAACCGGCACGAGGAGACATCCATCAGAAAATGTTCAGGATGAACAAAATTTTGTGCGAAATTAGCAGCATATTAGCGAAAACATAAAAAAGAACGGCGCAAATCTATTGACAGATGTTTCAGATTGTGGTACGATAACAAATACAGGGGTATCTATGGAATTCTGTCTGAAAGCTCTTTGAGAAAAGGCTGTGGGAAAAAGTGCGAATTTGCTGCTTTTTTGCTGTGTAATTGCCGTGTTTATATGGCGCAGACAGGAAAGAAGTCGAATCGCTGTTTTTCCGTTTTACAGAAAGCGGATATCACAAAGTCGGCAGACATGTCTACACTTTTAAGGAGGAACTCTGCATGAAAATCAAACGAGCCTTGGTGCTGTGCTTGGCAATGATTTTCCTGGGCACCGCTCTTATCCCCGCTGCATTGGCGGTAAATTCCCCAAAATTATTGATTGAGACGATAACGGGCGGCAATTGTGTCGGGGATGAAATAGTTGTTCCCGTTGCGCTGCAGGAAAACCCGGGTCTTGTTTCGCTGCGTGTGAGACTTACATATGACGAAACGGTTTTGCAGTTGCTTGAAATTACAGATAGCAACCTGCTTAACGGGATGACGCAACCTACTGTGCCTTTTGCCAGTGGGATGGTGTTGCGCTGGGCAGATAGTTACGCAACAGAAGACAATACTGCCAACGGAACGATTGTGCAGTTGCGCTTTAAAGTGCTTGCCGCCGCAACAAGTGATATTTGTGTAAATTTAGTGGAAGCATTCGCGCAGAACGGAACTGCTGTTTCGTTTGCCGATGCGCAAGAGTCGATTCAAACACAGCCGGCGGCTGTGAGTGGCCTGTCTTTGGGAGCGGCAAGCGGCGGAGTGCGTGTGGGAGATACCGTGCAGATTCCGTTGCAGTTGCACGACAATGCCGGTCTTGTTTCGTTGCGTGTGCAGCTTCACTATGATACCGATGTTTTGAAGCTGACACAAGTGGAGGATGCCGGTTTGCTGCAAGGCTTTACAACGCCGACAGCACCTGCAGACGGAATGCTGCTGCGCTGGGCAGATGCCTATGCGACAGAAGACAATACTGCCAACGGCACGATTGCCACATTGTATTTTGAGGTGATTGCAGCCGGTGAAGCCGATGTTTCTGTTACACCGGTGGAGTCGTATAACGCTGCGGGTGAGCAGGTTACGCTGCAACAGGCAGAAAAGCAGGTTGTGACACAGCCGGCGGCTGTGAGTGGCCTG
>JAXDZV010000026.1:0-6457 GCA_034086705.1 Eubacteriales bacterium | reverse complement strand
TTGGGCGTTTATCTATAATATTATCGGTATTCCTTTGGCGGCCGGCGTATTTATCAGTGTGCTCGGCTGGCAGTTAAATCCCATGTTTGCGGCGGCGGCAATGAGTTTGTCCAGCTTCAGCGTAGTCACCAACGCACTGCGCTTGAATTTCCTTCAGATGCACGATTCGGGACGGGATCACAAAATCAAGAATACATTAAAAACTACAACCGAAAAGGAGACAAAAACAATGGAAAAGACATTAAAAATCGAAGGTATGATGTGCGGACACTGCGAGATGCACGTAAAGAAAGCGCTTGAAGCACTTGACGGCGTGAAAAAAGCCGAAGTCAGCCACAAGACCGGAACTGCTGTGGTAACGCTCGAAAAAGAGGTTTCCGACGACGTTCTGAAGCAGGCAGTTGTCGATCAGGGCTATCAAGTAACGGATATTCAGTGATTGATTGCACGGAATCTATGAAATACAGCGAAAAGATGATATTGCAAGTGTTATAAGGGTTAAAAAACGCAGAGAATGCTAAAATCTCTGCGTTTTTATTTGTTTATTTTTTCTATAATTGTCAACCGTGTATTCTCAAAAACATTGTATCTAAACTTCGAAATTCAGATACAATGATACGTTCGTTTGTAAAAGACAACCAAAAAATGCCGCTGCGAAATTTTGTTGGTGCCCGGAATCGACAGTATAATCCATTCGAATTGATTCTTATTAACATAATCGCCGTCCGAATCTCTGCTTATCGGTGTAGTGATAAGTCGAGACTGCATGCAATGACACAGACACCGGATTTCCAACACATATTTCTCTATGGCACCACGGTATGTAAAATCTTCATCGCAGCGAATCACCTCGCACCAAGTGAAAGTCTCAGATAAATAGAAAACAAAAATCCGCTCTTTCACAAGAACGGATTTTCGATTTGGTGGAGCATAGGGGACTTGAACCCCTGACCCCCACACTGCCAGTGTGATGCGCTCCCAACTGCGCTAATGCCCCACAGCCATAGTGATTATACCATAATGATGTCGGTATTGCAAGAACTCTGAATGATTTTTTTAAAAATTTATTTGCTGTCTTGCAACATAAACGGAAGGATGGTACAATAGATGTGTAAATTTGTGATTCGGAGGGAAAATATGCTGAAAATCCATGTTGAACCATTAAAAAAAGAGTCATTTGCCCCATACGGTGCTTATACGGACTTTTTGCATCCGGATGGGTATGCGTTGTGCGGCGATCTACATCATTTTTTCCCGGACCGATTGCTGCAATATGCGAGTGGGCCGATGGGATTTTCACCGATTTCCGTGAAAAAGCCGTCTCGGATGGTGATCGATATGCTCGAATACCATACAACGACGGCAGAGGGAATCTTGCCGCTGAACGGCGATATGATTCTGCATGTTGCGCAGCCGTCCGGCGGAGTGCCGATTCCGGATCAAACGCATGCATTTTTAGTACCGCGCGGGACGATGGTTCGCATCAATGCCGGTGTGTGGCATTTGTGCCCGCTACCTGTGGATGAGCAGACGCTGTTCTGCATGATTGCACTGCCGGAATGTACATATGCAAATGACTGCACGGTTGTGCCTTTGTCAGCTGCACAGCAATTTGAAATTGCCTTCTAGGGCGGCGCATGGCCGATTTTATCAAGGCTTTATTCTTTCTGTAAAGTGTCCAAAAGTGCCGGAAGTTCTGCCAAAGAAGCAATGGTAGCATCTGGCTGTTCGGCTCCGCAGGTCGCTCCCCGCGTGTTAACCCAAACAGTGCGAAGTCCGGCACGGTTCCCGCCGCAGATATCAGCGCTCGGACTGTCTCCTACGAGAATGCAGTCCTCTTTGCGGAAATTCGGAATTTGTGCAAAACAGTGGTTGAAAAACGCAGCGGATGGTTTTTCCGCACCGATTTCCTCGGAGATAAACAGCGCGGTAAATAGTGTGTCAATTTTGGCATCTCGCAATCTTCGCCTTTGAACGGCGCAGGATCCGTTGGTAACCAAAAACAGTCGGTATGTTTGTGCCAACGTATGCAGGGCGTTTTTGGCTCCCGGCAAAAAGAAGTGCATTTTTTCTAAATTTTGTTCGTACTGTTTTGCCACAGCCTGAACATCTGCAAAAATATTGCATGCATCAAATAACAAAACAAAACGACGTGTTAACACTTGTTCGCGCGTCAGCTTTCCCTGTTCCAAAAGACGCCATTGTGCCGCATTGATTGCGCTATACTTTGTAAGCAGGGTAGGTGTAGGCGTAACGCCCATCGCCAGCAATGTGGTATGCAGCGCAGTGTGTTCTGCTGCTTGAAAATCAAAAATGGTGTCATCCAAATCTATTAAAATCGTTTTGATCATTGTAGCGTGCTGGCAGCGGCAGATCTATCACAGCCGTTGAGCTCCTGTTCGTTTTGAATTTGATTTGGTTTTGCGGATGCTCTGCATATTTAGTTCTTTTTCAACGCCTTTAGCCGTTTCATCACATCGTTTTCCCCTCTGCCGAAAGTATTGTGCAGAAGCGTATACTCTGCAAACAGTTTCTCGTAAATCGCACTTTCGCTTTCATTGGGAATGTACACTATTTCCTTGAGTTTTCCCATATGCTCCGAAGCTTCTTCCACTGTTGCAAAGCCTCCTGCCGCCTCTCCGGCTGCCACTGCTCCGAAAATTGCAGAGCCGAGTGCCGGTGCCTGTGGGCTGCCGGAAATATGGATGGGCATGCGCAATACGTCCGCATAAATCTGCATGACAAAAGGGCTCTTTTCCGCAATGCCGCCGCATGCGAAAAATGCATCTACCGTCAGGCCTGCGCTGCGATAGTTTTCAATAATCATTCGCGTACCATATGCAGTCGCTTCTACCAGTGCACGATAGATTTCTTCCGGCTTTGTTGCCAAAGTCATGCCGAGTATTAATCCGGTAAGATCGGCATCAACCAGAATAGAACGATTACCATTCCACCAATCCAGCGCGAGCAGGCCGCTTTCTCCGGCGTGTAGCTCTCCGGCTTTTTTCTGTATCAGCGTAATTTCATCGATGCCCAATTCTTTTGCTTGGTCAGCATAGTGCGAGGGAAAAAGATTTTGCATAAACCACGCAAAGTGATCTCCCACACAGGATTGACCCGCTTCGTACCCAAAATATCCAGGCAGGATACCATCTTCCACAACACCACATATGCCTGGCACGGTAGCTTCCTCTTTTTGCAGTAACATGTGACAGGTAGAAGTGCCCATGATGGCGAGCATCTGGCCGGGCTTTGTGATTTTGACTGCCGGTACGGCGACATGCGCATCAACATTGGCAACGGCAACGGCAACTCCCGTATGCAGGCCGAGCTTTTCTGCATATGCAGCGCATAGATAGCCTACTCGTTTTCCAAGTGGCAGTACTTCACCGCTCAGTTTTTCAGCAGCAAGATTTTCCAAGCGTGAATCCAGAGCTGCAAAGAAATCTCTACTGGGGTATCCTTCTTTCTTGTGAAAGAGTGCCTTATAGCCGGCACAGCAGGAATTTCGCGTAAGCTGTCCGCTGAGCTGCCAGGTGATAAAGTCGGCCGCTTCAATAAAATGGGCGGCATTTTCATACACCTCTGGCGCAGCGTCTAAAGTTTCCCAAATTTTCGGAAGCATCCATTCACTTGAGATTTTACCGCCATATCGTTGAAGAAACGGTTCTTTCCTTGTTGCGGCAATTTCATTGATGCGGTTTGCATAGCACTGCGCGGCATGGTGCTTCCAGAGTTTTACATAGGCATGCTTTTCGCCGCGAAATCTTTTTAAAAAGCAAAGAGGCGTGCCGGTAGCATCAACTGGGAGCATGGTGCAGGCAGTAAAATCGATGCCGATACCGATAACATCCTGTGGATTTATGGCGCTTTCCTGAATAATTTGCGGAACTGTTTGCGTTAGAACTGCCAGGTAGTCGGCGGGGTCCTGCAGGGCAAAATCCTGTGGGAGTGTTTCGCCGGTTGCGTCCAATGTTCGATCCATAACGGCGTGCGGATATGCAAAGACGGCTGTTGCAAGCTCTGCTCCGTCTTCGACGCGGCAAAGCAATGCCCTGCCGGACAGGGTTCCATAATCAATTCCGATTGTATATTTGCTCATACTGGCTCTCCTTTGCATTGTACGGCGGTATCCTGTGCCATATATTTGCTGCTTTCATTATATCGAAGTCTGTGAAATTTGTCAATTTGAATCCATTAAGAATAAAGGAATAAAAAATGAGACATTTTAGATGGTTGTATGTGGGATTGCTTCTTTGCACTCTTTGCAGTTGCGCCGACCCATATGGAATTATAGCGAAAGAGCCGCAGCCGACGCGGGTATCTTTTAGTGCAAAGGAGGTTGTTCCGGCGGCTGCACCTGCGGTAGGATCGCCGACGGAGACTAAACAAGTCCAACAACAAGTGCCGCAAGATGTGTATTGGGTAACCGGTTCGGAGGTATATCATACGGATCCCTTTTGTACTGCGTTACATCGAAGCAGCTGTATCAATAGCGGTACCCTACAGCAGGCTGAATTTGCCGGCGCACTTCGCGAATGTAAACGTTGCCTTTCTAAATAGATTTCTTTTTTCCCCTCGTTGCGCATAGGATGCGACGGGGGGAATTTTTATGTTGGAATACGCTTTTGAAACAGGAAAAAAGATACGGATCAAGTCCGGCAGTAACGGTATGTGGGAATCGCTCGGATTTGTGAGGGGTGCCTGTGTTGACTTGCTTGCAACTGTATATGGTGTTTCTGTGGTTATGGTCTATGGTACAGTTTTCGCCATTGATACGCAGGTGCTTGAAAAAATGACGGAGGAAGTATGAAGGAAATTGTATTGGTCGGTTGTCCGAATTCGGGAAAATCAACGTTGTATAACCGCTTGACAGGTGCGCATGTATATACGGGCAATCGCCCCGGTGTCACGACACGGCCAGCTTGTGCGCCACTGTGCGATGTTGGTGCGGAAAGCTATTTGTTGACAGACCTTCCAGGATTATATTCTTTGCGGGATGCTCGTACCCCCGATGAAGAAAATGCCGCACAGACATTACGACAAAAAAAATATGATTTAATTCTATTTGTTGCCGATGCCTTCTCGCTGCAGCGACACCTTGCATTGGCAACGGAGTTGGCAGAGCTTGGTATTCCGATGATCCTGGCAGTGAACCGCATGGATTCCTTTGACCGCTCCGGCGGAAAACTGCTGCCTGATCGGCTCGCTGCACGCTTTGGATGCCCTGTAATAGCAGTGAGCGCTTTGCGCGGGAATGGGGTACAGGCACTCCTGCAGGCAATTCGGCATGGGGGAAAACGTTCTTTTGCTGTTACGATTGCCAATGCACAGGACGGATTTACCCGTGCGGAATGGTTGCTGCGGGATATTTACACGGTACCGCACCATACATTTACACAAGCGGCAGATCGTATTCTGCTGCATCCGATACTGGGGCCGGTCTGCTTATTTTCGTGCTTGTTTGCATTATTGTATTGCAGCGCATTTGGACCGGTTGCACAGGTGAGTACGTGGATGCAGGAGATATTTACAATGCTGCAGCAGTATGTACAGGCACTTCTACTGCAGTGGGGATGTAGTATACAAGTGGCCAAACTTGTCTGTGGATCTGTCTTTGAAGGGATAGGCGCAGTTGCATCGTTTTTGCCACAGACACTTTTTTTGTTTTTCGGTGTTATATGGCTGGAGCAGAGCGGCTATCTGTGTAGAAGTGCAGTTTTGTGTGAGGCGATTTTAAAGCCGATTGGTTTGGATGGGCGAGCAACAATTCCGCTTTTGCTTGGTTTTGCTTGTTCTGTGCCTGCCATCGCATCCACAGATACATTGCGTTCCCAACAAAAAGGCAGAGCTGTTACGTTGATTCCATTTTTGCCGTGCAGTGCAAAAATGCCGCTTTGCGCTTTGCTTGCCGGGACGCTTTTCGCAGGACATAAATCATTGTTTTTCATTGTATTTGTAGCAGGTTTTGGCACAATGCTGCTATGCTTATTGTTGTATGCTGCAATAGAACGCATTCTGAAAAAGAACAATAAGCCGGTGTTTTTTTTGGAACTTCCGCAGTACCATTGGCCACGCCTTAGCGAAGTGTGGGATCGAATGCGTGAAAAATGCCGAGATGCAATTTTTCGTATTTTATGTGTTGTGTTTATATGCAGTGTGGTTTTGCATATTTTTTCCGCCTTTACAATAACTTTTCAGCCTGCGCAAAATATTGAAGGAAGTATCATTGGTGCGCTTGGAAACGCCGTTTTGCCTGTATTGCGACCGATGGGGATATCTTCTCTCACGGCATGTATAGCTTTGCTATGCGGGATGTTTTCGAAAGAGGCTACAGTGGCTGCCTTGGCAACGATAGCCGGGCAGAGCGGGTTATCGCTTTCTGCACTGCTTGTACGGGATTTTCCTTCTCTTGCGACTGCAGGTGCATTTTTGTGTTTTTTTCTGAACGCACCGC
>JAXDZV010000087.1:0-14122 GCA_034086705.1 Eubacteriales bacterium | reverse complement strand
GTTTTTTTATTAATGGTTTGCCGGTGTGTTCGCAGCTGTGGGCTAAGCTATTAAATGTTGTATATTTCCCCTTAAAAAACAAACGCGACTGTATGGTTTTCGTTCCACATCGGCTGTGCACCGTCTGTAGAAAGGTCGATGATGCTTAAACGCCTGAAACCGAGCGCAACAAACGTATCGCAAAATGCACCGCTCATATCCGGCCCGCGGTGAGCAATACGATCCGTCATTTTTTTAAGAACTTTTTCTTTTTGCGTCAGATCCGCTTGAAAATCGGAAAAACCTGCAAATCCGCACATAATGCACCATCGCTCCTTTTATATTGCCTAATCACTGTATTATATCATGCTTTTACTGGTTTGCAAATAGTTTTTTTGCATTTTTTTCATTTTGCGCCCGAATAACATCGCAACAAAACAGGTAAGAGCAGAGATATTTCCTGAAAATCGGCTGTATAATTTGCATAAAAATACGTTGCTGCTCTTGTAATCCAAAAAAATGCATGGTAGAATACATAAAAAGATGCGCCAAAACCAATACGTTGGCATGGAAAGGCGGAATAGTGTGCGTGCGGATCTATATTTGGCACAGCATGGATATGCGAAAAGCCGGCAAAGAGCCCAGGAACTCATTCGAAAAGGCCTGATTTTTTGTAATGGAAAAACAGTAGAAAAGCCATCTGTGCAACTTTATGCCGGGGACGATATTACCGTATGCGGTGACGTGCATGGATACGTTGGACGTGGTGGCTTGAAGCTTGCTGCGGCACTTGCCCGTTTTTCAATAGATCCGACCGGCAGACGGTGCTGTGATATCGGTGCTTCTACCGGAGGCTTCACAGATTGCCTTTTGCAACACGGTGCGGCTTTTGTATATGCCGTAGACAGCGGCCGAGATCAGCTCGATCCGTCTCTCCGTGCAGACAAGCGCGTGTGCTCATTGGAACGATGCAATGCGCGAACGTTGACAGCAGACATGCTTGCGGGTGCGGTTTCGCTTTGTGTTATGGATGTTAGTTTTACATCTGCGATGCCGCTTTTTCCTGCCGTTGCGCGGATATTGTGTGCAGGGGGCGATTACATTTTGCTGATAAAGCCGCAGTTTGAGGTTGGCCGCGGAAATATAGGAAAAGGTGGAATTGTTCACAATCGTACTGCTGCTGTGCAGAGTGTTCGTCGTTTAGTTGCTGCTGCACAGACTTACGGCCTTTTTTTGCATGGCCTGTTTCCATCGCCGATCACCGGCGGAGACGGAAATGTGGAATTTTTGGCGCAATTTCAAAAAGAAGTCCCCAGTAGTTACGTGCTACCGGATACACAGCAAGACCTTCTTTCGTTGCTTTATGAATAAGAGGACAGGATATGATCATAGCAATTCTATCAAATCGGGAAAAAGACCCGGCCTTTGCATCTATGCGGTCTCTGTGCCGGTATCTGCTGCAGCATGGAGGCTGTACAGTATGTGTCCCTGCAGAAGCTGCAGAGGCTTTTACTGAAGAAGTGCTTCAGCCGGTGTATGTATCGGAAGAGGTGTTGTACTGCGAAAGCGACGTTATGTTAGTGCTCGGCGGGGATGGCTCAATTATTCGGGCGGCGTCTCGGATTGAGCGAGAGTCTACCGCTATTCTCGGAATCAATTTGGGCAGAGTTGGATTTTTGGCAGAAGCAGAGCCATCACAGACAGAGCTATTAGACCGATTGCTTGCCGGTGCATATACCGTGCAGGACCGTATTATGTTGTATGCAATTATCCATACCCCACAAAGCGAAGACACGCAGACCACACCTTGCGCGCTTAATGATATTGTAGTGTCAAACGGAACACTTTCACGAATGGTGGAAGTAGAGTTGCTTTGCGATGGAAGTACTGTACAAACGTACCGGGCTGATGGATTAATTGTTGCTACACCGACCGGCTCCACAGCGTATTCCATGTCTGCAGGCGGACCGATTTTGCATCCGCTGACAAATTGCCTTTGTATTACGCCGGTCTGCTCGCATTCGCTTGTTGCCCGCCCGTTAGTGGTAAGTGGAGAAAGTGAGATTTGCATACGGAATATGACGCACGGTGCTTCTGAAGCATTTTTGAGTGTAGATGGGTATGTTAATTATCCGCTTGCGGCCGGGGCAACGGTGACGGTGCGCAAAGCATCTAAAATAACGAGGCTGATACATTTTGAAGAATATTCTTTTTATGATATTTTGCATCGCAAATTTGCCGATATTTGAGCAATGCTGCATGGAGGAGGCGACTCGTTGATGCTGGGACGCCTGAATATAAAAAACGGGGGTATTTTCCATGAAACGGACAAGACAGGAAAAGATTCTGGAATTGATACGTAAAAATGATATTGAGACGCAGCAGGAGTTGTCGGAGCGTTTGCGTGACGCGGGGTTTGCCGTGACACAGGCGACGATTTCGCGTGATATCAAAGAACTCAAGATAGTAAAAACGACGGGGGCAAACGGCCGGTATCAATACGGGGTACCGACACATACCGGCACAAAAAGCGCAATGAAATTTCGCAATATTTTGCGCGAGACCGTCATTCACACCGACTATGCGGAAAACATTGTGGTTTTAAAAACATATGCCGGAATGGCCCAAGCTGCTGCGGCTTCCATAGATGCATTACAATTAGAAGAAGTTTTGGGTAGTGTGGCAGGGGATGACTGTATTATTATGGTGATGCGCAGTGCGGGGATTGCGCGTGAATTCAATGAAAATTTTGCCTCCATGCTTGACTGAGGCGGTGCTGTGGGAGGAAGCTGCTGATGCTGTCTTCATTACACATCGAGAATATTGCGGTAATTAAGCAATGCGACATTGATTTTTCCCAGGGGCTTTCTGTGTTAACCGGGCAGACAGGTGCCGGGAAATCGGTGATTATCGGCAGCATTGAGCTGCTTTGCGGCGGCCGATTTTCAAAAGATGCTTTGCGCACAGGGGAGCAGGTTGCTACCGTGGCAGCAAGCTTTGAGCAACTTTCTACCGAAACATTGCAAAAATTGGCGGCGCTGGGATTTGAAGAAGATACTTTTTATATGCAGCGAACTGTGCAGGTGGACGGAAAGAGTCAAACACGCTGCAACGGCAGAATTATCCCTCTTTCACTGCATCGACAGATTATGGCATGTTTGGTACATATTCACGGACAACATGATAACGAAGCTTTTTTATCGCAAGCGGCACATTTGTCCTATTTGGATGCTTATGCGCAGACCGAGAATTTACTGTCGGCTTACCGAGAAAACTATGATGCTATGCGGAAACTTGCTGCAAAGCGGGCTGCTTTGGAGCGTGATGCGCAGGAAAAAGCGCGTATGGAAGAGCTTTATGCATACCAAATTCAGGAGATAGATGCTGTTAATCCACAGCCGGAGGAAGAGCAGTGCCTACAAGCCCAGCGTAAGCGGCTGCAAAACGCGGCGCACATTGAAAAGAGTGCAAGACTCATCCGGCGAGCTTTGTATCGAAACGAGAAAGGGTTATCTGCTTTTGATCTGATGGAAAAGGCCGCGCAGGCGCTGCAAGGGCTGGACGACGTGATGGAGAATGCCGCCGCATATGCGGAGACAGTGAATAATTATCGCTATGAATTAGCGGAAATTGCGCAAGCGGTGTCTGCCTATGCGGTAGAGGATGAAGAGGATCCGGCACAACAGCTTGACCGGATTGAAGAACGCTTAGACGCGCTTGCAAGATTGAAACGGAAATACGGGGCTGATATACAGGCCGTATTGCATTTTCGCGCACATGCTCATGCAGAACTGCGTGCGCTGCAGCACGCAGATACGCTTATTGAGGAATATGATGCACAATTGCAGCAGCTGCGTGCGCAGACGTTTGCATGCGGCGAAGCATTGCATGCAGCGCGGCAGAAAGCGGCGCTGTCATTGCAGATGCAGATGGAGCAGGAGTTTTCGTATCTGGACATGGAAAAAGTGCATTTTTCCGTCGAGGTGTCGAAAAAAACGGATGCAAACGGCGCTGTGCAGCCTGGGGAGGACGGGTTGGATACGGTTTGCTTCATGATTTCGTCTAATCCCGGAGAGCCATATAAGCCGCTTGCCAAAATTGCATCAGGTGGCGAGTTGGCACGTGTGATGTTAGCTGCCAAAAGTGTTTTGCACGCAAACGATGGTGCTACGATGATTTTTGATGAGGTTGACAGCGGTGTTTCCGGTGCAACTTCGCACAAAATTGGGGTAAAAATGCGGGCATTGGGCCATTTACAGGCTGGTAGCCAGGTGCTTTGCGTTACCCATTCTGCGCAAATTGCCGCCATGGCAGATGCGCAGTATCTGATAGAGAAGCGTATATCGGGCGGACGGACCTTTTCGGGCGTTTCCCTTTTGGACGAGACGAACCGTACTGAGGAGCTTGCTCGTATTATCGCTGGCAGCGAGATTACACAGGCTGCACGGGAAAGTGCTAAAGCGCTGTTGTTGGAGGCGCGCAGCGGAAAATAAAGCTTGGGCAAATGCTGCGTGAATATTGAATGAATTGTATAAAGACGGGAGTGACGGGAATGGAACGCATCACGGATAGACCGCTTGTGTTTTTCGGTGTTGCATTTCTTCCTCTTGTCGCTCTTTTCTTTTTTGCATCTTCCGTGTTGCGCAGCATTGCGGCGTTGATTTGTATTTCTATGGTAATCTTCTGTGCTGTGTTGCGTCCTGGCAAGGTACGTCGCTTTCTGCGTTGCTTTCGTCCCTTGCTTTTAGGAATCGGGTGCGCCGGAATTGTATCACAGATTTGGTTTTCTTGTGCTTTCTTGCCATGGCAGTCGTTGTACGGAGAGACACTCACACTGAGCGGCGTGGTTTCACAGATCGATTACAGCAGCGACTACGCATTCAGCTTGGGGGTGCGCGTGCGGAATACATCCGAACAGTGGTGTTTTTCCGAATTGACTGTCAGCGGTACATTTTCCGCAACAGTGCAAGTAGGAGACCGTGTTACGGTGTGTGGGGTGCTCTCTGCACCGTTCCAAGAAGAAAGTCAGACGAAACGCCTGCGTGCATTGGCAAACGGTCGCGCCGGACTGCTGATGCTTGGCGGGCCAGAATCTTTACAAAACAGCGGTAGTACCTCCTTCAGTCCGCTTGCTTTTTTTGACCGGATTCGGCGTGACACAGCTGCACGGTTTGACGCATATTACAGCCCTGATTTGGCAGGACTTTGCAAAGATTTTCTGCTGGGTATCAAAGATGGGGTGAATCCTGCCATTCAGCGAGATTGCAAACGTTTGGGCCTTTCACATGTGCTGGCGGTCAGCGGGTTGCATTTCTCGATTTTTATAGCCCTTTTTGAGGGCTGTATGTGTCGCCTTCGTTTGCATAAAAAGGTACGCTGCATCGTGATCATGGTGTTTTCTACGTTTTTTATTTGCCTTTCAGGCGGGTCCGCTTCGGTGCTGCGTGCCGGTATTATGATATTTTTGTTACAACTTTCTTATTTATGTAGAGCAGAAAGTGATTCGCTGACGTCTTTGTTTTTTGCAGGGATTCTGATTGTTCTTTTTTCACCCGGAAGTATTTTGGATCCTGGATTTTTATTGTCGTTCTTGGCGACGCTTGGAATTCTGACTGTGGGGCAGCAAACCGCAGACGGATTACATGCGCGGTTTCATAAATGGCCACATTTTCTTCACTCAATTTTACGTACGGTATGCATAACAGTTTCCGCATTGTTTTTTACAACACCGGTTGTCCTTTTATATTTTCGACAGGTTTCGGTTTTAAGTATATTCTCAAATTTGATCTTTGAACCAATTCTGGTTTTATTTATTCCGATCGGTCTTTGTCTTTTGCTGCTCAGCTATTTACCGGGAGCTGCTGCCGTTTTCGATTTTTCACTTTCGGCGGTTCTATCAGCACTTTTATACTGTATGCGTGTTTGCGCACGTTTGCCGTTTGCGGTGGTTTCTTTTCGAACATTTTGGGCCGCGCTTTTATCGGCAGTTATGTATGTTGCAGGAATTTTCTGGTATTTTAAATCCGGGAAAAAGCGAATTCTATTCGGAACGTTTGCAGCCTGTTTTGTCCTGCTTTTTGTGGTGAATGGGATATACGGTTTTCTGCACCGGGGAGATGTGAGTATTTCTTACAGAAACACCGGGAAAAATGATACTGTGTGCTTTGTAAGTGGGAATGAAGGCATTTTGCTTGATTGCTCAAACGGCAATTATGCCACGTTGTATTCAGCGGCATCGGATTTAAGTGAATACGGAATTACGGAAATCAAAACCATTGTGTACACGCACCTGCATGCACGGAGTGTCAAAACTTTTAAGAGCATCAGCCAGCGATATGTGATCCGTGAAATTGTTCTTCCTTCAGCACAGACACCGCAACAGGCTTCGCTGTTGGAAGCATTTGCGGCGGCTGCTGCACAGCAGAATACGCAAGTGGAATATTATGATCCAAATGCAGCAAAGGAATACGTCTGCGGGGAATCGTTCTCACTTGAGCTGTTTCCCCAGGCATTTTTGGCGCGTTCTGTTGAGCCGTTGTGCACGGTCTCGGTTACGGCTGCCGGGCGTCGGATCTTGTTTATGAGTGCTGCCTATGCACAAGGGGCAGCATTGTACCGCTCTTTGGTGGAGGAATCTGCACTACTCAGCGATGCGGTGGTTCTTTTTGCACATGGCCCCGATGTTGTGCAATGTACGCTCCCTGCTACTGACGCAGTATTTTACATACCGGATACCATACAGGTGTCGCAAAACAAAGAGGTTTGCATACGTACCTGTGACTGGCTGGAAATTGAAATCGGCGGATAAAAAACGAAAGAAAGCAAAATGCATAAAAAAAAGGCACTGCGGTAAACTAATTCCAACATTTTTCTCTGGAGGAGCATGTATGGATACGTTTACCGCTTTTGTGACGCTGCGAGAGGAATATCTGCATGTGTATGCTTGTTTTCGGGCTGCAGAGAAAGGAGTACGCACTGCGAACGGAGAAGAGAAAGCGTGGTTTCTTTCCAACATACATCGACTGCGTGCCTCTTTGTCGATGCTACGAGCAGATGCAGATTCTTTTGTTCGCTTGCCTGTACAATCGGAGAATTGTCGATGCAGCCGGCTGTTTTCCCGGTTGCGCACAGTGATGCTGCATGCGCAGGAAACGGCTGGACTTGCGGCACAGGTTCAGGCGCTTGCCCCTGCTTTAACGGAGGAGGAACTTTTGGTTTTTGACCGTGTTTATATCCTTGCGCTGATCGCGGTGATTTGCGAGGCAGCTCGAAGCGGAACGGGTGCAGAAAAAATGCCGCTATGGGTACACGCATTGACACAAACGGAACAAATTCCGTTTGCCCGCTTGTATACCGAATATTCTGCAGTTGAAAAATGCTTTCGGAAAGATCCGGACGGATATTATATGTTGTGCGATGAAAGCAGCAAGGCGCTATATCGTCGGCAACTTTTGCGTGCCGCTTACTCTAAAGGCATATCGGCAGCGCAGCTTGCGCAAAAATATCTGCGTGCGGCACAGCACGGAACAACTGTACGCAGCCGCCATATCGGTAAATATCTGTTCCAGAATCCGTATCCTAAGCGACGCCTTTTTTATTTTTCCACCTTCTTGCTTTTTATGTTGATTTACGAAGCGGTTTTGGGTGTATTATGTTACTATGCGAAATGCAGCTTGTTGCTCTTTGGCACGGTTCTTATACTTTCGCTATTTCCCGGATACAAACTGGTTGCATTCTTCTGTGATCGTATTTTTTCACGGGCATTCGCCTCCGATGCAGTTTTATCACTCAATTATCGGCAAATTCCACAGCAGGCACGAACCCTTGTTGTCATCCCAACCCTGTTTTCCGACCGGCAGGCAGTGGACCTTGCATTCGATCATCTTGCCGATTTTTTTTTGCGCAACCAAGACGAACAAATTCGCTTTTGCGTTCTTGCAGACTTTCCGGAAGGGAAGCAGGAGCACGCCCCGGGAGATCTTGCATTACTGCAGTATGCAAAACAGCGCCTGCAGCTGCTTTTGAAAAATTATGCGGACCGCTTTTTTCTTTTAGTTCGCCGACGTGTATTGCTTCCTAATGACGGCATCTATATGGGGTGGGAACGGAAACGCGGTGCACTGGTGGAATTAATGCGACTGCTGCATACGAACGGTGTGCAAAAAGGAAGTTTTTTCTGCATGGAGGGAGCCGAGGATGCGCTGAAAGATATCCGGTATGTGCTGACATTGGATGGCGATACGTTACTTCCCTACGATTGTGTGCGCAATATGGTGAATATTATGCTCCATCCTTTGCATCTTCCGGTTTATAACAAAGCCGGTAATGCTGTTGTGCATGGATTTGGTGTACTGCAGCCCGGGATTGTGTGTGACCCGGAGAGTGCCGAAAAAACGCTGTTTTCCAAACTTGTCAGTGCAGGAGGCGGCATGCCAAACTATGCATGTGCATCTTTTCAAACAGCAATGCATGTGTATGGGTGCGGTGTTTTCTGCGGGAAGGGTATGCTGGATGTGCAGGCTTACATTGCCTGTACTGCCGATGCGTTTCCGGAAAATGCAGTTTTGAGTCATGATATGCTGGAAGGAGCACGCCTACGGTGCTTGTACGTTCCGCAGCTTTCGTTGATGGATACAACACCGGCGACGCCGCAATCTTTTCTCAAACGTCGTGAACGATGGGACCGAGGAGATGTACAAGCCCTTTTATTTGCCTGTCCTACGCATAAAAATGCAGCAGGAAAGCGTGTCCGCTGCCCCGTGCCTTTGGCCATGCGATTTTGTCAGTTTGAAAATGTGTTTCGTATGCTGTATCCGCTATGTTTGCTTGGCGGTATATTTTTGTATGCGTATACCGCTGTGTCGTTGCCGATTTTGCTATGTTTTTCTTTTGCGCTTCTTTTGCAGCGTTTGTTAGAGATATACAACAGTATGAAGCAAACTGCTGCAATGCGGGAAATGCTTACGCCGATACGCCGTTCTGTTTTATTGTTTTTTCTTGCATGGATTTCACTTGCACGGAGCGCCGGTGTGAGTTTAGCAGCTCTGATACGGGCGCTGTGGCGAATGTTTGTTTCCAAAAGACGCTTGCTTGCCTGGGTAACTGCGGCGCAAGGAGAGCGGGAAAGATCGTTTGGTTTCATTTCTTTTTTGTGCGCATATGGCTTTTCATTTGTCTGCGGTATCCTTTTGTGTCTATCCTTCTCCCCTTTTGCCGTTGCTATGGGGGTACTGTTTTGTTCCGTTCCGATTTTTGAACATTTGTTAGCACAGAGTATACCGCACGAACCACTGCCGTTGTCCGTGACGCAGCGGCGAGAAATTGACATGTATGCTGCCAGAGCATGGAGATATTTTGAGAAAACTGTAGGTGAGCAGAGTGCATGGTTGCCACCGGATAATTTGCAGCAAATTCCCCGCGGTCGTTTGGCTATGCGTACTTCTCCCACAAATATCGGAATGTATGCAATGAGTGTTCTCGCAGCGCGCGATTTTTCCTTGATTGCTTCCGCAGAGCTTTACCACCGTTTGCAGGCAATGTGTAAAACGATTGAACTGCTGCCGAAGTGGCAGGGAAATTTATATAATTGGTATGATTTGAACACGCTGCGTATTCTCGGTGAACCATTTGTTTCTTCTGTAGATAGCGGAAATTTTGTTGCTGCGATGATTTGTGTGGGAGAAGGTGTTTTGGAATATGCACAGGAATATCCGCAGCTGAAGCAAGTATCTGCACGTTTGCTTGCAATTGCTCGGGCCTGCTCTTTGAAACCGTTTTACAATTCGAAAAAAAAGCTGTTTGCGATCGGCTACTATCCATCCAAAAAACAACAGACGGAGAATGTGTATGATCTGTATTTGAGCGAAGCCCGTACTTTAAGTTATCTTGCGGTTGCGCGCGGTTGTGTTCCGGCTACGCATTGGAACGCGTTATCCAGAATTGCGCAAAAACGAGGCAGCTTTGCCGGACTTTATTCATGGTCTGGCACAGCGTTTGAAGCTTTTATGCCGTATTTATGGTTGGAGGCGCCATGTGGTACTCTGGAGGAAGAGGCGCTTGCTTTTTCGGAGAGTTTACAGCATTCCTTTGCAAATCAGGTAGACGAAAAGCATCGTATTTTCGGCGTTTCCGAAAGCGCATATTTCGCATTTGACGCCGAAATGAATTATCAGTATCGTGCTTTTGGTGTTCCGCGTGCTGCGTTAGATATACACGCAGCACAAAACCGTGTATACGCGCCGTATGCATCATTTTTGATGCTCCCATTTTCCCGAAATAAAAATAGGATTCTTGATAACTTGCGTAACTTTTCTGCTTTGGGTGCAGATAGCTCTATTGGTTTTTCGGAAGCAGTCGATTGTACAAGTGCTCGAGTGGGCGGCGGTTACGCCATCGTGCACTGTTATATGGCGCATCATGTTGGTATGAGTTTGTGTGCACTTGCAAATACAGCATTCGCCGGGATATTCCAACGCAGATTTCTACGTGATACGCAAATGCATGCCGCTTCTATTCTTATGCGGCAAGAGCTCCCGCGTTATATTACACCGTTTACACCGTACTCGTATGCTCAGCCCCTTCCGAAAAGCACACGCGCACTTGGCAGCTCGGCACAGCCTGTCCATTCTGCCAATCACGCGGGGCTTTTGAGTGATACAGTGAATCGTATGTACTGCTCAGACGCTGCTGAGGTTACGTTGATGCATGGGGAAAGTTGCATTTGCCACGCAGATTTTGCGATCGACTTTCAAATTGGCACGCATTATTATCGCCTCTTAGGGCCCCATACAAAAACGGATGCCTGCAAATGGGAATGGCGGGAAAATACACTGCGCGTAGAACGAAAGATTTTCTGTGGAACGCTGACATTGGAATGTTGCTATATACAGGGGGGAGTATTCCGGGTTATTTGTGGCATCAAAGAGCAGCAGAAAATTCCGAAGCCATGTCGGGTTTTGCTCTCAATGACACCTGTTTTACAACCCTTGCGCGAATATGAAGGGCATCCCTCCTTTTCAAAGCTTTTTTTGGAATGTGTCACTGATGCTGAAAACGGTTTGATGCTGCTACATCGTCGTAAACGAGGCAGCAACGGCAAAGAGACGTTTGTCGGCATAGCGGTGTCAACACGTGTGTTTGGCTTTATTAAAACTCGTTTGCCATTTTCAGAGAACACCCCTTTCTTTCAAAGTGTTTTGGAACACTGCCGGTTGTGTCAAGATGGGGGTATGATCGAACCGTTTGCAGCTGTTTTGGCAGAATTGGAAGAGGGAGGAACTATTTTTTCTGTTACGATGCAACCAACTGTTGCTTTGGCACGTCAACAGGCATTGTATACAGAGCAACCTAACCAGCCAATTCGTTTATGGAAGGAATTGCAGGTATGGAATGATGATGCTGTCTTGGATGCGTTGCAAGCGTTATACAGCCGTTCACGCCGTTTCGCACCGGCACATTTCCACATCAGATCGGGAATCGATGCCTTATGGAAAAACGGTATATCGGGAGATATTCCTTTACTATATCTCGATGCGCGTGCAACAGATGCTGTGCAGCAGAACTTGTTATATCATGTATTTCTTTTATTTCGTACGCTGAAGCTGTGCGGTGAGCCTTGCGAACTTTGCATTGGATATGCGGAGAAGGATCATTATGTAAGAAGCGAAGAAAAACGTCTTACCGAAGTGCTTCGACAATGTGGTTTATCTCTTTTGCAAGGGGGACGCGGGGGGATTCATTTGATTTGTGCTGCAGAGAATGAATCGCTTTTGCATTGTATGCCGTATCTGGCAGACTGGGTATGCCAACTGGATAACAGTAATAGCCCAGCACCCCAAATACCGCTGCTGCGTCTTGTGCGTGCGGTACAATCTGCGGTTTCGATCCCCACACAGGGGGTACAGCCTGTATACGGCGGTGCGTTTGACCATGAACGAGGTGCTTTCTGGATACAGAAAGGGGTGCAAAATCGCCCTTGGAGTTATTTGCTTGCTTCACCAGCTTTTGGTACTCTTTTGACGCAAGACAGTTTGGGGTATACCTGGGTGCAGAACGCTCAGAAATATCGTTTGAGCCCTTGGTTTGATTCAGTAGGTCGGGGTGGAGAAGCGCTCTATTTATCATTTCCGGATGGGCAAGCGTATGATTTGTGTGCTTGTTCGAGTGCGGTTTGTTTAGAGCGAGAACGAGTGCTTTATCGTGGGGTTTGCCGGGATGTCAGTTATGTGTTATGTGTCACGATTGCACGAAATGCACACGGAAAGTATTATCAGGTATGTTTGGAGACGCCGCATCCTGTCAAATTAGAAGTCGCACTGCGATTGGAGCCGCTTCTTTGCGAAAGCCGTTTGGATCGGTCTGTTCTATCTGTTACGGAAACGGAGAGGGGTTTTTTATTTGAGAATCTGTTTTGTGGGGAGGATAGTATTCGCAAAGGGGGTGTGTTTTTACAAACCGATGGGGCGCATTCCTGCTTCACGGCCGGCGGCGCGTTATACTGTGTTTGGAGGGGAGACGGTGCACATGCTCGGGTAAATTTCGCGCTGGTCTGCTATGCGACAACGCGGGAGCTGCAATATTTGCTCATCGCTCCGCAGCGCGGACAGGAAGCGGTGGGAGAAGACAAACTCTCGTGTGATATCACTGGATGGAGCACATTTGTTGATACTTTTTTGCCACGGCAAATTTTGCGATCACGTTTATACGGACGTACAGGTTACGATCAATCTGGTGGTGCCTACGGTTTTCGTGACCAACTACAAGATACACTTGGTTTTTTAACAGATCATCCGACTTTAGCGCGCACCCAGTTGTTGCGTTGTGCTGCGTGCCAGTTCATACAGGGGGATGTGTTGCATTGGTGGTATTCCGATCGGGTTGCAGGCAGGCAAGTTGTTCGTGGCATTCGAACGCGTTGCTCGGATGACTATTTGTGGCTTGTTTTTTGTCTGTGTGCCTATTTGCAGACAACGCATGACACCTCGGTGCTATCGATTCGGGTTCGTTATCTGCATGGAGAAGTGCTGCAAGAAGGGGAGACAGAACACTTTGGAAGCTTTGCACCGGATACGGTAGCGGAAAGTTTGTATATGCATGCAGTACGTGCACTGGAACACGCCTTTTCATTTGGAGAACATGGTCTTTGCCTGTTTGGCAGTTGTGATTGGAACGACGGCATGAATGAAGTAGGTATAAAGGGCAGTGGCGAGAGTGTTTGGCTAACGATGTTTTTGGCACTGTGTTTGCGATTATTTTTGCCGATATGCCGTCAGAGTGGTGATTTGCTTGGCGAAGAGAAATACCGTGGAATGCTTCGCAAGGTAGAACAGCACTTGCGTGAGAACAGCTGGGCGGGGCATTGGTTTTTGCGAGGATTTTATGATGATGGATCACCTCTTGGAAAGCAGGGAGCAGATGCGTGTGCCATTGATATTTTGCCGCAGGCATTTGCTGCCGTGTTGCAAAGCCAATCCCAGGGAACTGTTTTCCCGCAAGAATGGTGTAAAGAGGCCCTGGATGCAATGCGAGAAAAGCTACTTGTACCGGAAGCGCACATAATGCGCTTATTTACACCGCCCTTCGATCGCAGTATCCAATCTCCGGGGTATGTAGCCGGCTACGTACCAGGCGTGCGTGAAAACGGTGGGCAATATACGCATGCTGCAATGTTTGCGGTTTGGGGACTTTTTGAAGCAGGACGCGATCGGGAAGCCACTGAGCTTTTGTTTGCCTTAACCCCTGCCATCTTTTGTCAGGATTCAAATGCAGCAAAGCAGTATGGCGGGGAACCATATGCACTTGCCGGTGATGTATACGATGCGCCCGGTTTCCAAGGAAGAGCAGGGTGGACGCAATACACCGGTTCGGCAGCCTGGTATCGAAAACTTGTATATGAATACTTGTTTGGGATCGTTCCTCGTGCGGGAAAGTTATATTTGCGTCCACGTCTCACCGATTTATTCGCTGCATATACTCTGCAAACCAGTGTACTTGGCACGAGGTATGAGATTACAGCGCGAAAAACCGGTAACACTCGATTGCTGTTGGATGGTACAGAATATACACCGGATACACCGCTTCCGTTGGACGGCAGACCGCACACGGTTTGGATGACAATTTAATTTAATTTGTGTATTAAGTCTCA
>JAXDZV010000088.1:0-2016 GCA_034086705.1 Eubacteriales bacterium | reverse complement strand
AACTACGATTTTAATGATCATAACAACAGCGAAGAGTCTACGGTGGATGTACTGGCAGGTGTGTATAACGAAAATCCGTTTTTGTTTGAAAATAAAATAATTCACAAAATGGGCACAGAGACTTATCACGGATATAAAACAAAAAGCTGGACTGAAACATACCTTGGCAGTGATGGAAAAAAGCATACGAGGACTCGAACAGAAACTCTGCATGCCATGGTAACGAAACCGAAACCTTATTACAACACACAAGTTATTTTGAATTACTGTGCGCAGGGCGGCCCTGAGTTATCGTTTACCAGAGATGCAACTCACCTTGAAAGAAAAAGTGACAAAGAAATTGACAAATATATAAAAAAGGGCGAAAAAAAGCTTAAAAAAATGACTGATAAAGCTATAAAACAGGGGGGCGACTTTATGAGTATGTCCAATTCCGATTTCGAAGTGCTTTTTGACGCTCTTGACAGAACAAATGAAGTTCAGTTCAGAACTCTCTTTACCCCATTGGCTCAGACAAATATGGTCGATCTTATCCGTTCACAATCCGGATACGGTGATGATTTTGATTTTATTAAGCAAAACAGAACCAATAAAATCATTTCGCAACATAGCCAAGGACGAGCAATTTATTTGCCTCCTTCCGCTTACACATCATATTCCTTTGATGTGATTAAAGATAATTTCATAAACAAAAATACTGACTATTTCAAATCAATATATTTTGACTTTGCGCCAATCTGGTCAATTCCCCTATATCAGGAAAGACCGGTGCACTCTATGCAACCCATACCCGAGTATACGCAAAAGTATTCGCTCAAAGAATATGAAACGTTAGCAAACCGGGTAAAGACAGAATATGTTGTACATCCGCAAACTAAAACCCATGCAATCTTGAAATCATCCTTTATAGGATCCCCGAACGGTACGGATGAGATATGTATCTCCGCGTTCTCATATGATATTATACCGCGTGTTGATTTTGTTCCGGTATACGGCGGCGATGGACATTGGCATAATGTTCCCGTTCCGTGGGATGAGTACATACCACTTCAGGCAAATAACAATTTTTACGTAGCAACAGCTGACCTTGCACAAAACAAAAACATTATAGCACAGCGAAATAATTTATGTATATTTAATTAAAAACTACAACTAAAAGGAGAAAAAGAAAATGGCAAATCAATTAGACGAACTTAATCCCGAAACAAGAGAAGAAGGTCTCGATACCAACGTTATTGTAAAAAAAATCCCGGCAGAAGTCGGAATTGGATCAAAAATCTTTGAAATTTTACTGTGGATATGCGGAATTATTCCCGGCGTTGTATTCTTATTTATGAAGATCAACGCACAAAAGCATTTCGACCAACTCCAGCAAAAGATTCAAAGAAACGCATCGCAGATCGACAATTATCTTGAGCAGCGTGTAGTCGTTCTTCAAAACTGCGCCCGCCTTTTGGATAAGGCTATCGATCTTGACAAGAGCACATTTGAAAATATCGCTAAATACAGATCGGGAAATATTCAAGATGCGGACACGGCTCGTAATGAGCTTGGCGGTCAAATAGACAATATTTCAAGAAACATCAATATAGCGGTTGAAAATTACCCTGACCTTGCCGCTCACAGGGAGATTGCCGATGCAATGCAACAGAATATGTATCTGCAAAGAGAAATTACTGCAGCAAGAGAGCTTTATAACGATACGATCAACGAGTGGAACAAGGATATTTTCGCTTGGCCCACCAAAAAGATCGTTGCTGCAAAGAACGGTTATACCACAAGAATTCCGTTTGCAGCATCTAAAGAAATCAAGGAAAAAGCAAAGAGTGTATTCTTTTAATTTTTAATCGATTACATAAGCTGCCGCACGCTTGATTCTGCAGGGTCGGCAAACCGCAGAATTTTTCACTGCCCATCATCACCCGCGCAGAAAAGGCTGCATTTGAAATGTACGACAACAGCGAATACATCTAAATCGTATTTATTGGCCATGATAAGTGTCTGATTTAGATGCAG
>JAXDZV010000082.1:0-22118 GCA_034086705.1 Eubacteriales bacterium | reverse complement strand
TTCAATATAGAATTGAACAAGGGTTTGAATAATTGGTGGTTTTCTCTGTCTGCTTTTACTTGACAAGTTCATTCAACCGGCGGTTTGCTCCACCCCTATAAGGGGTGATTACCGGCTTGACCCCTAAAAGGGGGGCGAAAGTTTAACGCCGCATTACATTCTCCGGCCGTTAACAATCGGATTCTTTAAATACACTCTTAACGGCTTCCAAATAGCCATATCCGTAAATGTCGTCTGGTTGCAGATAACTCGTTTCGGTCCATTCGTTCCAGCTGTTTACCGTTATAATGTTTACGCCCGTTTTATCGGCAAGCTCCTTTGCCTGCCTTAAAGCGTCTTCAAACGCCTGCGGAGTGTTGTTTTTGACAATATTGTGAATGTGACCCGCATACCGCGGTGTGTTGTCCCAGCCTATTTAAACATGAGGTATGTTAGGAATATTAAAGTTATCTTCACATTCCTGCCACTCTGTACGAACCTGCTCCATAATATTTTTGTAATCGTCGTTCATTTTTGAAAAATGAACAAACTGATAATGTGTAAGTGATGAAAAAGGAAGATAACCTACAAGCTCATGCGGTTTATAGGTTTTTCGTTGCCGTCAAAACCCGAAAGATTGGTTTTTACTCTGCCGTATTTAACCAACTGATAGTGCATTCCGTTAAAGCCTTGCTTCTTCGCTTCATCATCGAGCCACAACATTTCTTTTCGAGCGTTTTCAATACCGCCCAAACCGTCTATAAGGTTTTGCAAATCATAAATACTTAATACGGGGCAGTTGTCAATTTTGTAATATTCATCAAGATGAAAATATTTTTCTAACCAACGCATTCCTATTGTGTGAAACTGTTCGGAATTTACGGCGCCCTTCCAAATAACCGTGTCGTAATCTTTTTCGGATATTCTTCTGTCCCAACCGTAGGTTACATCATGATTTGACCACATTAGGTAAAACTTCATTTTTGAACGGTTTTTTGCCTTTAAAAACCCGTTGTTAAGGCATTGCTCTAAAAACGGTCGGTTATCGTACCAATACCAATCGTAAATAAACACATTAACGCCGTGGTCTACCGCAGCTTCTATCTGCATTTCCATAACATAGGGGTCTGCCTCGTTGCAATAACCCCACAGCGGCTTTCTCGGCCATTTATGCCCTTCAAACCGTGACTTTGCCGCCCTTACGGTCTCCCATTCACCGTAACCCTTGGGCCAAAAAATCAGGCTTCTGCCTTCGTCACCCGTATAGGCCGGCCAGACGTAAGCTGCCACATCATATTTTTTCAATATTATCACCCTTAGTTGTATTAGTATTGGATTTATTGTATCACACTGCCTTTCGAAAGTAAAGCATAAGGTGTGCTTTTCTGACCAACCATTAAAGCCATCGACCTGTAATATAGGAATAACTTTTTTATAGTGCAAATCAGTATTGTATGGTTACAATAATGCTTGACAAAAAGGAAAAATGAAAGTAGCAAATAGAGTAAACCTGTGTTAAGGTTGCGTTGCTTAATACGAAACCGAAAGGCAGGTTCCCCTATGCAGATGGACAAGCTCACCACCTGCTCATACATAAATCCGTATTAAAATATAAAAAATCGAGTATTCATAAGTGAAATCCCTTATGAATACTCGATATGGTCTGAGTGACTGGATTTGAACCAGCGGCCTCTACCACCCCAAGGTAGCGCGCTACCATCTGCGCCACACCCAGATTAACAGTGTTAGTATAGCATACAAAATGTTTGTTTGTCAATCCTTTTTTTAAAAGAAGGCAGTATACCGCATAGAAAATCTGCATCCGCGCTGCAAAAGCTTGACAGCTGGGAAATGCATTTGTTATAATAGTATGTTACAGGATGGTGCCCGGCGTTCCACCGCGCGGGCAAGAAAGGTGAGGAAATTATATGAAATGGATGGGGCTGAACGAACTGCGTGAAGCATATCTGTCTTTTTTTGAAAGTAAAGGGCATCTGCGCTTAAAAAGCTTTCCGCTGATTCCGCAGGGAGACAAATCACTTCTCTTAATCAATTCCGGCATGGCACCGATGAAAAAATATTTTACCGGGGAGGTCGAGCCACCACGCAGACGGGTCACAACTTGCCAAAAATGCATTCGTACCCCGGATTTGGAACGCGTCGGACACACGGCGCGTCATGGCACCTATTTTGAGATGCTCGGGAATTTCTCCTTTGGCGATTATTTCAAACATGAGGCAATCGCTTGGGCGTGGGAGTTTTTAACCGAGGTGCTGGAAATTCCCGCTTCGTTGCTGTGGCCCAGTGTTTACGAAAACGACGAAGAAGCATACAATATCTGGCATGATGAAATCGGTGTGCCACCGGAACGTATCGTACGGTTGGGCAAAGAAGATAATTTCTGGGAACACGGTACAGGACCGTGCGGTCCGTGCTCGGAAATATACTTTGATCGCGGTGAAAAATACGGATGCGGCGCGCCGGATTGCCGGCCCGGCTGCGATTGTGACCGTTTTATGGAGATTTGGAACAACGTCTTTTCTCAGTTTGACAATAAGGGTGATGGAACCTACCAGGAACTGGCACAAAAAAACATTGATACCGGTATGGGACTGGATCGGCTCGCCTGCGTCATGCAAGGCGTTGACAACATGTTTGAAGTGGATACCACCCGGCAAATCGTCAACGCTGTTGCAGCCGCAGCCGGCAAAAGTTACGGTATGCAGGCTGATGATGATGTATCAATCCGTGTTGTAACCGACCATGTGCGTGCGGCATCCTTTATGATTTGTGACGGTGTACTTCCCTCCAACGAAGGCCGCGGATATGTTCTGCGCCGCCTGTTGCGTCGCGCAGCACGTCACGGCAAATTACTGGGAATTAGACAGGCATTTTTGTCACAAATCTGTGAAGAAGTTATCAAAACCAATGAGACTGCATATCCCGAGCTTCGTGAAAAAGAAGCACATGTGAAAAAGGTCATCACTCTGGAAGAGGAGCGCTTTCATCAAACCATCGACGCCGGTCTTGGTATGCTGAACGAACTGATTGAAACAGCTAAGAAAGAACAAATTTCAACCATTGCCGGAACAGACGCTTTCCGCCTATATGACACGTTCGGCTTTCCCCTGGACCTTACACGAGAAATCGCTGCAGAAGCCGGTCTGCATGTGGATGAAGCGGCATTTGCAAAACTCATGCAGCAGCAACGAAGCAGAGCACGGGAAGCACGGGCCAATATCAGCGGTTGGGACGATTCTTCCAAGAACACACTCTCCCATTTACCCAAAACTACTTTTATAGGCTACAACGCCTTGCAAATGCAAGCAAAAATTCTTGCCATTCTGACGGAAGACGGCTTCACGCAGCAAGCCGATACCTGTGAATGTACGGTTGTCTTGGATCAAACACCGTTTTACGGCGAAAGCGGTGGGCAAGTAGGTGATACCGGGTGCTTACGCAATGCTGATGCTTCGGTTCTTGTAACTGACTGTAAAAAAAGCGACGGCATTGTGTTGCATATCTGTCGCATCACCGAGGGAACGCTGACAGTCGGCGATATGATTCAGGCGGAGGTTACTGCAGATCGGCGTGAAGCCATCCGAAAAAATCACTCTGCTGTGCATTTGCTGCAAAGCGCACTGCGCCGTGTGTTAGGCACCCATGTGGAACAGGCCGGATCTTACGTGGATGAGCAGCGTTTGCGCTTTGATTTTACACATTATCAGGCAATGACCCAGGATGAAATCCAAAGTGTGGAAGAGACGGTTAACGCCGCAATTTTTGCAGCACTGCCCGTTGAGACCATCCAAACAGATCTCGAAAACGCACGGCGCAGCGGTGCAATGGCGTTGTTCGGTGAAAAATACGGAAAGATCGTGCGCATGGTTAAGATGGGAGATATCTCAACGGAGCTATGCGGTGGTACGCATGTGGACAATACCATTTGCATCGGGCTATTTCATATCCTTTCCGAATCATCTGTAGCAGCCGGAGTTCGTCGGATTGAGGGCGTAACCGCAGCCGGCGTTCTGCAACAACTGTATGCAGAAAACACTCTGCTTCAAAAGACCGCGCAGGCATTAAAGGCGCAAAACATCAAAGACACCTGTGTGCGTGCGCAAGCGCTTGAGGCAGAGCTACGCGAAGAAAAACGGAAAAATGAACAGCTGCAAAGTAAGCTGGCCGCCTCACAGAGCGCAGAGCTACGCAAAAGTGCTGTATGTATCAAAAATGTGCACCTGATCACTTCCTGCACTGATGGCCTTTCATTGGATGCCGCTCGCGCTCTGGGAGATTCACTGCGTGCAACAGATGCCGCCACAGTTGCTGTTTTGCTATGCGGCACAGAGGAAAAGAAAAATCTACTTGCCGTATGCGGCAAAGACGCAATTGCAGCCGGCGCCGATGCGGGCCAAATCGTCCGTACACTTGGAAAACTACTCGGCGGGGGCGGCGGGGGACGTCCCGACAGTGCAACGGCAGGGATTCGGGATACTGCAGCGCTTTCGTCTGCATATGCTCAGCTGCCGCAGATCTTACAGCAGATGCTGCACTAAGATTGTCTGCCGTGTTTTAGGTTTTCCATCTCAATTAAAAAAGACACAGTCTGCGCCCGTAAAAGGCGCAGACTGTGTCTTTTTTGAATCAAATGTATGGTTGTTTAACCTGCACGCCGCACCGGAAGAGGCTGAATCAGCCCAAGCTCATGCGCCGCCGCAAGAATTTGCTTGCCGAATACAGCGGTCAACGCCGGATCTTCGTGCTGTAAAATATGCCAGCCCTGTGCGTAGCCGCGCACAAAACCAAAATAAGATCCCGCATAAATCCGTTCTTCCCACGCAAAGGCAACCGAGGTAAGTGCCTGCTCCAGAACACCTCCGTCTTCACATCCCAGTTCCGATAAAATCACATTGGCCTGCGTGTTTTTTTCCCAAAAGGATCGATGTGCCGTTCCGCTGCCGCCTTCAAACAAAGGCTTTGAAACCTGCTGCTCAAAAAAGCCGGAGGCACTGAGCTGCGGCAATAACTGCTGTGCAAATGCATAATGCAGTCCTTCGCCATACGCATACTCCGCTGCCTCCCCCATATTGTCCGCATAGAGCTGCTCTGCCTGTGCAAGGCGCGCATGTCCCGCGGTGTCTAATAATCTCTCCAACGTCTCCTTTGCCTCATCATATGCGTGATCCGGCGCAGTAAATCCGAGCTTTTCGTTTTCTTCTCTGCGCATCGCATCAATCTGCAGCAAAGCTTGTTCGTTTAACATCCGATTTCCAGTTTCTTTCCATATTGCTTCCATTTCCATACGCTTTACATCCTTTTCCCCGATTTTGTCAGCGCTTTGTTCTGACATAAATAGTATAAAGCATACTGGCGAAAAAAATTGTCGAAGTATGTAAAGATTCAAAAAAAATCATCGGCAAATCCGAAAAAAACGAAAAAATGCGCCAACGCCGTCTTTCGCTGTCGTTCTCTGCGGAGCGTTTAGGAAAAAGAGAGGATGCACCACGTATACCGTCTTGTTTTTTCTCAAAGACGCTCATACAACAGCACATCAAACGCGGCCATCACCTCAAAGGGTTCCACTTGCGCGCGCAAGCGCGCAATCCCTTCACGCGGCGTACGAAAATAATACGGAGTCATATGCAGCAATTCCATACGGTGTGCCCCAAGCAAAAAAGAATACCGCAACGGCTCGACCTGCCGTAAAGCAAAGCCCGCAAGTGCATCCCGACGGATTTTGTTCTCATATGGCGTATCATACAATATCTTTTTCAATTGCAGCAAATGATCTGCAGCAGGTACTACCATGCAAAGTAGCCCGCCACGCCGCAGCACACGATGAAACTCTTCCTGCGCACAAGGCGCAAAAATATTCACCAACACATCGCAGCTTTGTGCAGCCATGGGTATGGCAAACAAAGATGCAACCGCATACCGCACGCAAAGCCCTTGCCTGCGTGCCGCAGCTGCACCGTGTGCACACGCGTGCTTGGATACATCAAAACCATACACCCGTGCATCCACCCCACAGCTTTGTAAAGCGGCGGCAAGACGATTGGTATAATAACCTTCCCCACAGCCTGCATCCGCAAGCAACAGCGGTGCAGTATATTCGCCGGAGCGCGCAAACGCCATGCATAGCGAATTGACCGCATCGGACAAAGGTGCATATGCACCGCTTTCCAAAAATGTACTGCGTGCACGAACCATCTCCCGATCATCTCCGGGGGTATCAGACCCTGCCCGATTTGGCAAAAGCAGATGAACATATCCCGCCCGCGCTCGATCATAGGAATGCCCCGCATCGCAGAAAAAACGCCGGCCTTCCGGATCACAGGCAAGCGCCGCTCCGCAAACGGGGCAAAGCAAGTCGGTTTTTAGCGAATCGGTCATGCTTGTGAATGCCCCCTTCTGTCAATTAATCCGATCCTTGGACGGAATGAATTTGCCATGCACTACAAAACGCCCCGTTCCTGCATCAGAACACGTACATAACGTTATCACTTTATCATACGGCCTGACAAGCACATTGGTTTTTAAAAGATTCTTTTCGGCAATTGCATCTAAAAACAGCTGCATGCGTTCATCCGTGTTCACCGTTGTATCAAAATAGCAGTTTTCCTCAAAAACAGGTGTATCCGCATATGCCGCAAATACTACATACAGAAACAGACCCTCATCCGTATACAATTCAATAAAATGATTGTTGCGCCAATAATACGGGTCTGTGGCAAACTTGTGTAAATTTGCGAACATTGGTGAACCACTGTACATATTGTGCCCGTAAATAACCGTGTTGCGATTTTCAGAGATTTTTGCTTTGTTGCGGCAATCCATAAAAATGGCACCGGCAGGATTATAACTACCGTCTGCCGCATAGGTCAAATAGCGTGTATCGTCATGCGAAAAAACCAGCGGATAATTGATAGCCGTATCACCCTCCATCCGAATCCAACCGCCGATATCCGCATTCAGTTTTCGCAACTGCGCAAGTTGCAGCTGCATGGAAGCCAAAAAATCTGCATCTGCTGTGTCATCTGGGGAACCGATCCCATTGCCCGTAACAGCGCTTTGCGCGCGATTGGCCTGCAACACCGTAAGCTGTGGCGGCAGCCCACCTTGCAGCATCACTTGCAGCGGACTACCATCATGCGTTGCAACCTGCTCTGCCGGCTGCGACGCTTGAAACTGCTGCGCCAGCTGATCATACAAATCCACAGATTTCTGATAGGCAACCATACGATAAGCACAATATGCCAGGCTAACCGCACAAACGGCCAGCGCCATGCAAAACAGGACTGTCTGCAAAATTCGCCAAATCCGCTGCTTTGTCGGCACTTTTTTTGCATCTCCAAGCTCTTGCGGTGTAAGCTCTGCCAAAGAACGTTCGAAAACGGAAAGGGGAGCGCCTGCTTTTTCCGTTTGTTTTATTTTTTTGCCCACCATGACAATCCCCCCTTTTTTTCTCATTATACAACGCCGCACTGCTACGGTCAATGGTAAGTATATGAACAATCCGCAAATAATGGTGCCTGTAAGCCGGGCAATGTTAAAAACAGATGCAAAAGAGGCACCGGAGAGAACTCGGTGCCTCTTACATCTGTTTATACGTCTTGCTCGTGTTGCCGTGGTAGCTGCACGCATACTCGTGTACCGTTTCCAAGCTCGCTGTTCAAGCTCACAGTGCCGCCATGCAGCTGCACGGCGTGTTTGACAATGGATAACCCAAGTCCTGTACCACCTGAAGCCTTGGAATGGCTTTTATCCACACGATAAAATCGTTCAAACACACGGCTTTCACTTTCCGGCGGAATCCCGATGCCGCTATCCGTCACCGTAATATATGCCATGTCCTGCTTTTCTTCCACCGAAACTTTGACGCTGCCCCCGGTCACATTGTACTTCACAGCATTGTCGCACAAATTATATAAAATCTCTTGCAGCAGCTGCCGCACTCCCTGTACATATACCGAACTGCCCTGCAGCGTCAGCGTAACCGAGCGCTGAAGCGCTGCTTGTTCAACGCTCTGTATCGCTTGCTGCGCAAGCAGATACAGATCTACCGATTCAAAGGGGAGTGCAACCCCTTCGTCTAACTGCGACAGGCGAATAATATCCTCAATCAGTGCCAGCAGCCGTGCAGCTTCTGTGCGGATATGCCCAAGAAAACGAACGCGGTCCTGCGGTTGTACCATATCGTTTTCCAGCAGCTCGGCACTGCCGATGATTCCCTGCAATGGCGTTTTCAGTTCATGGGAAACATTCGCCGTAAATTCTCGCCGATTTCGCTGTGCAAAGGCTTCCTCCGTCACATCAAAGGCAAGCAGCACAGCGCCTGCTCGCTTGCCTTCATTTTCAATTCTGCTGATATCCAGCTGATACTCGCGCCCCGCGCGTTCCATACGCATTTCCGCATGTCCGTGTGTAGACGCCTGCTGCATGGCGCAAACAAGTGCATGTGTGTGATCCACCATCAGAAAATCCTGCCCGATCGACGCCGCTGCACTCGCCTGAAAAATGCGGCAGGCCGCCGGATTGATGCTGAGCACTGTGCCCTTTTCATCCAGCAATATCAGCCCCTCCCGCATATTATCGGTCACCTGTGTAAATGCGTCGGTTTTTTCACGAAGTTGCATCTGCTGCTCTGCCAACTGCATCCGCTGCCGATGAATTCTGCCCAGCAGCGGTGCAAGCTCTGCATAAGTCTCATTTTCAAGCGGATGCTCCAAGTCCAAATGATTGAGCGGTTCGACAACACGTTTTGAAAAACGAAATGCCAAAACTGCCGCAAGGATCGAGGCTGCCAGCAAAATTGCCAAAAGCGGCTGTAACATCCCGATCAGCAACACCCCAACGGTCGCCTGGGCAAGCGAAATGCGCAACACGCTGCCGTCAGGCAGTCGCACAGCGCGGTACATGGTTTTTTCCAGCAAAGTAGAGGAGTAGCGCGTACTCTCTCCCACTCCATTTTGCATTGCCTCACGAATTTCCGTCCGGTCTGCATGGTTTTCCGTATCTGTCTTGTCACCTGTTTTTGTGTCATATAACACGTTTCCAGCAGCATCTACCAACGTAAATCTGCATCGTTCTGCCGGCAACGTTTGCAAAAAGGCGACACCGTCTCTTTGCACACCTGTTGCCACCAAAGTTAGCTCTTCTTGCAATGTTTGCTGCTGCACTGCAGAAAAATGACTGTATAATACCGCCGTAATGATTGCAAAACATGCAACCAACACCAAAACAGCCGTGAAAAAAATGCCATTAAAAATCTTTTTAGTCATGTCTGCCCCCCCAGCCGGTAGCCGACATTTCGAACCGTTTCAATATATGCGCCGCATGCACCGAGTTTTTGCCGCAGCGTGCGGATGTGCATATCCACCGTACGCGTCTCTCCGTAATATTCCGTCTCCCATATTTCCTGCAAAAGCTCTTCCCGCGTAAATGCCCTTTGCGGGTGTTTTAAAAAGAGATAAAGCAACTCAAACTCTTTATAGGTTAAAGTGACTTTGGCCCCGTTTACCGTCACAACGCGCGCCTGCGGATCGAGTACAATTTTACCAAATTCCAGCGGCGCCGCCTGTTGCGAATCGCTCGCACAGCGACGCAATACTGCGCGAACACAGCTTACTAACTCCATCACACCGAAAGGCTTGGTCAGATAATAATCCGCCCCTAAATCAAGGCTCTGCACCTTGTCGTATTCCGCACCGCGTGCCGTAGCCATAATCACCGGTAACTGCGCCGTACGCGGTGTGCTTCGCATACGCCGCAAAAGCGTAACTCCGTCTATCCCGGGCAACATCACATCCAGCACAACAAGGCTTGGCAGTTCTTGCTCCAGCGCTTTCCAAAACGACTCTCCGTCTGCAAAGCCACGCGCTTGGAACCCCGTGGAGTGCAGCGCATACACCTCGATATCGCGAATACTGGCATCATCCTCCACGCAAAAGATCATTCAATCCCCTCCTTCGTGCTCACCTGTCACCGAAAAAATGACCCATTCCGCAATGTTAGCAGCATGATCGCCGATTCTTTCATAATATTTAGCTATCATCAGATAGTCCACCGCATATTCACTCTGCGTCGGGTTTTCGGCTATAGCCTCGATTAATAGCTGTCTTTCCTGCGTGAAGAACGTATCAACGATATCGTCGTCCTGTACAACCTTTTTTGCAAGAGAAAGATCCGTCTTCACATATGCTTCCACACTATCCGTCACCATATGAATAGTTGCCTGTGCCATTTGCGCAAGCGTATCCGTGCTTTCACCGCGTTGCCCCTGTAGAAGCATCACAAGTTCCGCAATGTCTTGCGCCTGATCCCCGATTCGCTCCATATCCGTAATCATCTTCAGTGCCGCACTGATCTGACGTAAATCCCGCGCAACGGGTTGCTGCTGCAGCAAAAGACGCAGGCACATTGCCTCTACTGCACGTTCTTTCTGATCGATTTGCTGATCCAGGGCAGCTACTTTTTTCACCAGAGAAAGGTCTGCCGTCAATAAGGCCTTCGTCACTAACGCAATTACCTCTTCACACAAAGACCCCATCTCTATTAATTCCCTGTGTAAAAGTGCAAGCTCCTCGTCAAACCGGCTTCTCATTTCAACCAAACCTCCCTGTAATATAATCCTCCGTTCTTGTATCGGATGGCTGTGCAAACAGCCGTTCCGTCTCTCCGTATTCCACCAATTCTCCCAAAAGAAAAAATGCGGTCTGATCGGAAATACGCGCCGCTTGTTGCATATTATGTGTAACAATCACAATGGTATACTGCTCACGCAAAGTCAGAGCAAGCTCTTCAATTTTGGAAGTGGAAATCGGGTCCAGCGCCGATGTCGGCTCGTCCATCAACAAAACCTGTGGCTCCACCGCCAGTGCACGTGCAATACAAAGTCGCTGCTGTTGCCCACCCGAAAGACCGAGCGCACTCTTTTTCAGGCGATCTTTCACTTCATCCCAAATGGCTGCGGCGCGTAGCGAACGCTCAACAATCTCGTCCAATTGCACCCGGGAACGAATGCCGTGTGTCCGTGGGCCGTATGCAATATTGTCATAGACACTCATGGGAAATGGGTTTGGTTTTTGAAACACCATACCGATTTCCTTGCGTAACCCGTTGACATCAACGCCGGGGGCATAAATATCCCGCCCGTGAAAAAGCACCTCACCGCTGATACGGACATTCGAAACCAAATCATTCATGCGGTTGAGCGTTTTCAAAAATGTTGATTTTCCGCAGCCGGACGGACCGATCAATGCTGTGATACGGTTTTGCAATATCGGAAGATTGATGGCATGCAGCGCCTGGTACTTACCATACCACAGATTCAGTTCCTTTGCAGTAATAATAGCGCTCATATGCTTCTCCTTTTTTTGAAATACCGACCGACAGCAGATGCGGAAAGATTGAGCAGCACCGTCAGCCCCATCAAAATTGCGGCAATAGCAAATGCGGTATCAAATTCGCCCCGCTCTTTTGCATACATATACAATGCAACGGTTAATGTTGCACCGGAACTTTGCATAGCATCTATAACACCGTGGACCGTATGTGCAACACCCGCCGTAAACAGCAACGCAGCAGATTCACCCAATATACGCCCCACAGACAAAATACAACCGGTTACAATCCCGTCAACACACCCCGGCAAAACCACCGTGCGGATAACACGCCACTTCCCGGCGCCAAGCCCAAATGCACCCTCTCTGTCACTTTGCGGCACCGTTTTCAAGCTCTCCTGTGTAGTTCGCATAATCGTTGGCAAATTCATCACAACCAGTGTCAGCGCGCCCGCAAGCAAAGAGGTTTGCAAAGAACATACTTCGCAGAAAAACAGCATGCCAACCAATCCGTAAATAATAGACGGGATTCCGGAGAGCGTCTCTGCAGCATATTCTATCATACCAACCAAACGAGTATTTTTAGCATATTCCGTCAGATAAATTGCAGCACCCACGCCAAGCGGCAACACACCAAGCAACGTTGCAATGACAATATAAATCGTATTCAGAATGTCCGGCAGGATGCCGATGCGATTCGAAAGAACGCTGGGCGAGGTTGAAAGCAATTCCCAAGTAACATGTGGCACCCCGCGCAACAACACATATATGATCAGGAAAAGTACCAGCGCCAAAACCAGCGCAACACTTCCGTAGAGCAGAATGCGCATTAGGCATACATAGCCGCGTCTGCGTCTTGAAAGCTTCTCATTCATCTCAGCTCTCCTTTTTCCGCTTCAGAAAGAAATGCAGTAACGCATTGATCAGCAAAATAAACAGGTATAACACCAGCGCAATGGAAAACAGCGCCTGCCGCTGCAAACCGCTTGCATAAGACATCTCACTTGCGACTGCCGTCGTCAGAAATCGAACACTTTCAAACAAAGACGGCATATTGGCGGCATTACCTGACACCATCATCACTGCCATGGCCTCCCCGATTGCTCTGCCAACCCCCAACACCACAGAGGCCGTAATACCGCTTTTGGCAGCCGGCACAGACACCTTAAAATACGTTTCGATCGGCGTAGCACCCAGCGCAAGAGATGCATCCTCATATTCTTTCGGAACAGATTCCAGCGCTGTAACCGACATCTTAATGATAGACGGCAAAATCATAACTGCTAACACAATGATGGCAGAAAACAGGTTCGCACCGTCCGATAAATGAAATACCTTCCGAACAGCAGGTACAAGCACCATCATACCGACAAGGCCATACACCACAGACGGAATACCTGCAAGCAGACTCACAGCAGAACCGACAACCCGCTTTACACTCGGCGGTGCGAGCTTTGCCAAATACACCGCTGTAAAAAAGCCGATGGGAACACCGAGCAAAATTGCCCCGGCGGTCCCATATATACTGGTCAGGATAAACGGCAATATTCCGTAAGACGGCTCTGCTGCAGTCGGTCTCCACCGGGTACCGCATAAAAAGTCGATCAAGCCGATTTGGCGTATTGCCGGAATCCCCGAAACAACCAGATATCCAGTAATCAACAGCACAAATCCCACCGCCACGGTTCCAAAGAGAAGGAAAACGGCGTGTATAACCTGCTCAAACCTCTGCCGCGCTCTATTGCTCTTCATACCAAACTCCCTGTGGCTTTTTATTTCGCAACAGCTACGGCTCCTGCCTGCGCAATAACCGCATTGGCCGCCGGAGAAGTAATATAATCAAAGAATTTTTGTGCTGTCTCATGCAGCGCCACTCCCTGTTTTGTCACCAGCACAAAAGGACGCTGTATCGCATAGCTGCCGTTTAGGATTGTCTGCTCTGTCGGTGCTACACCGCCTACCGTCAGCGCACTTACGCTGTCTTTCACCGCAGAAAGAGAGGCATACCCGATCGCAGCAGGATTAGTTGCCACGGCAGTAATTACATCTCCGGTGCTTGTCAGTTCCTGCCGATACTTGCATTGTTCCGCCGTACCGGTGATGGATTCAAATCCGTCACGCGTGCCGCTCCCCGCTTCTCTTCCAATTAGAACAATCTCTGTATCCGCTCCTCCAAGCTGTTTCCAGTTTGTAATTTCACCGGTGAAAACAGAGGCAATCTGTTCAACGCTCAAATCTCTAACACTGTTTTCCGGATGTACAATCACTGCAATTCCGTCAAGTGCCAGAACCGTTTGTTGTAAACCACTTTGAATTTCGGCGTCTTTGAGCGAACGGCTTGCAAGCCCAATATCACACCGGCCTTCCGCAACTGCCTGAATCCCCGAGGAAGAACCTGTCGGATTATACGTAAAACTTGTTCCGCTGTTTTCCAACATGAAGGTCTCCCCCAGCGCACTAATCACCTTTTCCATCGAGGTTGAACCATCCGTTGAAACACTGGCAGTCTCTTTTTTTCCACAGCCACTCAAAATTCCGAGTACCGCAAACACAGCTGCAACCACCACAATTGTTTTTTTCATACCATTACCTTCTTTCTTCTTACATTCTTGCATCATTTTTTCTTACGTCTTCATGATACAGGCAATATGTAAAATGAAAAAGAAGGCTTCTGTAAAATCCATGTCAAATCTTTCCCTACATGCACTGCCTTCATTATATAAAATCACACGATATTGTCAAGGATTTTTGCAAATAAAAGGGCAGCGGAACTCTACGCTCCGCCGCCCTTTTGTCAATCAGCCAACGCGAACCACCGTCAACGAGGCACGGAAATTTGCAGTGCCGCCGGTCACCGTTTGTAAAGAAAGAATGCTCTCCGAACGATTGATTAGCTGCAAAGAGACTCCTGCAGCCAAGGCCACCACTGTACTTCCGTTTACCGAAACCGCGCTTGATTCGGTCGGGGAAACCGTACCGGATGTTGCATATACGGTCCCGGTGGTACTCTCCAGTGTAATCACAATATCTTCCGTCGTTGTGCTTGGTAGCACGGAAGCGGACCAAGTAAAGAAATACGTGCCTGCCGTGTTAATCGTTACAGTTCCCGAAGCGTCGCTTAAATCTGTTCCGATCGTACGCAGATTGGTAAAAGGTATAGCGCTCCCAGTTGCAACGGAAGTTTCCGTCTGCGTATTTTGATCAAACAAAGCAGCATTCCAGCTTGCACCCGCAGGTCCTTGCGGACCTACAGGACCGGCAGGACCCTGTGGGCCGGTTGCACCCGTCGCTCCGGTTGCACCGACAGGACCTTGTGGGCCTACAGGACCGGTAGCTCCCGTGTCGCCTGTGTCCCCTTTGGGGCCTTGCGGTCCTTGCGGACCTTGCGGGCCTACAGGGCCGGTAGCTCCCGTCGCACCGGTGTCCCCCTTGGGGCCCGCCGGGCCTTGCGCACCAGTAGCTCCTGTCGCGCCTGCAGGACCTGTTTCCCCTTGCGGACCAGCTGGACCTTGCGGACCGGTTGCACCGGTTAATCCAATCGGGCCTGTCGGGCCAATCGGACCGATAGCACCTTGGGGTCCTTCTGGCCCGGTCGGTCCTTGCGGGCCGCGTGGGCCAATCGGCCCTTGCGGGCCTTGCGGGCCGATGGGGCCACGTGGACCAGCAGGTCCTCTCTCGCAGCAGCCGCATCCACTGCATCCACTGCATCCACTGCATCCATTGCATCCGCTGCATCCATTACTTCTGCCGTATCCGCCACAGCTATAGCCGCTCTCGTTGCCTGCTCGGTATATATTCATACCGTATTCGTCCCTAATAGCCATATACCTACTCCTTTTTGCCGTATTTTGCAAAATGAGTCTTCTTCGCCTGCCGTGTTTTTACTTTGGAACGGCTTTCCCGTCCTGTTTTAGTATATGCACGCATAAAAAAAATGCTATCAGAAGATATCCCATGCAAAAAAGCGCCGCACTCCATTCATGGAGTGCGGCGCGCCTCTAGCAGTTTATGGATCAGCAACTCAGTCGCTGATATAGGGCAGTAGCGCCACCTGGCGTGCACGCTTGATCGCAACAGTTAATTCTCTTTGGTGCTTTGCGCACGCACCAGATACCCGGCGCGGCAGGATCTTAGCCCGCTCGCTGATATGCTTTCTCAGACGTGCGGTATCTTTATAATCGATATGATCGATTTTCTCAGCACAAAATTGACAAACTTTTTTTCTCTTGCGATTTGGGCGAAACGGCTTCTGTGCGCCGCCTTCGCGGGGCTCTCTTTCTTTATCCATCGTTTATTTCCTCCTGTTCGATATTCATTAAAACGGCAGATCGTCGTCTCCCGAAACCTCTTCAAATTTCGGAGTCTGTGCCATCGCACTACCATAAGCCGGCGCATCGTTGCCGGAAGGCGTATATTGATTGACAGGCGCACTCCCATCCCCCTTCTTCTCGATGAAGGAAAGCTCGTCTGCAACAACTTCGGTCACATACCGCCGATTGCCCTGCTGATCGGTATAGTCTCTGCTTTGCAAAGAACCGACCACCAAAATCGGATTACCTTTGTGAAAATATTTCGTGACGAATTCTGCTTGCTGCCGCCATGCCACGATATTGATAAAATCAGACTGCGGCTGCTCCCCCGCCTTGGTAAACCGTCTGGTAACACCAATGCGGAAAGATGAAACGGCAACACCGTTTGCCGTTGTTTTCAGTTCGGGATCTGCAACCAGATGACCGATCAGAATGACTTTATTCAGACTTGCCATCTAAATATCCCTCCTCTGCTTAAACGCGAACCGTCATGGAACGGATAATGCCGTCCGTGATGTTGAAAATTCGGTCCAGCTCTGCGATAAACGCACCGTCTGCCTCAAAATTGACAAGAACGTAATACCCTTCGTTTTGGTCGTTGATGGGATATGCCAACCTGCGCTTACCCCATTCATCCAACTTGGTAATGGTGGCGTGCTTCTCGATCAACGTCTTGAACTTCTCAACAATCGCCTGTGTCGCTTCCTCGCTCAGCTGTGCGTCAACGATGAACATCGTTTCGTAGGAATTGATTTTCTTCTCCATTGTTTTGCACCTCCTCATGGACATATGTCCGCAATTTCCGATTGCGGCAAGGATAATTGCCCGTAATATACGATGCTTTATTACAGACACTCTACTATATCATATATTTCCCAGTTTGTCAAGTTTCGTTTTCGGAATTTAGTTTGCAGCGCTGCAGTTGTGCTGCCATGCATTGCCCGGTTGCTGTATGACCGTTTGTAACATTTGTATGCCCGCTGACAACACAACCGTGCTACTCCACACTGCCCCCGGCTACACAATGTATACGCAGGAACCCTCCACAGCAAGGGTTTTCTTTTTTGTAATGCAAAATTCCATCGGCAGACAATGCATGCGGCGGCCCGGTAAAACCTAGCCGCCGTGCAAAATTTTTCTTTCGTTTGCCGTCTCAGCAACTGCCCAGTGAAAACAGCAGCAGCACAACGATGCCAATCAGCAAAAGAACGCCAAGTGCCGGGAGAAACAATGTGTAAAACGCCGCCAGAAGCATCGCCATGCGATCGCCTTTTTCGAGTGGCTCCTGCCGCAGCTGCTCTTGCTTTTCCGGGTCTTGTTTTTTCTTCAGCTGTTTCCATGCCTTGAAAATCATCTTGCGTTTGTTCCTTTGCATACTGTAAACAAATACTGCCCGTTTTCGTCAACTTTTTTCTGGTCTGCAAAATGACATGCAACAAAATGACCAGGCTTTACCTCGGTCAGCGCCGGCGGTACCACCTTACATTTCTCACACGCCATAAAACAACGCGTATGAAATTTGCAGCCTGCCGGCGGGTGAATCGAACTTGGAATATTTCCTTCCAGCACAATCCGCTCCTTCGTCAGAGAATCCGGATCTGTTGTCGGGATAGAAGAGAGCAATGCAATCGTATACGGGTGGCGCGGATCGCGGAATAGCTCGTCTGTTGGTGCGACCTCTACCATGTTCCCCAAATACATCACGCCGATTCGGTCGGAAATATAGCGCACCACTGACAAATTGTGAGAGATAAACAGGTATGTCAGCCCCTCTTTTTCCTTTAGCTCTTGCAGCAAATTGATAATCTGCGATTGAATAGAAACATCTAAAGCAGATACGCACTCGTCACATACAACAAATTTTGGCCGGACAGCCAAAGCACGCGCAATACAAATGCGCTGCCGCTGCCCACCGGAAAATTGGTGCGGATACCTGTTATACGCATATTTCTGCAACCCGCAGGCATGCATGATATCAAACACATACTCCTGCATCTTTTGGGAACGCCGCTTGAAAAACCGATGTGTCAAGAGCCCTTCCTCGATAATCTGCCCGATGGTCATACGCGGATTCAAAGACGAGTAAGGATCCTGGAAAATTACTTGCAAATCTTTACGCAGCTTACGCATCTCCCCGTTTTCCAGGCGGCACAGATCAACGCCGTCATCCAGCATTTGCTCATATTCCGCAAACACTGTATCGTCTTTGTATGGCTCTTTAAGCTTTTCAATCTCGCTTTGCTTCTGTTCCGCAAGAGCAAGATGATGCCGACGTCGCTGTGCCAATAAAGCGCTCTTTTCCTGTAACGTCAAAATTCGTTTGTGACAGGCTTGCGCCTTTTCGGGCGTTTCCTCCGCGATGGCTTGCTGCGTTTGAATTTCCAGTTCAATCGCATCCAGCCGCTGCTGTAGTTTCTCCGCACAGCAGATCTGCTGATACTTTGCAAGCAAAAGCTCTGCACCGCGCGCAGTGTCACGCACCATAAAGCCGCCCAATATTTTCGCACTTTGCATTAGCTTTGTCTGTGCATCGCATGCAGCCAAATTGCGTTGCTGTATATCAAAAAAGGTTGCCTTGTCTCCCAGTGCTTCACACTTTTTCTCCAATTCGTCGGCGCGCTGCTTTCCCTTTTGATATTGTGCAACATACCTTCCGGCATTGCGTAGAGTATCTGTGACATACCTGGGCGCCACAGAAGCAAGCGTTGAGCCATAATACATGGTCGTTCCGGCAGTCTGCTCATAAAGCTGCAACAACACGCGGCCAAGCGTCGATTTTCCGCATCCGGATTCGCCAACCAGCCCAAAGGTCTCTCCTTGGAATATATCCAATGTGATATCTTCGTTGGCTCGGTTATATATTTGTTTTGCGAAAAGTGAGGATTTCGACAATGGGAAATATTTTTTAAGATTTGTGATCGACAGTAATTTCTGCATGTGTCGCACTCCTCCTTTCCTCCTTTTTCGGATAAAAGCAACGAATCAACTGTGATTCAGACACATGCGCAAGCGGTGGCTCTTCCCGCATACATCGTTCCGTGCAGTATTTGCAGCGTGGTGCGAATTTGCAGCCTTTGGGTAAATCCAAAGGATGTGGCACCATACCGGGAATCGGGTCGAGTTTTTTTCGGTCGTCATATAAGCGCGGAATAGAATACATCAGCCCCTCCGTATAGGGGTGACTTTGCGGACAATCGGTGAAAATCTGCCGTGCCGGCGCCTGCTCCACAACCTGTCCGCAGTACATCACAACCACGTCGTCTGCCATTTCGTTAATGACTCCCAAATCATGTGTGATAAACATGATCGCCGTGCCGTTTTCTCGCTGCAGTTCATTCATCAGCCGCAGTATTTGTGCCTGAATCGTTACATCCAGCGCAGTTGTAGGTTCGTCCGCAATCAGAATATCCGGTTTACAGGCAAGCGCCATGGCGATCATCACCCGTTGCCGCATACCACCGGAAAGCTGGTGCGGATACATTTTCACAACTGCCTCCGGATTTGGAATTTGCACAGCACGCAGCATTTCTACGCTTTTTTCCGCCGCTTGCCGTTTATTCATCTTTTGGTGAATCATAAACGGCTCGGAAAGCTGCCGTTTGATGGAAAAAACCGGGTTGAGAGAAGTCATGGGCTCCTGAAAAATTACGGAAATACGATTGCCGCGAATATTATACATCTCCTGTGTGGAAAGTGTGGCAAGATCACGTCCTTCAAAATAAACCGAGCCGCCGGCAATATATCCGTTTGCATCAAGCAGCCGCAAAATACTCATGGCAGAAACGCTTTTACCCGAACCGGATTCTCCGACAATGCCCAGCGTTTTGCCCCGCTCGATGGTATACGATACATCGTTCACCGCTTTTACCGTTCCGTTCCGGGTCTTAAAATAGGTGTGCAAATTTCTTACTTCAAGCAACGGTTCAGCCATTATTTTTCCACCTCCGACTTCGGATCCAGCACGTCACGGAGCGTATCACCTATAATATTGATACAAATGACTACTATGGACAAAAACAGCGCAGGGAAAAGCCAGCGCCACCAAAAAGATTGGATTACCAGCGAATTGCGGGAACCGTCCAGCATGTTCCCCCATGTTGGCCTTGGCAGTTTCACGCCGAAACCCAAATACGAAAGTGACGACTCTGTGAGCATACAACCTGCAAAATCCAACGTTACAGTTACCAAAATAACGGAAACAATGTTCGGCAAAATATGCTTAAACGCAATGCGTTTCTCTTTCACACCCATTGCACGCGCTGCGGTTACAAATTCTTTTTCGCGTTCTGCAAGAATTTGACCGCGCACCAATTTGGCAAGGCCCGTCCAGGATAATACCCCCAAAATAACCATTATAATGAAAATTCTCGTGTTTTCATGCAAATCCGATGCCTGCAGAATCGCAGAAAGCACCAGTGCAAACGGTAGAAACGGAATGGCACCGAAAATTTCCGTAACACGCATGAGAATAATATCCACAATGCCGCCAAAATATCCGGAAATACATCCGACAATAATACCGATAATCGTCGACACAATCACGGCGACCGCACCAATGGTCATCGTCATCATACCACCGTTCATTAAACGATTAAAGACGTCTCTGCCCATGTCGTCTGTGCCCATCAAATATCCCTTTAAGCCCCAGCTGTCAACAAACTGACCATCCCGAAATGCATAATTCTGAAATCCGCTGGAAATGACATAGTCCACTGCCCCCGGCAATGAAAGCTCTTGCGGAACATCACACTGCTTGCGATAGCTCTGCCCCCATGCGTAAACACGCCCCTGCTCCGTGAGTACAGTGTAATGCCGCATGCCAGCAGATAACCCAACAGCTTTGTCGCCTTCCGGAATTGTGGGAAGTTGTGCGTTCATTCCCGAAACAATGATTTCGCCGTCTTCGGTTAGCAATGCAATAGAGGTACCGGTTGCCGCAATATCGACCAGTTTCCTATTGCCGATTTTTTCGAAAATTGTTGTCCCGTCTGTCAGCAAATTGTATTTTGTACTCTTTCCGTATACAAATTGCCCGTTTTCATTGATACCATAGATCCCGTCGTTTGTAAATGCTAATTTCGTCAGTTTGCCATATACCGGCTCCTGCGTACTGTCCGAGCCTAGCGCTTCCAACGCTTCCTCACGCGTCAATTTTCCCGCTTTGATCACAGAAGACAAATTCGGTGCAGAAAGGCTGTCATTTCCCCAGGCATATATACTGCCGTCCTGCATCAAAATCGCCGTTACTTGTGTTCCGCATAAAAGCTGCCGCACCTGTGAAACATCAATGGTTCCCTCGAGCAGCTCATTTGGCATCGGCCGGCAATTTGCAATCATCGTACCATCTAAACCGTACTGCCCATTGTCATATTCCCCCCAAGCAAGCACTTTTCCCTGGTCTGTAATTGCCACACAATGGTCCGTGCCCGCCGCCAAAAACTTGATATTTGACTGCTGAACTTCTTTTGGTACCTGCATCACATCTTTCTGCGGATCTTTCGAGTGAGAGTAATAATACCCCCACATATACACATTGCCGTCCGTGCTGAGCCCTGCAGTAAAGGAACCCCGGGAAGTAATGGAAAGAGCCCCATCTTTCAGATCGGACGGCAAACGCATCATGTTCATCGTCGGCGCAACATTCGCATGCAGCATTTCGCTACCGGATTCCGTTAAATCCACAGGCGCAAGAATCGGGCCGATGATCACAAACAAAAACATACATGCCAACACAATGACAGCTGCCGTTGCAATCGGCTTGCGGAAAAATTGTTTGACAGCTATTTTGCTGGGACTGTCATACCGCTCATTCGCAGCTGTCAATTCCTTTGATGCACCAAAGAACATGCGGCTCAACCAGCGCAGTGGCGTAAATACGGAGGATTTCTTTTCTTTATGCATAATCCATCCTCCTTTACTTATTGACACGAACGCGCGGATCTGCGAGTCCGTATGCAATATCAATTACAAGATTTCCCAACAGGCCGATAATCACATAAAACATCTGCAGCAGTAAAACAACCTCAAAATCTTTTGCGTTCAATGCTTCGATATATATTCTGCCAACGCCGTTGAGCGCAAAAATATTCTCAACCATGATAGAACCGGAGAAAATGCCCAAAAACCAACCGATCACCAGCGTAATAATAGGAATCAGTGCGTTTCGCCATGCATGACTGTATACAACGGTTTTCTCCCGTAACCCCTTCGCACGCGCCGTTCGAATGCAATCAAGCGACAGCGCTTCTGTCATAGAGGCGCGAACATACCGTGTCATACCTCCCAGCGATGCAAATGTCATTGTGATCAGCGGCAACGCCATGTAATACAGTTCATCTAAAAACTTTTGAATCCCTGTATAATTGGAACCGGGCGTTTTCATGCCAGATACAGGGAACCATCCTAAAATTGTAGCGAAAAGCCATACGAAAACAATGGCTATGATAAAAACCGGAATGCTGTATCCGACAATCGTGCCGACTTG
>JAXDZV010000078.1:0-17063 GCA_034086705.1 Eubacteriales bacterium | reverse complement strand
TTATTGAAAAGTATGTTCATTACTTCAATAACGAAAGACTTTCTTACAAACTTAATTACAAAACCCCTGTTCAATATAGAATCGAACAAGGGTTTGAGTAATTGGTGGTTTTTACTGTCTACTTTCACTTGACAAGTTCATTTGACAGGTGGTTATGATTGTATATGGGGAGAAAAGAGTGTCTGCGGAGTATTATTCCAGGCCTGCAATACGGCGAAACATGTGTGCGGCAATCTGCCCTTTACGTGGCAACTCTTCTAATTCCCAATTGCAAGAAGCTAAGCTTTTCGGAATGGAATACACGGGGTGCAGCATAAAAAAGCAGTTGGAAATTTTATGTTTCTCAAAGAAAGCTACAAGGTTTTCGGCTTTTATGGAACTTTCAACCCGTCCTTCTTCATCATCCAAATACTCAAAACCCCATTCCGAGAAGAAAACGGGTACCTGACAGGTTTTCATAACCATTACCGCATTGGATGCCAAAAATCCAAAATGAAGACCGGAATAGATATGAACGGTGAAAACCAAATTAGGATATGGCAACCGGTTATCACGCAGAACATATTGCCACAAAGAAGCAATTTTCTGACAAGCGGTAGGAGTAGGCACCAAAACAACACTGTCCGGCGCATTTTTTCGAATGGTAGGAATTACATCGTTGGCAAAGAGGAGGATGCGCTCCCAGGCGTATTCTTCTCCTGTCATGCCCTCCGGGACGTACGCATCTCTTCCGCTGAGCGGTTCGTTATAAATCTCATACAAGACATGTGCGCGATCTGCATAGCGATCACTGATACGGTCAAAGAAGGCAACTGCTTCATCGTGATAAATGTTCGGGTCGGCACGATCCATATTGTTTTTCCATTCATCCAGTCCGTGCCAGTCAATGACACAGTACAGGCCAAGTTTTTCACAATAGCGCACTGCCTGATCAATTTGGTTTTCCAAAAAGGCTCTGCCTGCGTCATCCGTTGTGCACCAGCAGGTGTCGCCGGGATATGGGGTATCGATCAATACGCCGATTCGAATGACGCTGATACCCTGTGTGTCACGAACATATTTAAAGGTATCATAACGCAAATAAGAGGGATTTTGTGCTAAAAATTGATGATATCCCTGCAGATAGACTTTGTTTTGGTGTTCATCAACGATATAGCTGCCGTCTGTATGCAGTGCACCGTGTACGGCAAACGGCGATTCATCACGATAGCCGAAAACTTTGGCCTGTGTCAGTGTGCCGGCTCCGTTTAAGAAAACGGAAGCTGCCGTGCTGAAATCTTCTGCAAGAATGTAGTCGTCCCCCGTTCGGCTGACTTCCGTCCCGTCTATGAATAGCAGCGTCATCCCGCTTTCCAACCGAAAATAATCGTAAGTATGTGACAAACCGTCGTCCAAACCGATACGCATTTGGAGTGAATCGGCGTCATCCTGTACTGTAAAATAGGCGCCCGGCTGTAATGTTGCTTCCAGATGCAGCCGCCCCAGGCCCATGTTGGCAAAAACGCAACGGGAAACTGCGGCACTATTGCAACTAATGGGTTGCTGCAAGCACTGCGTCAATGCAAAACGGCGATAGATTCCGGTTCCGTCATAGGGCAAACCGTCTGCATCCGTGAGAAGATTTTGCGGGAACAGAAGCTCATACACGCGTTTGCACAGAGAGACGGCACTGCCGCGATCGGCTTGTGCTTTGGGATTAAAATTGCCATACTGATCACCCATTAATATGGAAATTGCGCCCAGTTGCTGTGCCTGGGTTTTGGCCCAGGGGGCGATTTTATGTTGATCCGGAAAGGTATGCAGCGAAAAATCAGACAAACAGAGCGTATAATGCTGCGTTAAAAAACGGTGCAGAATGGCTGCTGTCTGCTCACGGGTAATATAGTCGTTGGGGGAGATAACGGCACGAACTTTGCCGTCAGAGCTGCGCCGGCTGCCGGTTCCCGCCAAGATGCCGTTACTGTATGCCCAAATCAACGGTGCATAATACCAGTCTGTTTCTGCAACATCGGCAAAAGGATTGCCGTCTACGGGGGCGCTCTGCTCTTTTTCGCCGCCGAGCTGCGCGGTGCGTTGCAAAAAGGCCACGAACATTGCGCGGGTCAATGTGGAGTTAGGAGCAAAACGTGTTTCGCTAACGCCGCTTGCAATACCGTTTTCAAATGCCCAGAGAATGTCTTGCCGAGCCCAGTGCGAAGAAATATCCGTAAAAGGGGAAGATTGCTGCGCGTTGGTGAAGAGCGGAAATGCTCCGCAGAAAAGAATCATTGCCAAACAGAAAAGCAGACTTCGTTTCAAAAAACGCATGAAAATTCTCCTTCACGATTGTATTTCAGCGCTATTATATCATATTCCATAAAAAAATCAATTTTCAAAGTTTCAACGTGTTACAGCGGACGCTGTATGTGGCACAGAAATCAAAATGACTACAATATATCTCCTTACGAGATCATTTCGGTTCATGATCCTGCTTGCCGGAGAGATGGATGAACGTTTTTGAGAGGTTGATTTTTCCGATGCGGTATTCCCGATAACTTTGCTTACGGCGGGAGAGGTCGCGATCGATATAACTTTGCCGATGCGCAATGGCAAGATCCAGCCGGTCTTCCCAAGCGATAAAATCACTCAGAACGGTAACGCTGTCGCGCTCAATATGTACTACGCCGTCTCCTGTGGAAAAACGCTTTTTGGAACCATCCGGCAGGCGGATGTCTGCCATGCCAAGTGTGAGCAAAAACAGCATTGGTTCATGGCCGGGCAAAATTTCCTCCCGCATGCCATTGCTTCCGACGGCGCAGCACAGACCGGCAGCCTCTCCGGAAAAAACAATCTTATCCGGCCGCATGACGGTTAGAAAAAAAGTTTTCATAAGACAAGCTCCGGGCAGATTTCACGCAAATCACCGATGAAGAAAAATTTTTCCTCAGGGACATCATCGCATTTGCCGTCCAAAATGGCGCGGCAGGAGGCAATGGTGTCGGAAAGCGGCACATATCGCCCTTGCATACCGGTGAAGGGGGTCGCAACAAAAAATGGTTGGGAGAAAAAGTTTTTGAGTTTTCGTGCACGAAAGACAAGCTTTTTATCGGTTTCTGAAAGTTCGTCCATACCTAAAATGGCAATTACATCTTGCAGTTCTTTATAGCGCTGCAAGGTTTCTAAAACCCGCTTAGCCGTATCGTAATGTTCCTGCCCGACAATACCGGGCTCCAAAATTCTGCTGGAGGATTCCAGTGGATCCACCGCGGGATAAATGCCGGACTCCACTACTTTGCGGGAAAGAACAGTTGTTGCGTCCAGATGGCTGAAGATGGTGGCAGGTGCCGGATCGGTCAGATCGTCTGCCGGAACATAAATTGCCTGTATGGAGGTGATGGAGCCGGCATTGGTGGAAGTGATGCGCTCTTCCAGTGCTCCAAGCTCGCTTGCCAGCGTTGGCTGATATCCGACGGCGGAGGGAAGTCTGCCCAGCAGCGCCGAAACTTCGGAACCTGCCTGAACGTATCGAAAAATATTGTCGATAAACAAAAGCACATCTGCGTGCTCATGGTCGCGGAAATATTCTGCCATAGTAAGACCGGTAAAAGCGGCGCGCATGCGGGCGCCGGGAGATTCGTTCATTTGCCCGAAAACCAGAGATGTTTTTTCGAGTACGCCGGAAGCGGTCATTTCCTCCACCATTTCGTTGCCCTCTCTGGAGCGTTCTCCCACGCCGATAAATACGGAGCGCCCGCTGTGTTTGGTAGCGATGGTAGAAATCAATTCCTGAATTAAAACGGTTTTGCCAACGCCGGCGCCGCCGAAGAGCCCTATTTTCCCGCCTTTAGCGTATGGCGTGAGTAAATCGATTACTTTGATGCCGGTTTCTAACACGTCGCGTACCGGGCGCTGTTCCAAAAGAGTGGGGGCAGGTGCATATACGGGTCGACGTGGCCCGTTGATAGGTCCTTTTCCGTCCAGCGGTCTGCCCAGCGCATCTGTTACACGCCCTAGGGTCTGTATACCGACGGGGACCCGCAAGCAACTTCCGGTTGCATGCACGGTCAGCCCGCGATACAATCCATCTGTTGGTTGCAGAGAAATGCAACGGCAAATGCCGCCGCGCCGATGTGCCATGACCTCCAGCAATACGTTTTGACTGTCATTGCATAGAGTGAGTACCTCGTTTTGCTTTGGCAGATGTCCCTCAAATTTTACGTCAATTACAGATCCGACAATTCGGACTACAACGCCTTGGTATGTGTTTTCCATATCAGCCCTCCCGTTTGGCTGTTGCTGCTCAGTCTTCAGCGGAGTGCGCCAGGGTTTGCAACTCTGCTGTGATACGCTCCTGACGCATTCTGTGGTACTGCAGTGTCAGCGTGCGAACCATTTCTTCTCCGTTTTTTGTGGATTTGCGCATAGCGAGCATACGGTCATATTGCATCGCGTAGTCGCTGTCGGCCAATGCACTGTATATTTGTGACATGACAAGCTGCGAAAGTAGATTGGTCAGCTCTTTGGTGCCGGTAGGCTCTATAGGCAGCGCCTGTTCCGGCGCAGCAGCAATGTAGGTAATCGGCAACAGAGGTTCTACCGTCGTTTGATAAACACCCGGCCGCAGCATTTTTGTATAAGCAATATGCACTGCGTGATATTGATGCTGCAGATACTGGCGCAGCAAGTCTTCGCTGAGCATAATGGCATCATACGCGTGTGGTTGCTGTAAATGTGCATAGTAATTGTTCATGGCATAGCCGCTGCCGCGAAAATGCTCCACCGCGGTATACCCGACGGCAAGGATGCGGTCAACTGCGTGTGTTTCCAAAAACACGTCCGCACAATGCAGGATGGCATGGTTGTAGTCGCCGCATAGCCCTTTATCACCGCTGATAACAATCAATGCGTTTTGGCCGTCTTCGTGCCCCGATAAAAAAGGGTGGTGGAGCGGTTGTTGTGCAGCAAGACGAGAAAGTGCCTGCCGCAATTCTTCCAAATAGCGTGTGCTTACCACCGAACGGCGCATGGAAGATTCCAATTTGGAGGAGGCAATCATTTCCATCGCACGCGTTGTTTTCCCGGTGGATCGGATTGCGGCAATTCGATTTTGGAGTTCCCGAGTGTTCATTGTGCGCCTCCAAATGTGTCAAAGGCTTGCAAAATTTGCGATTTTTGTGCATCGCTGAGTTGCCCGGTCTGGTTAACGGATTCGACCAATGCACCGAAAGATACAGAAAAAAAGGAGAAGAAGCGATCAAGCGTTGCGCGCACGGCATGCGGCGGCGTATTTTTGAGCTTATTTTCGCCCATTAACAATAGCTCCGCTGCTGTTTGAAATACGGTATGTGACTTGTGTTCCGGTTGCTTGAGCAGTTCTGTGAGTCGCTCGCCGCGTAGCAGCGTTTCCTTGGCGCCCGCCTCCAGGTCCGACCCAAATTGGCTAAATTGAGCAATTTCACGATAATGTGCCAGTTCCAGGCGCACACGCCCGGAAAAGGCGCGTACCGCCGGATACTGTGCGCTGCCACCCACGCGAGAGACGGATAAACCGACGTTGATTGCGGGCCGAACTCCGCTGTGGAACAATTCGCTTTCAAGATAGATTTGTCCGTCGGTGATGGAGATGATGTTGGTTGGAATATAGGCGGAAATGTCTCCGCCAAGTGTTTCCACAATGGGCAGAGCTGTCAGAGAACCTCCGCCCAACGCGTCGGAAAGCTGTGCACTGCGCTCCAGCAATCGGGAATGAATATAAAACACATCTCCCGGATAAGCTTCACGCCCGCTGGGACGTTTAAGAAGCAGTGAAATAGCTCGGTATGCGATAGCATGCTTGGAAAGATCGTCATATACAATTAGGGCGTCTTTACCGGCGTAGCAGAAGTATTCCGCAACAGCGGTACCGGTATACGGTGCAATATATTGTATAGGGGCGCTTTGCCCGGCTGTGGAACAGACAACGGTGGTATATTCCAATGCGCCATGTGATTGCAGTGTGTCGATGATCTGTCGCACGGAGGATAGTTTTTGCCCGATGGCAACATACACACACGCGACCCCCTTGTTTTTCTGCGAGAGGATCGCGTCAATGGCGATGGTGGTTTTTCCGGTTTGTCGGTCGCCGATAATCAGTTCCCGCTGGCCCCGTCCGATAGGGATCATACTGTCGATTGCGGTGATGCCGGTGAACAAAGGACGGCAAACTTTTTTGCGTTTAAATACATCAGGGGCCGGGAATTCAATCGGTCGCTCTGCGGTTGCTCCAAGTGCGCCTTTGCCATCCAGGGGATTACCCAGCGGATCGATTACTCTGCCGAGCAATTCTTCTCCACATGGCACACCGATTATTTTGCCGGTGCAGCATGCAACATCACCCTCCGAAACCTCATCTGCATTACAAAGCAAAATGGCGCCGACAGTATCTTCTTCTAAGTTCATGACCAATGCATGTGCACACGTGCCGATGCAGATCAACTCTCCGCAGCGCGCATGTGGCAGCCCTTGCACCGTTACAATACCATCGGCACACGCGACAACGCGTCCCGCGGCAATGGCGCAGGGTTGCATTGGCGGCAGTGCAGCCAGATGCTGCTGTAAATCGTTGGTTAAAACGCGCAGATTAAGCTCCATGGCTTGTCTCTCCTTGTTTTGCGTCGGTTTGTGCTTTGAGCAGCGCATCGTGGATGGTATGCAGTTTACCGCGGATACTTCCATCGATCATACGCTCACCGTCAAAGATCTGCATCCCGCCGATGAGTTCCTGATCTTGCAGGCATTCCAACGTATAGTTTTCGCCGTATCGGCGCTTGCAGACTGCGCGCAGCTTTTGCAGAGATTGCGCGGTGAGTGGAGTTGCCGTGACGGCAGTGATATGTCTTCTCTCATTCATTTGCACAAAACACCGCCTTACTCCGTTTTTTCCCAAGCCTCAAGACATGCATCTACCAGGGCATCGTTGCTTGCCTGGTCGATTTGTTTTTCCAGAATGGCAGATGCAATTTTAACACTGAGCGACAAAAGTTCATTGCGGGCATCGCGTATAGAGTCAGCGCGTGTGCGTGCTGCCTCTTCCTGTGCGCTTGCACGGATAGCAGCCGCATCTTTCTTCGCGTCTTCAAGAATTTGCGCTGCTTTCGCCTGTGCTTCGCTTTGGATGCGATTGCACAGGGCGGCTGCTTTGTCTTTTGCCTGTTGCTCCAGCGCAGCTGCATGCTCCAAAACGGCATTTTGCTCTTTTTCCCTGGCGGCAAGTTCTGCTTCTTTGCTGGCAATGGTATCGCGCCGTTTTTGTAAGAAACGGCGCACCGGTGTATAAAGCAAAAGAGAAAGCCCTGCAAACAGAATTACAAAGTTGAGCATGTGCAGAAGAATCTGCTGAAAATCAATGTTTAACGGCATTATTATGACCTCACAGTGTAGATGCCATCATAGTACAAATACAATTAGAATGGCAACAATCAGTGCATAGATGATTGCGGTTTCGATAAAGACAAGCCCCAGCATCATTCCGGAACGGATGGATTCCGCGGCTTCCGGTTGCCGAGCAATCCCCGAAACGGTTTTCATAACAACAAAGCCCATGGAGAGTGCGCCGACGGCACACACAACGCCGATGGCAATTCCTGCAGACCAGGCCTTTGCAGTTTTTACGGCGGTCTGCGATGTGGCCGGGGCATCTGTCTCTGCCGGTTGAGTGGCGGTGTCCTGTGTTTCTTGTGTAATGGAAACGTCATTTTGCTGTTGGTCTGCAAAAGCACCTAAAACGGTTACGCTGAGCAGCGTGCACAACAGTGTGCACAGGGCGATGCATCGAATGGAAATGTGTTTCATGGTTTAGTACCTGCCTTTTGCGTGTTGAAAATTTTAGTGTGTTTGTTCTTTTTTTGTTTTGGCCTTGGCGGCGCAGTTGCTTCACCGTAAAACATTGCGGTCAGCATGGTTAGCACATACGCTTGAATTAACGCGTGCAGCAAGGTGAATAAGATACCCACAATGACGGGAAGCACAAAGGAAAGAGAGAGATAGTAATAAACAAGCTCTGTAACCAGCAAGCCGCTGAGCAGCGCGCCGAATAGACGAAAGCTCATGGAAATTGGCAGCGAAAAATCTTTCAGGGCATGGAATGCACCTTTTGGGCCATTCACAAAAAGACCGCCGAACAGAATTACACCGTAGGAGAAAAAACCAAGCGCAATGGCAGCATTGATATCTGCGCTGACGGCCGGTAAGGAAACCGATTCACCGGACTGTGTGACGGCTTGCAAACCAAAGAGTTCAAAACAAGTTCCGCAGAAAATATACGCACCCGCACTGAAGCAATAGGCACCGATGAAGTTCTGATGCGTGGGGCTGCTGGTGCGTGCAAGATTTTCAAACAGACCGACCAGTGTTTCTAAAACATTTTGAAGTTTGCCCGGTATCGTTTGAAAACGCGGAATGAGAAACAACCGAATCAATAGTGCGAGCACAAGCAACACTACAGTGAGAACAAGCCCGGATACGACGGAGGGATTGACAGAAAGACCGAACAGCGATAATTGATCGCTCTCATGCAGAACGGCATCCTTCATCAGGGTACCCACAGGCTCCTTCTCCTTGCCGCCGACTAATACGCCGCTGAGTGCCAGGATAACGCACAACAGACCGGCAATGACCAGGAATAAACTTTTTTTGGAAATTTTCTTTTTAAGATGTCTACTTTCCGTGTGCAAAGACAAATCAGATCCTTTCTCCGACTGGGGAATCAAATATGCACCTATTATATTCGCTTCTATAAAAAATACAAGTATAATTTGTGGGATGGATGTGTATAAATTGTGAATGAAAACAGAAAAACAGCCGCCGCGCCTTTGCGCAGCGGCTGGGATCCATCCATCAGATCGCTCTGGTGATTTTGTTGGAACGGAGACAACGGGAACAAACAGAAATGGTCTTCGGCGTACCGTTTACCACGGCCTTGACTCTTCTGATATTGGGCTTCCAGGTTCTGTTGGTTTTTCTGTGGGAGTGGGACACATTGTTACCGAACACAACGCCTTTACCGCAAACACTGCATTTTGCCATGACAGCCACACCTCCTGTATTGATCTTTTCCGCAACACGCCTTGGCGGCAAAGCGGAATCAAAGCATCGTCCGAATCGGACACGTATAGCATTATAACATGAAGCCTAAAAAAATGCAAGAGCTTTTTTATCTTTTTCAAAAAGGAAAAACGGGAAAAAGAGGGGCATGTGGCATACCGATGACGGCAAAAACAAAAAACCATCACGGTCAATCCGTAGGGCAAAATGGAGGCAAAGTTTGTGCAAGCATGCCGTTTGTGATCCGAAAATCCGGAAATTCACGCAAAAAGCCGATATGGTTGCCGTTTACTGCAACGGTTTTTCCGTGCATATATCCCAAAAATCCGTCTTTGGGGATGCAAAACCGCAACATTACCGCATATAGTGCCTGTGCGGTATATCCACGCAGGCGATCCTCCCGGTTGACAGCGTATTTTCCGTCGCCAAGCAGCGGATGCCCAGCGTGTGCAAATTGCGCACGAATCTGGTGCGTTCGTCCGGTGATCAAACGGACTAATACCAGAGAAAGGCCATCATTTTGCGCAAGTGTATGATATACCGTGCGGGAAAGCTTAGCGCTGCCGTCCGGTAGGGGGTGGTCGAACACGGATACCAGATTTGCGGCGGCATTCTTGCGTAGATATCCGCGCAGTTCACCGGTTTGCGGATGCAGCGTGCCGTGTACGGCGCACAGATAATACTTTTCAATTTGGTGCGAACGGATAATTTCATCCATACAGCGCAGAGATTGTGCATTTTTTGCGGCGATTACAATGCCTGCGGTGTTGCGGTCAATCCGGTTACACAACGCGGGCGCAAAAGATTGTTCCTGTGCAGGATGATATGCGCCTTTTTGATATAGGTAGGCGCGGATGTGACTTATCAATGTTTCTCTCGGTGCAGCACCTTCCGCGTCGTGTACCAGCTGGCCAGCCGGCTTTTCTACCAGCAGAAGATTGTCATCTTCATATAAAATCTGCAACTGCGGATGCAGGCGGGCTAAAGCATCCGTGCCGACGTTGCGTGCGAAAAATTCATCCCGAATATAAAGGCACAGCACATCACCCTGTTGCAGCCGCAGTGCACCGTTTGTTACCTGTGTGCCGTTACAGCGCACGCGTTTTTGCCGCAGATATTTATACATCAAAGCAGGCGGCAACGCAGGCATGGACTTTTGCAGAAATTTATCAAGCCGCTGTCCGGCATCGTTTTTTCCGACCGTAAGTTGGCGCATGGCGAACCTCTGTAGTACTCTTAGAGCTCGATGCTTTCCCCGGTTGCGGTGAATTGCATCGAAAGTTCCTGTAAAGCACCGCTGTCCGGAGCACAAGGGGCTCCGCTCATGAGCTCGCTTGCATTCTGCACTTTGGGAAAAGCAATGACATCGCGTATATCGTCTGTTCCGAGGAGCAACATCATCAGCCTGTCCAGACCGAATGCCATACCTCCATGTGGGGGCACGCCGTAACGGAATGCATTAAGCAAAAAGCCGAATTTTTCTTGGCTTTCTTCTTCCGTCATGCCGAGTACGCGGAACATCTGACTTTGAATTTCCGGAGAGTGAATCCGGATAGAGCCGCCGCCCGCTTCATAACCATTGATTACAATATCGTATGCTTTAGCACGCACACGTCCGGGGTCCGTTTCCATATAGGGCAGGTCTTCGTCCATGGGGGCGGTAAAGGGGTGATGCATCGCATAATAGCGTTTTTGCTCCGGGTCATATTCGAACAGCGGAAATTCTGTAATCCAAAGCAGCTTATATACATGCGGATCCAGCAAATCAAGCCGGCGCGCAAGCTCACACCGCAATGCGCCCAGCGCATCGAAAACAACGGTGTTGCAGTCTGCTACGATAAAGCAGATGTCACCCGTGCCCAGTTGCAGCTGTGTGCAAATACGTTCCATCTGTTCAGGCGTCAGAAATTTTGCGAAGGAGGAGCTGACCTCTCCGTCGACGTTTTTCCACCACGCCAGTCCGCGTGCACGGTAGGATTTTACAAAACTGGTCAGCGCATCAATATCTTTGCGGGAAAAGCGTGCGGCCGCGCCCGGTGCGACGATGGCGCGCACAGAGCCGCCGGCTTGCAGCGCCTCTGAAAAAACGCGGAACGAACAATCTTTCAAAAGCGGTGAAAGATCCTGCAATTCCATACCGAAACGCAGATCCGGCTTGTCCGATCCAAAGCGCTCCATTGCCTCGCGCCACGGCATGCGCGGCAGCGGTAGTGTAAGCTCTATGCCGAGAAAAGCAGAAAATAGCTTTTGCAAAAAGCCTTCGTTCACGGCAATTACATCGTCTTGCGTAACAAAGGACATTTCTAAATCAATCTGCGTAAACTCCGGTTGCCGATCTGCCCGCAGATCTTCATCGCGGAAGCAGCGGGCGATTTGCATATAGCGGTCATAGCCGGAAAGCATAAGCAGCTGTTTGTATAGTTGGGGAGATTGCGGCAGCGCATAGCATTTACCGGGGTGAACGCGGCTGGGAACCAGATAGTCTCGCGCTCCCTCGGGGGTCGGCTTGATCAAACAGGGGGTTTCTATTTCCAAAAAACCTTGAGCATCGTAGTAGTCATGCGCGATTTTAACAACACGGTGCCGCGCGATCAAGTTGTGTACAAGGTCCGGCCGGCGCAAATCCAAATAGCGATATTTCAGCCGCAGCTCCGGGCGAACACTGCTTTGTGCTTCAATTTCAAACGGGGGGGTTTGTGCTTGGGAAAGAATTTTCAGTTCCGTAACAGCGATTTCGACCTCACCGGTTGGCAAATTCGGGTTTACGGCTCCTTTAGCGCGGGGGCGCACGATCCCTTTGGCCAACAGCACGTACTCCGCTCGCACGCTGAATGCTTTGTCAAAAACGGTTTTCTCTGTGTTTTGGTCAAACGCTAGCTGCACAATCCCGCTGCGGTCGCGCAAATCAATAAAAATCAAGCTGCCAAGGTCTCTTTGTCGTTGACACCAGCCCGCCACACAGACTTGGCGGCCGATATCCGCAGCGCGCAATTGCGCGCAATAACAGCTTCTTTGATCGTTGTTGCTGAGTAGCTCTGTCATGTTGTGATACCATGCCTTTCTTTCTGGGTGCCGTGTTCAGCGGCGTTTTGTCAATATTTCTCCGCAGCGCACACACTGTGCCGCAGAAGGGGCGTTTTCCGTGCCGCATATGGGACATACTACCCGTTGCGGCGCGCGGCGCTTTTTTTTCTTGCGCGGCTCCTTTTCTTCCTGTGCTCGGGTGAGCAGGCTCCGATATTCGTGTGAAACGCGGGAGAGTTGCAAAAAGAGTTTGTCCGTTAAAACTGTTTTCTGTGCATCTTCTACGTAAGAGAGCATTTGCTTTGCTGTTAAAATTGGATTGATCAGCGCGCGTTTGAGCACCAGCACCAACAGCACGGATAAAAGAACGGCATAAAACGAAAATGCTGCAAGGCCGATTGCGCGAAACAGCGCGATCATCACAAACGACAGCGCGGTAGCGGGCAGAATGATCAGCAGAGCCTCCAAAGTCACAATTTCTGCTGCATCTTTTGTCAGCCGACGCCAGTTATACGCATACACGGCAACGCCGTCTGCTATAGCGGAAAAAAGGGTCATATCATGGCACCAATAGCTGTATCCGATACACGCAAACCGCACAAAACGTAAATATAAATGCTGCAAAACCTTACCGAAGGAAACGAGCAGGCCCATACCGGGCATATCGCCGACCGGGTCGCTGACCCGTTCAAAATAATTTTGCAGCTGCCGAATCGATCGGTATGTGCCTGCGCGCGCATCGCGGTATTCTTCATACGAAGCAAAACGAAATTTAGCAAGATTGCGTGCGGCGAGTACGGGATCCTGATAGATACGGTTTTCCGTAATGCGCATCATCATGACGCCCAGATATCCTGCTTCGATACGCCAACCGATTTTCTTCCAATATAAGTATGCAACCAGCGCGCATAGTGCCAGCCATACGATACAGAGAAAAACCGCCAGCCAAACAGAGGCAAGAGAGCCCAGCCCAACTGTGACGGCGAACAGTGCAGTAAAGACAAGAATCAGAAAAAATTCCCAGAACAGCCCTTGCCGAAATACGGGCGCAGCTTTGCGATATACGTCCGATGGTCTCACGAAAATTCTCCTTCCCGTTTGATGCATTCACGGCAAATCCGAACATTCAACCGATTTTAACCAATTATATCTTTGAAATTATACTAAATTCCGAGTCTAATTGCAACTTTCAAGGCTGCATGTTTTCAATTTGTTCACACTCATACCAATGGTTGCAAAAAAAAATGCAAAAACGGTTGACAAAGACAGGGGAGCGTGCTATAATAGTCGGGCAGCTCTGAAGGGTTGCGCAGTTGATGCTATGGCGGAATAGCTCAGTTGGCTAGAGCAATCGGTTCATACCCGATAGGTCGTGGGTTCAAGTCCAACTTCCGCTACCATCGGCCCGTTGGTCAAGCGGCTAAGACACCGCCCTTTCACGGCGGTAACGGGGGTTCGATTCCCCCACGGGTCACCATGTCGTCGCAAACGAATGTTTGCGGCGACTTTTTCTTTTTCCGTTCTTGCATATCTGCGCTATTTTCCTCATATATATTATCAATATACCACCATTGCCATATCACCGCCCGCTTTTCGCGATAATCGGTGCTTTTCGTCGGCTATGGCAAAAGAGTTGTGGAGCTCTTAGGCGCTGCTGCAGTGCTGGTAATCTGCATGATTGCTATTTTGTTGAGAACTGTCTGCTGTGCTTGATAGAAATACCGTACGGATTGGATTTTTTGCATTTTTTGTGTTGTTGGGAAGCAATCGCAGTGCGAAGTTGTGACTTTGCGCAAATAGGGTGTAAGCGGGCATCTGCTTTTTCGCGTGGATGCTGACAGCTCGCGCCGTATATGCGGCAGGATGGATATTTTTTGCTAATTTCTTCGTTAAAATGCTGCAAAACGAGCGGCAAATTCCTGTATGTTTTTAACAAAATCGCGAAAATTGTGACGAGGATGTGTTTGAAATTTGAAAAAACGTATTGACAAGCAGATAGGGGGTATGATATGATTGAGGAAAGATGAAGGATCGCCGATTTTGCAGATAAGACGGTGTATTGCGCCGGTTTTTTACCGTTTATCGGTTTGCAGCCGCGTACCCGTGTACAGAGATATGTAGGTACACTGGCAAACCGCTGCCGGCGGTTCGGAATTCTCAAATTATTATTGGAGGGATTATCTTTATGAGCAAGAAATTGATCGCAATTCTTCTGCTCGTGGTAATGGTACTGGGCTGTGCTTTAACGGCGTGCCAGAAAGATCCACAAACCCCCGGTAAAGATTCCGAGCAGAACAATCCTGTTGACCAGGCCCGTGAAATCAAAGCAGGAACGAAAGTCATTATGGGGAATACAACCCAGATGAAGGGTGATTTCCGGTGGCCAGGCTTCGGTGGCAGTTCCGCCGGTGCGGCAGATCAGGACATTGCCAAATTGACGGTGGGCTATTCCACAATGGAAACCGACCAAGAGGGTGCTTACCAGTGGAACAAGATCGCTGTGAAGAACCACAAGGAAACCGAAAATGACGATGGGACCTACACGATCGAAATTGAGCTTAACGAAGGCCTGCAATTCAGTGACGGCACGCCGATCACTGCGAAGAACTACGTGGCAGGTATTTTGGCATTTTCATCTCCCGTTTCCGTAAACGCTGGGCATACCGGTAAGAGCGGTCAGTCTTTTGTTGGGTATGATGCTTTTGCTAAATACACCGGTACAGATTGCACGGAAGAGGGCGCAACCAAAGAATTTACCGGCGTAAGACTGTTGGGCGATTATAAATTTTCTATGACTGTTTCGTCGGACTTTTATCCGTATTATTTCGCATATACCTATGGTGCCGTTTCTCCCGATCCGTTGGGGCTGGTGCTTGGTAAAGATGTAGATGTCAAGGATGATGGCAACGGTTGCTATCTGACAGACAACTACTATGAAAAGGGCGAGACCAGAACAGAAACAGACGAAGAAGGCAACGAGTCTCAGGTCGTTACCTATGTCAAGGCGGAAGAACTGAAGAAGAACCGTTACGATATTACGACGTATCCGTTCTCCGGTGCGTATGTCATTTCTGAGTGGGACGAAGGCAAAGCTGAGGCAACGCTGAAGGCCAATCCGAAATACCAGGGCAATTTTGAGGGTATGAAGCCGACGATTGAGACAATTGTGTATGTTAAAATCGTGGAAGAGACACAGCTTGACCTGCTGAAGAACGGCGGCGTGGATATTCTTGCTGGCATTACCGGCGGTGACGAGACAAAAGCTGCGCTGCAGCTGGTCAACGGAACCGATTATAAAGAAGTGCATTATCAAAGAGCCGGTTACGGCAAGATTGAGTTTGAGTGCGACTTTGGGCCTACTATGTTCCAGTCTGTTCGCCAGGCGATTGCTTATGGTTTGAACCGGACAGAGTTTGCACAAACCTTTACCGGCGGATACGGTGTATTGGTTGATGGACCTTACAGCCCGAACTTTGCAATGTGGCAGGCTGTTAAAGACGATATCTCCTTAATCGATTATACCTTCTCCATTGCCAACGCGAAGAAAGCGCTTGAGGATGGCGGGTGGAAATACAATTCTAAGGGTGAAGATTTTGTCGAAGGGCAGAGCGGTGTGGATACGGTGCGTTACAAGAAGTTGACGGCAGAAGAAGCCGAGGCATGTGACGGTGTGAATAAGACGTATGCATCCGTTGCCAATGATGATGGTATCACCTATAAGACGGTTGAAATTGACGGCACATATTATATGCCGCTTGCTATCAACTGGTTTGGCACAACGCCGAACTCCGTGACAGATTTGCTCACCACAATGTTGGCAAACAGCAGTGATATCAAGGGGCTTGGTATGGTGATTCGTTCCACAACGGGAGATTTTGATAAGTTGTTGGGCGAAATCTACCGCGAACAGTCTTATGGTTACGGCGGAACACCGACTTACGGTATGTTCAATCTGGCAACCGGCTGGAACAACTCTGTATACGACTATGCGTACAACTGGTCGTTGGATGATGCATATTTCGCATATTCTTCCAACAAACTCTTTGACGAGTATGACAAGGCATTCCCATACGATATTACCGCTGAGAAGCTGTCCTATAAGGACGCTGTAGAAAAATCCGGTGATAAGCTCGGCATGGATTATTTGTCTATGGCGATGGTATACAATGCAAAGACAGAAGAAGAGTACAACGAATGGTGGCAGGCTTATATCGAAAGATGGAACGAACTCATGCCCGATATTCCGCTGTATTCCAACATCTACTATGATGTGTTCAACGGCAAGATTTCGAACTTGCAGACTTCTCCGTTCTTTGGTGTGGCAAACGCCATCATTTACGCAGATGTTGCACAGTAAAACGACAGCTCGATCATTCGAATAAAGATCCAACGCTGTATTGACAGTCACATAAGTGCGGACGGGGCAGCCAAGATTGGCTGCCCCGCTTTCAACCTTTTGAGAAAACGTGACGCAAGACAGCTCAGTTGCAGGGAGTAGAAAACATGGGCAAATATATACTGAAAAGACTTGGGTATATGGTCGTTGTTTTGCTGATACTCTCCCTTTTGATGTATCTTGTTTATGCCATGATTCCTTTTGATCGGGCAAGAGCCGAAGCAGAGCAGTATAAGGCCGCATATAAAAATGTTCCAAACGGCGGTGTTCTTTTTGAGGAAAAAGTACAGGAACTGCGCAAAGAGCTCGGAACAGACCAAAATGTGTTTGTACGATATCTCGGCTGGCTCGGCGTGATGCCGATCAACGGTACATACAAGGGAATTTTACAGGGAAACTTCGGTTACAGCTATACCTACGACAAACCGGCGCAACAGGTACTTTTGACACCGATGCGAAATACGGTTTTTATTAATATTTTTGCAACGGTGATTGCGCTGGGAATCACGATTCCTTTGGGGATCTTTTGTGCGGTGCATCGTGGCAGCAAACGAGACACGGCGGTGCAAGTCGGCACGATTGT
>JAXDZV010000072.1:0-9001 GCA_034086705.1 Eubacteriales bacterium | reverse complement strand
GCTCTTTGGCCATAATCTTCAGATTCCTGGAAATATCCCCGACCTCATTTACGCGATTGTCCGTGTGCGTTTCTCCGCGCATTAGCTGTAAATAGTCGATCACCACAAAACCGAGATTTTTGATCCGCCGTAATTTTGCTTTCATGTTTGTAACAGTAATGTTGGTTGTATCATCAATAAAAATACTGCACTCTGCCAATACACTTACAGTCTGTGCAATTCGGTTCCAGTCATCACTGTCCAACTCTCCCGAACGTAATTTATGACTGTCTACCAGCGCCTCACTGGCAATCATTCGCAAAACAAGCTGCATTGCAGACATCTCCAATGAAAACACACAAACAGCCTTACCGGAGCGCCTCGCTACATTGGTACCAACATTCATAGCAAAGGTCGTTTTTCCCATACCGGGACGTGCCCCTACCAAAACCAAATCTCCGGGACCAAGGTTAACCAATACTCGGTCCAGATCTGAAAAGCCGGTTTGCACGCCGACTGTTTTCCCTCCCGAATTTGAAAGGTCTTGCAAATATTGGTAAGTTTCTCCCAAAACTTCGTTGATCGGTACGAAATCTCGTGTGATGCTGCTCTGCGCAATGGAAAAAATTTTTTGTTCCGATTGATCCAGGATAACGCTTACATCTCCCTGCGCCTGGTATGCTGTCTGCGTAATTTCCTCTGAAGCACGAATCAGCTGCCGCAGAATACTCTTTTCCCGCACAATTTTCGCATAATCCACAATATTGGCAGCTGTTGGTACCGAATCAATTATTAATCGAATATATTCCTTACTGCTGTTTTCATCATATAGCCCCTGTTGTATCAGCATATCAATCAGCGTGACCATATCGATGGTGCGGCTTTGCAAAAAAAGCTTTTGCATCGCAGCAAAGATTTCCGTGTGCTCTTTTAAATAAAAGTCTTCCGCACGGATAATGTTCGTAATTTCCGTCAAGCACTCCGGATCAATCAAAATCGACCCAAGCACCGACTGTTCAGCCTCCGCCGAAAATGGCATATGCTTACCGCTTATCTCTTCCATGCGTCCCCACCTGCCCCTGAATAAATATGTTCAGGCTTTTTTGTCGATCACCATAACATGGATCATACCTTCAATTTCGGGATACAGACGAACCGGGAGCTCGTATGTCCCAAATGCCTTAATCGGCTCTGCAATTTGGATTTTTCGTTTATCCACTTCTATCCCATGCTGCTGCTTCAGCGCATTTGCCACATCCAACGCCGTCACAGCACCATAGAGTCTGCCATCCGCACCGGCCTGTGTATAAATCTTCACAAGTACCCCTTCCAGCGTTTGCGCCGTTTCCCTCGCTTGCGCTTTTTCTTCCTGCATGCGATGCATCTTTGCGGCTTCTTTGTTCTTCATGTCATTTAAAACGGCATTATCTGCCAGTGCCGCAAGCTTACGCGGCAGAAGAAAATTTCTCGCATATCCGTCCGAAACGTCAACAAGGGCTCCTTTTTTCCCTTGTCCTTTCACATCTTGCAATAATACAACCTTCATCATTGACCCTCTCTTTCTTCGGGAGCAAGTCCCGCTGTTATAATTCTGTTTGTTCCCGCAGGGATGCTCTATGCGTCCAAATACGCATCAATCGCCTGCTTAAGCATCTCCATGGTATGTGCCATGGAAAGCCCGCTGACTTGCGCAGCCGCAGCATCGAAATGACCACCGCCATTGAGCTTTTCTAAAATCAGCTGCACATTGATATCTCCCTGCGAACGTGCCGAAATATGCACCTTGTCTCCAACACGAACTAAAGCAAAAGAAGCAGCAACACCATCCAACATCAACAGTTTATTGGCAGCCTTTGCCGCTGCAATACAATCCGCATATCCCGTTCCATCGCTGTCGCGAAAAGTAATCGCAATAACGCTGCGGTATATCACCACATTCGACTGGAATTTTGCTTCCCGCATAAAATCATCCAGGCTGAAACGAAACAACCGCTTCGCATCCGCAGGATCTGCGCCCTCGCCGCGCAAATACAGTGCGGCTGAAAAAGTACGCACCCCCGTGTTGCGTGTAAACTGATCTGTATCCAGCAGCATACCTGCAAGCATCAGATCTGCAGCCTCTTTGGAAAGTGTCCCGGAAGGAATTGCCTGCTCTAAAATTTCCGCAACCAACTCGCTCGCCGACGATGCAGCAGGTTCGATATACGGAATCAATGGCGGATACGGAAGCTCTACCGACAACCGGTGATGATCAATAATCGCACACTTGCGCACATTTTCGTATAGCGCCGGCACACAGAAAGTGCGGGGATTACAGCAGTCACTGATCAACAGCAACGTATCCGGCCGCACATAATCCAAAATTTCTTCACTATCCACAAAAACATTTTCAAAATTCTCTTCTTCCCGCAGATATGCGAGGCATGCGTCAATGTTTTCATTGTCTTTTTCCAGCGCGATTTTCACATCAACGCCGCAAAAACAGCACAGCGCCGCAAGCCCAACACAGGAACCGATGGCATCATGGTCTGCATGTGCATGCCCCATAATCAGAACATTTTCCGATTTGGTAATCAATGCAACCAGTTCCGTTGCTACAACACGTGAGCGCACCTTTGTTCTTTTTTGCAGAGTTTTGGTTCGCCCGCCGTAATATTCAACATTGTCTTTTGTTTTGTATACAGCCTGGTCGCCGCCGCGCTGCAGCGCAGTTTCCAAAGCAAGGCGCGCCGCCTGTTCTTTCTGCAAAAGACTTCCAGGAATATCCGAAATGCCGATGGAAAGCGTAACAGGCATGTTTTCGTCTGCTCGGATCTCTCGTATTTCTTCCATAATCGGGAAGCGGTTTTTCAGCATTTGCGGCAGGAAATGCGCTTTGAAAATCATGATAAATTTATCATTTTCATATTCTTTCAATACCCCGTCTACCTGCTCAGCAAAGCGACGCAGTGCGCTCTCTGCCCTGGCAGCTGCAATCCGGTATTTTTCTTTTTCGAATTGCAGCATCTCTTGCAAATTATCAATTACGATAAACGCGACAACGTCATCCTGGTCTGCGATTTCCTTTTCTTTGCGCACAAGATCGGTTTTATCGTTCCAAAAAGTGATATAATAATTCTTTTTTTGCATGCCGATTCTGTAAGCACGAATTGCGAATACGGATTCTGCAAATTCCGATCGTACACTGCGTTTCAAGGTTGCGCGCAGCCCATGTTCATCTTCACATCCAAGTATGCTCTGGATATCGGCAGAGGTAAATTGATCCAAAAACCTTCCGTGTAGTGTTTCCGGAGAATGGAAGAGTTTGCTAACCGCTTTGTTATACCAAATAATCTTGCTTTTATCGTCACATATCAGCACCGGCATATACACTCTTTGCATAAAATCCAATGTGATGGACCGCAGCAAAGGTTCTTCCTGCTCAGCAGCATGCGTAATCCGGTAATAAAACGTATGCCGTATAAGAGCACGTACTGCAAACAGACAAGCTGCTACCCCCGCCAGCGCCAAGCCAAGCCACAGAATTTTCTGCTGCCTCGTATACAAATACGCTATGGCAACAAATACGGCATATACCGCTCCGCATATACAAACAGTAAATAAAATACTGCGAAAATGCGGCTGTTTCCACTTTTCCTTCTTTGTTCCGAACATAGCTTGTTCCTCCCTCAAAGATCGCCGCCGGGGCGTAGAAAACGCGGCGGATAAAACAATATGCGAGTCAGCGCAACAAGCACCAGAAGGTGTGCGGATAAATATACACTAAACAATGCCGTAGCGCAAACGGCGATCAGCGCAAACACCCCAAAACGGCGAAACGCAGGATGACGTAAAGCACTCCTGATCGTTCGACAGCCAACCAAAAAAAGCCCCGGTAAAAGAAACAGCATAAAATTGGAAGTCACCGCATCTATGGCAGTAGCAGACGCATCTGCCGAAACCATTGAAAACAACATAGACACCGTATACGCAATAATATAGAAAACAGCGCCCGCCTTAGAAACATCCACACGGTATGGCTCGTCAAAGACAAGCCTCCCCCGCCCGCACAGGCGCGTCAGCAAGCGTACGCCGCAGATGCAAAGCCATCCGTACACAAACAGCATTGCCCCCAGAAAACCAGGAATACGTAGCGCGAAAAACCACAACAGTGCCTCGATATTTTCTTTGGAATAAAGTTGCGTTAAAGACTGTTGCACATTTTGCGAAACAGCCGCAGCAGAAGAAACCTGTTCCCATAAAGCAACAATTTTTTCAGAAAGCTGCGAAAGCAATTCATTCCCCCACGCAACAAATGCACTTAGCGTCGGCGTTCCAACGTGCCGGTAAAACCAAAGCAGCAACAGTACCGCCAGAACCACTCCCGTCGCTGCAGCACATGCCCAAACAGATACAATTTTCTTTTGTCCCCGCCGCATCGTGATACCGATTGCAAGAGCCCCTGCACCGGCTGTAAATGCCACCACAACAGCGCAAGGCGAATGCGCCAATAAAAAAGAGACTACAGCAGCTGCAGGCGCCGTCAGCAATACCGCAGCGCTACATCCCGTAGAATACAGATAAGCAAGCAGCACACAGCCCAATAAACAAAAAAACGGCGCGGCAAACCACAGGCTCGGCAGCGCGGCCAAAATTTGACACAACAATGCCAGCGGCAATAAAAGCGCAACCGTCCTTGCAGGAATTTTATTTTTTGCCTGCTCCATATTTTTTCCCCGTCTTTCAGATGTCAACAACATCGTTTTTGTCGGTATATATATACCGACACAGATAGCATTATATCATAAATACACCCCGTTGTAAACATTTGCTTTCAAAACAAGTGTAAATTTTTTCTTTTTCTTGACAGAAAAATCGGGAGCAGATATAATGTTGTCAGCATTTGCGGCACAAGACTATGTCGTACCGCGTACTATAAGCATTGCATGCAAAGGAAGGAACTGCTATGAACCAAAATTCATTCGCACAGTATAAGCCCGGCTGCGTCCCGGCTGGGCCCGTACCACGGGTTGCCGAGCTTGCACTTGAGGCAGCTGCAGAAGGAGCCGTGCTTTTGCGCAACGAAAACCATGCGCTGCCACTGCAGGATGTTACGGTTTCTGTATTCGGGCGTACCGCTGTCAACACCTATAAAAGCGGAACAGGCTCCGGTGGAATGGTCAACGTTGATTACAGCGTAAGTATATTGGATGGTCTGCGGGAAAAGAAAAGCATCCGTATCAATGAAGAACTTGCTGCCGTATACAACGCTTGGCTCCTGGAAAATCCTTTTGATGTCGGGCACGGCTGGGGAACGGAACCCTGGTGCCAAAAGGAGATGCCCGTGCCGGATGAGATTGCCGCCCGAGCGGCAGAAGTCTCAGATGCCGCGGTGATTGTGTTCGGCCGTACAGCCGGTGAAGACCAGGACAATTCGGAGTCCGCTGGCAGCTTTGAACCTACACAAGAAGAACTCGCACTGATTCGTACTGTCACACGCTATTTTTCACGCGTAATTATGGTGCTGAATGTCGGCAACGTCGTCAGCGGCGCTTTTTGTACTGAAAAAGGTGTAAATGCGCTTTTATATGTGTGGCAGGGTGGTCAGCAGGGAGGGCGCGCAGTTGCAGATCTGTTGTGCGGCGACAAAACGCCCAGCGGCAAGCTTGCCGACACCATTGCCAAAACGCTTGCGAATTATCCGGCATACGGACAGTTTGGCAGCACTGAGGAAAACATTTATCGAGAAGACATCTATGTCGGTTACCGCTATTTTGAAACCTTCTGCCCGGATGCCGTGCTGTATCCGTTCGGCTTCGGTCTTTCCTATACAACGTTTTCTGTACAAGTGCAGCAGTGCGCGTTGCAAAAAGACACCGTATCGCTGCGTGCCGAGGTAACAAACACCGGTACATACAGCGGTAAACAGGTTGTGCAGCTATACTGCGAAGCGCCGCAAGGAGCTCTTGGAAAGCCCGCACGCGAATTGCGCGGTTTTGTGAAAACAAAGCTGCTTGCACCGGGAGAAAGCGAAGTTGTGTCTTTGCACATACCTCTAAACGCTTTTGCAAGTTATGATGACAGCGGGAAAAGTAACAACCGCAGTTGTTACGTGTTGGAAGCGGGAACATATATACTGCACGTCGGAACAGATGTACGCTCAGCATCTGCTGCAGGCAGCTTTACCTTACCAAATACAATTGTAACGGAACGCTGCACAGAAGCGCTCGCCCCTGTAAAAGCTTTCACACGGATGGTTCCGCAGAAAAATGAAACAGGATATACGCTGTGTTATGAACCTGTTCCGCAGCGCAGCTATAATCCGGAAGACAGGATTTCCAAAGAATTACCGACAGACAGTCCTTACACCGCTGACCGCGGTATCCGCTTTGCCGATGTGGAAAGTGGCAAAGCATCTTTAATGGATTTTCTGGCACAACTTAGCAATACGGAACTGGCTTGGATGCTCCGCGGTGAAGGTATGAATTCCGAAAAAGTCACAGCCGGGACTGCCTGTGCATTCGGCGGTATTACACCGGCATTACGAAAATACGGCATACCGATTGCTTGTGGTACAGACGGTCCCTCCGGCATCCGTCTGGACAGCGGCGCCCATGCAACCTCCATTCCAAACGGGACACTGCTCGCCTGTACATTTAACCCCGCCCTGTTGGAAGAACTGTATGCATGGCTGGGCGTTGAAATGCTTGGATATAATATTGACTTTTTGCTCGGCCCTGGAATCAATATTCATCGTCACCCACTCAACGGTCGAAACTTTGAATATTTTTCGGAAGATCCGTATCTCAGCGGTGTCATGGCAGCCGCAGTCAGCCACGGACTTGCCAAAACAGGCTGTGGCGCAACCATAAAGCACTTCACTGCAAACAACCAAGAGTTAGAACGCAGATGGGTTGATTCTGTTGCCTCTGAGCGTGCTTACAGAGAGATTTATCTCAAACCGTATGAAATCGCCGTGAAAGCCGGGGATGTACGCGCAATCATGACGTCGTATAACCGCGTCAACGGCATTCACGCACCGGTAAACTACGATCTGTTAACAGTAATCTTACGCGGCGAATGGGGTTATACCGGCTTTGTCATGACAGATTGGTGGCCGGAGTTATGCGCAACACGCCCGCGACCGGAGGGGTACAAGCTGAACCTTGCAGGTTGCGTGCGTGCGCAAAACGATGTCTATATGGTCTGCACAGATACCATGACTCTGGAAAACAATACGGAAGATGCACTGCACGAGGGTACGCTCCACCGTAGTGAACTGCTGCGGTGCGCAGCAAATATCTGCCGTGTACTGGCGAACAGCAACTGTTCTAAACGATTTGCCAACGCCAAGGCAGACGAAGCCGTGGAAAATTTCCAAGCAAATACAACCATTGCCGAAATAGAGAATATTGCCAACAGCGTTGATCTTTCAGTCTGTCTGCCGCAAGACGGCACTTATGAGCTGGAGCTATTGACAGAAAGCCGCACATTGGGCACTGCGCAGAACACCGTACGAGTGCAAATAGGTTCCTCCGATGTTCTTTTCACGGTTGGCGGAGATGCCGTCAGCGACGTAAAACACGCCCATCTGCCCATGGGAACGCATACTGTTCGCTGCTTCTTTAAAGAGGAACAGATCGCCGTAGTACGGCTGCGTATTCTGCAATAAGCCCTAGACATTTCTCCTTTTTCGGCGTTTTGAGGATAGCTTATGCAAATTATTCGAACTGAGAAATTACATATTGATACAAAGCAGAGATACCAAACCGTTGACGGATTTGGCGTCAATATCAATGCAAAACTCTACAACCAAGGAGAGCTGCGTCCAGTTGTAGATTATTTGATCGACGACCTCGGTGCAACGCTCTTCCGCATGGATACCTACGGCAATGCAAATTGGATTGACCCCAATAACACACTTACGCCTTCGGAAGCGTTGAGCCGTGCACACTTAGACCGAATTTATCAAACACCGCCGTTTCAAAGTGGGTTGGCCTTGGCGCGCCACCTAAATATCCGCGGTATTGAACCGTATCTGACGATCAGCGGCACCGTTCCCGCATGGATGTGTACAGATGACGGAAAAACATTGCTGCGATACGACTTCTATGCCGAAATGGTCGCCGATTATGTGCAATGGATGCGTCACAGCGGCATTCAATTTCGGCTCTTGAGCCCTTTGAATGAAACAGATTTTGGCCCTCCGGAAGGCCCCGCTCTGGATCCAAACGGTTTCCGTCTGGCGTGCAGAGCGGTTCTGGCCGCTCTGGACGCACGTGGCATGCAAGACGTTTCCCTTGTTGTTGCAGAACAGGGAGACCACAGAACACCGTTTGCTGCTTCCGTGCTCACCGATGCAATCCTGCAACCACGCATCGCTGTATTCGGTATGCACAATTATTGGGATCTCAGTATGCAACAACAGGTTGCTTATCAGAAAGAAACTGCTCCGCAGGCACACTTTTGGATGACAGAGTTTGGCGACTTGTCTCAAATTCCCCAGCAAGAAGACTCGATCGCCTGGCGTATCTTTCAAAGGCTGTGCAGACTTTTACAGGACGGTATGCAGGGCGCGCTTGTGTGGGACGCATTTGACAACTATCACGATCACGACCAACAATGGACTTGTTACGGCATTTTGCATACCGGTCTGTCTTTGTACAATCCCAAAAAACGATATTACGCACTTAAGCATGTCTTTCGGTATGTTCGCCCTGGCTTTGTGCGTATCGGAGCCATGTGTTCAGCACCGGAAATTCCCGTGCTTGCTTTTTCGGATACAACGGGGCAACAGCTGACACTGGTTGGATGCAACCCAACAAACGAGGGAATTTTTCTTGATTTTGATTTGCAGCTCTCCGGTAGTGCAGTTGCGCAATATCATGCCTTCGATGTATACCGTACAGCTGCATACGAAGATTGTGCACGCGTGAGCACGCACACCATCCGCTTAGATAACCGTGATTGCTCCGGCATGCATTTTACAGCACTGCCGCACAGCATTTTCACTGTAACCAATGTACAATAGTCCTCCATAGTA
>JAXDZV010000009.1:0-2302 GCA_034086705.1 Eubacteriales bacterium | reverse complement strand
GGGAAACCAAATGTATCATACAGGCGGAAAGCGCTCTTCCCGGGGATTTCCTTTGTTTTCAGATAAGTGACCAGCTTATCAAACTCTTTCATTCCCTGATTAATCGTGCGGGAGAAGCGTTCCTCTTCCTGGGCAATTTCGCTTAAAATTTTCTCGCGATTTGCTTCCAGCTCAGGATAGATATCTCCATACTGAGTGATCACCTGCTGAGCAACCTGAGGTAATCCGCCTTGCTCAATACCCAATTTCATAGCAAAACGAATCGCTCGCCTGAGCAATCTGCGCAATACATATCCCTGATCCACATTGGAAGGAGTAACACCTTTCTCATCACCGATGATAAAGGTTGCACACCGCACATGATCAGCCACAATGCGGAACGCCTTTGTGGTTTCCTCATCATCTTCATAATTTTTGCCCGAAAGTTCACTGATCTTAGCCAGAATATCTGCAAATACATCCGTATCATAGACCGATTTCTTTCCCTGCAGAATGCATATGGTTCGATCGAGCCCCATGCCGGTATCTACATTCTTGTGTGCCAGCGGCTCAAACTCGCCTTTTTCATTCTTATTATATTCCATAAAGACGTCATTCCAGATCTCCAGATACTTTCCGCAGGAGCAGGAAGGATCGCAGTGGTCGCTGCATGCGGGCTTGCCGGTATCGATAAACATTTCGGTATCCGGGCCGCACGGACCGGTCACACCTGCCGGGCCCCACCAGTTGTGTTCTTTACCAAGGAAGAAAATATGGCTCTCTTCCACGCCCATATCTCTCCAATGCTGATAGGATTCCATATCGCGGGGAGCATTTTCATCTCCTGCAAAACAAGTAAAATACAGTTTGTCCTTAGGAATGCCCAACCATTTTTCATCGGTCAGGAACTCAAAGCTCCAGGAAATAGCCTCTTTTTTAAAATAATCACCCAACGACCAGTTGCCCAACATTTCAAAAAACGTGCAATGGGAAGCATCGCCCACTTCATCAATATCGCCGGTGCGCACACATTTTTGCACGTCGGTCAATCTTGTGCCTGCCGGATGCTTTTCACCCAACAGATAGGGAACCAACGGATGCATGCCCGCTGTTGTAAACAGCACGGTAGGGTCGTTTTCCGGGATCAAAGAGGCAGAGGGAATTATAGTATGACCCTTGGATTTAAAAAATTCCAACCAAAGGCTCCGAAGTTGTCTGCTTGTCAATTGTTTCACTGATGTATTCTCCTGTTAAAATATGATATGATACTGTTAAGAATCGTTTTATGATGTTTAGGGCAGTATGCATTCCGCTCCTGCCTATACAAAATAAATTATATTATCGTATAGCGCAGATTGTCAATCTTAATGGTACTTTTTCGCAGAAAAAGCCTTTTGCACTCTACGTTCTCCTGAAAGGAAGTATTTTTTATGGATCAAAGCAAATCATCCTCCCATCTGCATCAAGGTCATCGCAGCAGACTGCGAGAGCGCTTTGCCATAGCCGGTCTGGAAAGCTTCGCTGATCATGAAGTGCTGGAACTGATTCTGTCCTACGCGCGGCCCCGCATAGATACCAATCAATTGGCCCATCGCTTGCTCAATACGTTCGGCTCCCTTTCTGCGGTACTGCATGCGGAGAAAGAAGAGTTATGCAAAGTTTCCGGCATTGGAGAAATTTCCGCTTCTTTGTTACTCCTGTTCGCTCCTGTCGCTCATCGGCTTTTCGCACAGCAAAATGAGGAAACCTTTCTTTCCACCAGCACTCAGGCAGCTAAATACATTTCTTCTCTGCTGTTCGGGCGCAAGACTGAATGTCTGTATCTGATTTGTTTGGATGCTTCTTACCGCGTGCTCCATAAATGCATCGTCATGGAAGGTTCTGTCGATTCTGTTCCCGTTTCAGCACGGGAAATTGCCGCTATTGCGCTGCGCCACAACGCTTCCCGCTTGATTCTTGCACATAATCATCCTGGCGGCAATGTGCTGCCCAGCCGCCAGGATATCGCTGTCACTCAGGAATTGGTACAAACTCTTTCACGGCTCGAAATTCAATTAAGTGATCATATCATTGTTTGCGGGCAAAAATATTATAGTTTTGCAGATAAGCGCTCTCATATCAATACTCTGTTTACGCACTCTCTCGATTCCGCTGCCGACAGCAGTTCAGGCGTTGCTTATGCTTCCGAAGCAGAATCATCAGAAACATAATTCCGATTTTCCACATCTTGTAAAATGATGATTTCTTCTGTCAATTTATGTTATAATATAAACTAACTTTACAGGAGAATGTTTTTTTATTACCAATGAAGCTTTTTTTCTTT
>JAXDZV010000037.1:0-2615 GCA_034086705.1 Eubacteriales bacterium | reverse complement strand
TTACCAAAATCTCACCAATCAAAACTGAGGCTGCACGGTTAATGATAAATCCCATTTCATACATAGTAATTATCATGAATGCTGAAACAATAAAATTCCATTCGAGTGCTATATCCATATATTTTTGCTCTATATTTATTTTTTCGACAAACATTAGAATAACCATTATCGAAAAAACTGCTCCTACAAAAAACATATTAACAATATTATAAAACGGTATTTTATCTTTCATATACTATTTCTCCTTTGTGTCAAATGACCCTATATAGTTTCCTAAAGAAGTATTTGTCCTCTTCTCGTCATTAAGGTAATCAACCGAATAACCAGATGCTGATACATATATATGAACTTTCCCAGTTTCGCATTTAAAAGTAATATCTTTAGCGGTGTTTTGAGTTATAGTGTTGTATCCCTTATAGTAATCTAACATAGAGGAATCAGCCTCACCTATAACTATTACTTTAGGTGATATTTGGTTTAACCATTTTGTTGGCAACTTTCCACTGCTTCTTCCGTGATGTGGTGCGAATACAATATCCGCCTTAGACAAGGTAATTTCATTCTCAATGGATTCCATAAAATTCGTTTCCAAATCTCCAAACCACAAAGCATTAACACCTCGTTTGAGACTGTATTTTATTATTGGTGAAATATTGTTTGCATTTCCACCATCTTTAGCGGTTTTCAATTCAGACTTGAAGTTTTCATTTGTTGTTATCGGCCAAAGAATGTTTATGCCGGAACTGCCACGCTCATCATCTCTTTGGTTCATCCATTTTCTAGAGCATCCTTTATAAATATTAAATGCTTTTTCTGCATCTCTCAATTTACAATAATGCTTGAATGATGGTGTTTCCTCAGATTTTGTCGCTTCATTTTTAACACAATAGAAGTTAATGATTGAAAACCTTTCATCAAAATATTCTATTCCGTGAAAATGATCTTCATCGGGATGCGTAGAAATAAAGCGCATAATGCCTTTGGCTTCTCCGGTACTACATATTTCATCCATAATCTTTTCTTTTTGATCATCCTGCAAATTACAATCTATTACCGTAAAATTATCCGAACCATGATTAATGTAAAACAAATCTCCATTACCAACAGAAAATGATTTAATTATACTCATATTCCCAATTCCTCCAGATACTTCTTCATCTGTGCTTGAACTTCCTCAAGTTCAGCCTCTATATTTGCAATATTTTGTTTGACCTCATCGATATCAATCAATTTTTCTTCCTCAAAAGTATCTACATACCGGGGAATATTGAGGTTAAAATCATTCTCCTTTATTTCGTCAAGCGTTGCAACATGGCTGTATTTTTCTTCACCGGTGAAATTTATATCGTTCTTATATGCTTTATATGTGCTTACGATTTTTTCTATATCACAATCTCTTAATATGTTTTGATTTTTGTCTTTTGCGTAATGCTCATCGCCGCTGGCATCCACAAACAAAACTCTGTTATTTGTGTATCTGTCCTTTCTGAAGATAAGAATGCAGGCAGGTATGCCGGCACCATAAAACAGGTTTGCCGGGAGTCCGATCACAGCGTCCAAAAAATTAAACTCCACTATTGTTTTTCGGATTCTGCCCTCGCTTGCGCCTCTGAATAATACGCCGTGGGGCAAAACAACACCCATTCTGCCGTTTTCGTCAGCAAGACTGTGTAGCATATGCATTACAAACGCATAATCACCTTTTGATGTCGGCGGAATACCCCAGTCAAATCTTCTGTATGGGTCAAGTTCCGGCGTCATTTTTTCTTTCTTTTTACCTTTTTCGCTCGTCGGAATATTAGCTAAAAATCCACTGTCCCACTTGTCCAACGAAAACGGAGGGTTTGCAACAATACATTGAAACTTCATAAGTTTATCGTCTTCAACATTCTGAGGATTGGCAAGCGTGTCTCCCTGCCAAATCGTCGCGTCATCAACATTGTGCAAAAACATATTCATTCTGCACATTGCCCATGTCTGCATATTCTGTTCCTGCCCGTAAATATGCGTTTTGCCGTTCCCAACTTCCTTGTAAGCTTTCAAAAGCAAACCGCCGCTGCCGCACGTGGGGTCGTATATTCTGTCATTTTCTTTCGGAGCAACCAACTTTGCCACAAGCTCCGATACCTTACTCGGCGTGTAAAATTCTCCGCCCTTTTTTCCTGCATCTGAGGCAAAATTTGCAATCATGTATTCGTAGGCATCACCGATAATATCTACGCTGTCAAGCTGTGACGGTCTTAAATCCAACTCTTTAAAATCTTCCAGCAGATTTTTCAAAATTGCATTTTTGGCTTTTGGTTCTCCGAAGTCCACAGTTGAATTGAAGTCGATCGCACGAAACACATCACGAAGTTTTGCACTGTTGCTGTTTTCAATGCTATTGAGAGCAACGTTGATTTTTTGGCCTATTTCTGAATCATTTCTGTTTTCATACAGGAATTGAAATGTGGCTGTGTCCTCCATAACAAACCGTTCTCGGCTCATAGCTCTTTCCACTCTGCGTTCATCACCGTCATACTGATTCATATAGTTTTCTTTTGTTTCGGCATATACATCACTGAGGTATTTAACAAAGAGCATTGATAATATGTAGTCTTTATATCGTGAGCTAT
>JAXDZV010000006.1:0-71600 GCA_034086705.1 Eubacteriales bacterium | reverse complement strand
GGCAGACTGGGAAACCAAGGTATGTTCGCGGGATGATTTCGATGAAAACGGGGTTTCTCCGTTCGTAGTAGACTATATCAAAGTCTTCCAGCTTTCCGATTATCTGACGGAATATGCCCCGAAATATTATGGCAACCCAACACCTGAGTATTATACACAGGCAAAGGCTGCTTTGGATCGTTAACCTTCGACACCTAACCTTTTGCATGCGGCGAAAATTTTCTCCGAACGGGAGAACTTTTTCGCCGCTTTTCCTTGACATATGCAAAAAAGTATGGTATAGTAAGGCGTAAAAAGAAGTAGAGCGTCCTCCGCTCTCACCGTCGTGCAGCGCATGCCGGTCAATCTCGGTTCTGTGCCCAAGGGTGCGACGTGTATGGATGCGGAGGCGTTTATTTCGTCTTTCGCATTTTTCTTTTGCAGTTTATTACAACGGAGGTGTGTTTCTATTAGCACAAAAGATCTTATGATCAACGAGCAAATTAAAGCCCCACAGGTGAGACTTGTCGGCGTACAAAGCGAGCAGATTGGCATCGTGCCGATTGACAAAGCACAGGCGATGGCAGAAGAAGCCGGGCTGGATCTTGTTTTGATGGCGCCGGGCGCCGTTCCGCCGGTATGCCGCATTATGGACTATGGCAAGTATCGCTTTGATCGAGACAAAAAGGAAAAAGAAGCAAAGAAAAAGCAGCAAATTGTTAAGCTCAAGGAAGTGCAGCTTTCCTGCACCATCGATACACACGATTTTAATACGCGTGTCAACCAGGCACTGCGCTTTCTCTCCGGTGGGAATAAAGTCAAAGTTCAGCTTCGTTTCAAGGGAAGAGAAATGGCGCATCAAGAGGTTGGCAGAGAAGTTGTAGAGCGATTTGTTGCCGCATGTGCGGAAAAAGGAAGCACAGAAAAGGCTCCGGCGGTGGAAGGTCGTTATATGAGCGTTGTCATCAGCCCCATCGCTGCAAAAACTGCAAAGAAAAGCTGAACCGCGCCCGATAGCAAGCGGGCGCTGTATAAAAATCGCGAAAGTGCGAACGTAATGCGTTCGCCGTAAGAAAGGAAGGAAAACGGATATGGGAAAAATGAAGACGCACAGCGCATCTAAAAAGAGATTTTCGCTCACAAAGAGCGGTCTTGTCAAGATGAACCACTCACATCACCGCCACAACCTCGGATTGAAAAACGCAAAAAGAAAAAGACATCTGCGTTCCGGTGCTATTATGAGTGAGCACGTCGCACCTACCGTGCGTGTCCTCATCGGGAAATAAAACCACGACTGCGTACAAGAAAGGATTGGTAGAGAGCAATGGCAAGAGTCAAGGGCGCGATGATGACGCGCAAGAGAAGAAATAAAGTACTCAAGGCAGCAAAAGGATATTGGGGCGCCAAGAGCAAGCATTTTAAGATGGCAAAACAAGCCGTCATGAAGAGCGGCAATTATGCCTTCATCGGCAGAAAGCAAAAGAAAAGAGACTTCCGTTCTCTTTGGATCACTCGTATTTCCGCGCAGGCTAAGGTTTGCGGCATGAATTACTCCACCCTGATGCACGGTCTGAAAAAAGCAGGTGTGATCCTTAACCGCAAGATGCTCGCAGAGCTTGCCGTCAACGATAAGGAAGCCTTTGCGGCCCTGGCAGAGCAGGCAAAAGCCGCACTGTAAGATATGACCCGAAAAAACCAAAGCTGCGCGTGCGTATGCTTTGGTTTTTGCGTTATTGTATGAAGGAGCGAAAAAGCACGAAAGGAGTGCGTCGCGGCTACAGCGAACGCCGACGGACATGGAGCAAAACATCTGGATCAGCAGTCGCCAAAACGCAACGGTGCAAGCTGCCGTAAAACTGCACGAAAAAAAAGAACGCACACGCAGCGGCACTTTTTGCTTTGAGGGAGTTAAACTGCTCAAAGAAGCAATCTTTTGCGGGATTCCGCTTCGTGCCGTTTTTGTCACTTCCTCCTGTGCAGAGCAAACAGCAGCTCTACTGGAGCAACTTGATCCATCCGTACAGCGCTTTACGGTTACGCAGGCAGTATACGATAAGCTTAGCCTTGAAAAAGCGCCGCAAGGGGTCTTTTGCATTGCTGCCGCTCTTGACAAAACTGTAAAAACAGTTACAATGTATGAAGGCGCCTCGCCTGCAAACTCCGCCGTTACGGAAAAAATTTTTTTGTGTGAAAACCTGCAGGATCCGGGAAATGTGGGGACCGTGTTGCGCACAGCCGCCGCATTAGGCATAGACAGGCTGTGTCTTTGCGGCTGTGCAGAGCTATATCATCCACGCGTAGTTCGTGCAGCGATGGGTGCGCTGTTTCGCCAGCGCATCGATCTGTGCACGGATGCCGCTGCGTATCTACACAGTTTGCGTCGCGCAGGGTATGTGCCTCTGGCAGCCATGCCGCGTGCAGATGGTCTGCGTTTGGGAACCGATGCACTGCCACCCGCTGTTGTCTTTGCTGTTGGCAATGAAGGGCATGGGCTCTCCGCCGCGGCTGCACAAGCCTGCTGCGGCGCGGTTCAAATCCCCATGACGCCCGGCAGCGAGAGTCTCAATGCGGCAGCAGCTGCCGCCCTTCTGATTTGGGAAACCGTTCGACGGGAGGAGCGCATATGAACGAACAAGAGCAACTTTTCTGTTTATGGCTTTCCCAGGCAGCGCACACCGCCCGTTTTGATACAACCGCATTGTTGCGCAGCTGCGGATCGGTGCAGGCAATCTATCAGGCACAGATTGCCACACTGCAGGCTTTGCCGTTTTTAAGTGAAAACGCCTGTGCGCAACTCATAGACAAGTCGCTCGATGCCGCAAGGCATATACAAGCAGTATGCCAGGCTGAGGATATCTCTGTGATTGGCATCTGTGATCCACAGTATCCGGCTTCTTTGCGCGAAATCCCTTTCGCGCCGCCGGTCTTATATGCGCGAGGTACGCTTGCGCCACCACACGAAATGCCCGGAATTGCTGTTGTGGGTACGCGCCGTATGGATGCTGCAGGTAGTAAAACTGCATATGATCTCTCTTACGCGTTTGCCAGGGCAGGAGCTATCGTTATCAGCGGCATGGCACTCGGCATCGACGGCATGGCACATCAAGGTGCTTTGGATGGCGGGGGATACACCGTTGCCGTACTCGGCAGCGGCCTTTGCAAAATATATCCGTCACAACATCGCAATTTAGCAGAAAAGATTTGCTCCCACGGGCTGCTGCTTTCGGAATATCCGCCTTTTACGCCACCGCTGCCGCGTTATTTTCCGGCTCGCAATCGAATCATCAGCGGTCTTTCAAACGCAGTTGTCGTTGTGCAGGCACCCGCCGGAAGCGGCGCGCTGCGCACGGCGGAATATGCGCTCTCACAAGGGAGAATGCTTTTTGCAGTACCCGGCAATTTGCAAGACGAGCGCTATGCCGGAAATCTTTCCCTGCTCCGCAACGGCGCACAAATTGTAACCGCCGCCCGGGACGTGCTTCCCCTTTTTCCCGCGCTGCGGTCGGCTTACTCCTCTGCCGGTGCGGTCGATTTAGACACGTATTCTCCCTTGCCGCGCTTTGGAAGCGACGCACTGTGCTGCAATGACAACGCCCGCGGAACAGCACCGCATACTGCGCATATGCATAAGGTTTCTCCCGCTTCTTCGGTCCCCTCAAAACGAAAAGACGCTTACAGCAGCGGAAATGGCAACACCTCTGTCAGGCATCCAACCGCAGGCGGCACTGCGTCGCCCGCCGCAGCAGAAGAACCGTGCACGGTTATTTTGCAAGCATTGCGCTCTTTTTCCCCAAACGGTGCAACCAGCACAGAGCTTGCTCAGCAAACCGGCCTTTCTTTACAGGAGTTGGCTCTGCCTTTGATGCAGCTTGAGCTTGACGGGTATATAACACTTGCACCCGGAGACCGCTATGCCCTAAAAAAACAGATATAATATCCGCCGTCGGTGTTCCGGCTATTCGGGCACATCGACATTTTGCGGGTAGTTCCATATTAAGGAAAGGAATCACACGCATGGCTAATCTTGTAATTCTGGAGTCTCCCCATAAAGCTGCGACGGTGAAAGGATTTCTCGGCAGCGGCTATAAGGTTCTGGCCTCAGACGGTCATATCCGTGATTTGCCGAAAAGCCGGCTGGCTGTCGACGTTGAAAATGGTTTTGCACCGAAATATATCAACATCCGCGGCAAAGGCGATTTGATTCGCACACTGAAAAAAGAAGCAAAAGCGGCAAAATATGTCTACCTTGCGACCGACCCGGACCGTGAAGGAGAAGCCATCTCCTGGCATCTTGCCACGGCTCTTGCCATCGATCCTGCTAAGGTTCGCCGCGTAACGTTCAACGAAGTAACCAAAACCGCTGTTCGCGCCGGCATGAAAAATCCCCGTGCGATCGATATGGATTTGGTCAATTCACAGCAGGCGCGCCGCATTTTAGACCGGATCGTCGGCTATAAACTCAGTCCGTTTTTATGGAAAACGGTTCGTAGCGGGTTAAGCGCCGGGCGCGTACAATCTGTTGCAACACGCGTCATCGTGGACCGTGAAAATGAAATTCGCGCTTTTGTACCAACGGAATACTGGACATTGCAAGCCACCGTGAATACCCCGGGGGGAAAACCGCTTGACGTTCGATATGCCGGCGGAGAGGGTCCGCATTCCACGCTTTCCTCCCGCGCACAGGCAGATCAAGTGATCGCCGCTGTCGGACAAAGCATGACCGTGACCGCAGTAAAAAAAGCTGTACGGCAAAAAGCGCCGCAGCCCCCCTTTATCACCTCTACTTTGCAACAAGAGGCCAATCGTCGCCTTGGATTTCAGACCAGCCGCACAATGCGCGTTGCACAGGAACTGTACGAAGGAATAGACCTTGGCGCCGCCCTGGGCGGGGTAAACGGCTTGATCAGTTATATGCGTACCGACTCTTTGCGCATCAGTCAGGAAGCGCAAGCAGCGGCACAAACGTATATCGTCAACACCTATGGTGCGGAATATTATCCTGAAAAGCCACGGATCTATAAATCCCGCAGGAACGCACAGGATGCGCATGAAGCCATCCGCCCCTCCGATATGCGTTTTGCACCCGAAAAAATCAAAAAGCAACTCAGCGCAGACCAGTTTAAGCTGTATCGGTTAATATGGAATCGGTTTCTAGCCTCGCAAATGGCCAGTGCACAACTTGATACTGTAAACGTGGAGCTGCAAGGAGGCAAAGAGCCCTTCCGTGCAAGCGGCTATACGGTGCGTTTCCCCGGTTACACCGCTGTCTATGAAGAGGAGGAAGAGCAGGGCGATACTGCCGGTAAGGGGATACGTATGCCGGCACTGGAAAAAGGCACCGTGTTGCCCGTTGTCTCCATCACCCCCAAAGAGCACATGACCGAGCCACCTGCGCGGTATACGGAAGCTTCTCTGATCAATTTCTTTGAAGAGAGCGGCATCGGACGGCCTTCGACGTATGCAACGATTATCTCTACAATTCTTTCCCGCGGATACGTTGTACGGGAAGGAAAAGCTCTCAAACCGACACAACTGGGAGAAGTTACCAACAAGCTCATGCTGGAATACTTTCCAAAAATCGTTGATTGTGCTTTTACCGCCGATATGGAGGAGGAGCTGGACGCAATCGCCGCAGGCAAGTGCACGGTAGAAACAGTTCTTTCCGGGTTTTACGGCGAGTTTGCCGCAGCTTTGGAGAACGCGGAGGCGCATGCACCGGAAAGTGCGGTAACACTTGCAGAAGAAAAAACAGATTTAATCTGTGAAAAGTGCGGTGCAACTATGGTTGTAAAAAACGGGCGCTATGGGAAATTTGCGGCATGTCCCAATTACCCTGCGTGCCGCAACACAAAACCCCTGATCGCTCCCGACCAAACTGCATCACAGCCTGCGCAGCCGACCGGGCTGAAGTGTGAGCTGTGCGGTGCAGATATGGTGGTGCGGCCGGGGCGATACGGAAATTTCTATGCCTGCAGCCGCTATCCGGAATGCAAGAACACTTTGCAGATTAAGCACCCCATCGGTGTATCCTGTCCGAAATGCGGCGCCCAAATCTTGCAGCGGCAGGGAAAAAATCGACGTATTTTTTACTCTTGTGAGCAATATCCCGATTGTGATTTTTCTTCCTGGGATCTTCCTCTGCCACAAACCTGTCCAAGCTGCGGCAAGCTGTTATATGCAAAAAAAGGAAAAAACTACGTGCTTTGCCACGATAAGGCCTGCGGTTATAAGCGTGAGATGACCCCGCAGGAGCTGGCCGCCATTGGCACAGACACCGCACAAAATGAACAGTCGAAAGGATCGGACCTTTGAATACACCGGAACAACCCCCCCATATCACCGTCATAGGCGCCGGGCTTGCGGGCGCAGAGGCAGCCTGGCAAGCTGCGCAACGCGGTGTTCACGTACAGCTTTTAGAAATGAAGCCGCTGCACTATTCCCCTGCACATCACTCCCCGGACTTCGCAGAGCTGGTTTGCTCAAACTCGCTGCGCTCTGCACAGCTTTTTAACGCAGTGGGACTGCTCAAAGAAGAATTACGGCGTATGCATTCTCTCATTCTTTCCGCCGCAGACGCAACTGCTGTTGCGGCGGGCGCCGCTTTGGCAGTTGACCGCACACGTTTTTCTGCGCATGTTACCCAAGCGTTGCGTACACATCCGCGAATCACCGTACAAGCCTGCGAAGTAACGGCTCTGCCGGATGCAGCAGACGGCATCGTTGTCATCGCGACCGGTCCGCTCACCTCTGCCCCCCTGGCTTCTGCACTGCAAGAAGCCTTTGGCGTAGAATCGCTTCATTTTTTTGATGCTGCCGCTCCGATTGTAGACGGTGAAAGCATCGATTACACACATGCCTACCTTTCTTCACGCTACGGCAAAGGGGAAGCGGCATATCTCAACTGCCCGCTCACACAAGAAGAATATACCGCTTTTTATGACGCTTTGCTGCATGCGCAGCTTGCCCCATTGCACGATTTTGATGCGCAAGCGCAGGCAGATCTGACCGTTTTTGAAGGCTGTATGCCCATCGAGGTTATGGCAGCGCGAGGAATTGATACCCTGCGTTATGGCCCCTTTAAGCCCGTGGGACTGCCCGACCCACGAACCGGCAAAGAGCCCTATGCCGTTTTACAGCTTCGCAGAGAAAATGCGGCAGGCACAATGTATAATTTAGTCGGCTGTCAGACGCGGTTGACTTTTTCGGAGCAACGCCGTGTTTTTTCACAGATTCCCGCTCTGCAAAACGCTACTTTTTTGCGCTATGGCGTAATGCACCGGAATACCTATCTAAACGCGCCGGCGTTGTTAGACGCCACCTACGCCTGGCGTTCGCAGCCAAAGTTCTACTTTGCCGGCCAGATGACCGGAGTTGAAGGCTACGTGGAAAGCGCTGCCTCCGGATGCATCGCCGGAATAAACGCCGCGCGGCAAGCGATGGGGCAGGCCCCGTTTGTCTTTTCTCCGGTCAGCATGATGGGCGCGATGGCTTCCTATATTTCAAATCCTGCGCATGTTCGTTTTGAACCGATGAATGCCAATTTTGGCTTAATTGCACCGCTATCCGCACGTGTACGCGGCGGAAAACGCGCAAAATACGACGAATATGTTCGCCGTAGTCTTACCTATTTTGATACATGTTATAAGGAGGGCTTGCTTCCATGAGGATCATCATTGACGCCATGGGCGGCGATAACGCGCCCGGTGCCATTGTCCGCGGCGCCGTTTTAGCGCTGCAGGAAATGGATATCTCGCTGACATTGGTTGGCGATGAAGCGGCGGTTCGTCGAGAGCTTGCGCTGTGCGGTGCAACGGAACAAGTCGGACAGCGGATTACACTGGTACATGCAGAACAAATTTTGACCATGGAGGACGAGCCATTTGACGTTCTGCGCAAGAAGCGAAACTCCTCCATGGCAATCGGACTGCGCTCACTCGCCGATGGGGAAGGCGACGCCTTTGTTTGCGCTGGCAATACCGGCGCGCTGCTCACCGGCGCTACAACCTATGTGCGCCCGCACCGCGGAATCCGCCGTGCAGCCATCGGCACGATTTTGCCGTTTGAACGGCCGTTGCTCTTGCTGGACAGCGGTGCAAACGTCACCGTTGTCCCCGAGTATTTGGAACAGTTTGCTCATCTTGGCGTACTTTATATGCAGGGCATCTTCCAAAATCCGCATGTAGAGGTCGGCCTACTCAACAACGGGACCGAAGCACACAAGGGCCCCCCGGTTTATGCACAAACCTATCAACTTCTGCAAAATTCTTCTCTGCATTTTGTAGGGAATATAGAAGGCAAGGACATTCCGCGCGGGAAGTGCGATGTGTTGGTCGCAGACGGATTTACAGGGAATATTGCACTCAAACTGGTGGAAGGAATGTCCCGATTTGCTTTGCAAAAGGTCAAAGGTCTGTTCTTTTCCAATGTTGCAACCAAAATGTCTGCCATTTTGTTCAAAAAACAGTTTGTCGATCTGAAAAAAGAATTTGATGCTTCGGAGTATGGCGGCGCGCCCTTCCTTGGTATTTCAAAACCCGTCATCAAAGCACATGGCTCCTCCGATGCGCGTGCCGTCAAAAATGCCATCCGGCAGGCAGCCGCCTATTTGCAAAGCGGTATTTCCGACCAAATCGCCGCCTGGGCGCAGCAATATGTCCGTTCCGACAAGATCGAAGCGGCACAGCAGCCGCAGCCGGCAGAAACCGCGGAGGAACAAGTCCATGGATAACATGGCACAGCTACTGGGAGAAGACATCGCCAACCTGGAGCAGACTATCGGCTATCAATTTGCCGACCGCACCGTGTTAGCGCAGGCGTTGACGCATTCCTCTTTGGCACATGAGCTGCAAGCCAAAGGAACTCCTTGCAATTGTAACGAAAGATATGAATTTTTAGGCGACAGCATCCTCTCTTTGCTCACGAGCGACTATCTGTTTTCCCTTTTCCCCTCAGATCCTGAAGGGGAGCTTACCAAGCTGCGTGCACAACTTGTATGTGAAGAAGCACTATGGCGTAACGCTTGTGATATTCACCTGGGTGACTTTTTGCTCTTAGGGCATGGAGAAGAAAAAAACGGAGGCAGAACCCGAAAATCCATCCTCGCAGATGCCTTTGAAGCCCTCCTTGCCGCAATTTATTTGGATAGCGGAGCAAACCTGGAAACCGTTCGCCGCTTTCTCATGCCGTTTCTTGTCGCACAGACACCGGTTATGCATGGTCGTACACACGATTATAAAACAAAATTGCAGCAGATTGTGCAACAGGAGCCGGGAGAGCGCCTGGAATATGTTCTTGTTGCAGAAAGAGGTCCCGACCACGACAAACAGTTTGAGATACAGGCTCGCCTAAACAGCAATGTCATCGGTACCGGCGTCGGCCGCAGCAAACGGGAAGCAGAACAAGCTGCCGCTTTGCAAGCGTTGGCTCTTTTTGGTGCTGCTGACGCTTAACTTAGTGCCATCACCGGTTATTCGCAGCCATCTACGCATGCTATACACAATAAGGAACCCGCGCTGCTTTTTCAGCGCGGGTTTTCTCTGTTCTCTGCTATGACCTAAGCGACCGTGCCAGAACAAAAAACAGCCTTGCACGTTTACACAGCCGTTTAGAGCAGCATCTCTCGAAGTTGCTGTAAAGTATCCGCAAAAAGCTCCATTGCATCTTGTACGGTCTTGGGGTTTGTCAAATCTATCCCAACCGATGCCAGCTGCTCCATCGGATACATACTGCCGCCGGATCGAAGGAACGCAAAATACGCCGTTGCATCCTGGGTAGCAAAAATTTTCCCGGCGATTGCAACGGCGGTGCAAAAGCCCGTGGCATATTGGAAAACATAAAACGCATCGTAAAAATGCGGAATATGCGCCCACTCCACATCTTGTTCGGCATCGATCTCCACCCCTTGGTAATACTGCTCGTTTAGGCTGTGATACAGTGCATTCATAGAAGATGCAGTCAGTGGTTCGCCCGCCTGATACATCCGATGCGTGGTGCGTTCAAATTCCGCAAACAGCGTCTGCCTGAACACCGTTGTGCGGAAATCCTCCAGTAAATGGTTTGCAATATATGCACGGCGCGCCGGATCTTGCTCTTCAGCAAGCAAATACTTCGTCAAAAGCACCTCATTCACCGTAGAGGCAACCTCCGCTACCAAAATTTCATACGCATGGTTGCCATAGCTCTGCGCTTGGTCTGCCAGGTATGAATGCATACAATGCCCCAGCTCATGCGCCAGCGTAAATGCATCATCGAGCGTTTCCGTATAATTGAGCAGTACATACGGGTGAACCCCCCAAACACCGCAGGAAAATGCTCCGGTTGTTTTACCGCGGTTTTCATATATATCGATCCATCGCTCCTCAAATGCCCGCTCCAATGTTGCAGTGTATGCCTCTCCAAGACAAGCCGTCGCCTGCAACACTAAGGCTTTCGCCTTTTCAAACGGCATGGGCATTTCCACTTGCGGCACCATCGGGCAATACAAATCATACATGTGCAGTGTATCCAGCCCCAGTATTTGCTTTCGCAAAGCAAGATAGTCGTGCAACAGCGGAAGAGCCGCATGTACCGCTGCAATCAGTGTATCATACACCGCCGAGGGCACATTTTTTTGGAACAGTGCCATTTCACATGCATCGGAGAAATTGCGTTGGCGGCTGTAATAGCAGTCCATCTTGATGCTGCCGCCCAGTAGTGCGGCAAAAGTATTGCAATATTGCCGATAGGTTCCAAAATATGCTGCAAACGCTTCTTTTCGTACGGCTCTGCTGCGGCTCTCGCGAAGCACCCCGTAATTGCCGTGACTTAGCGAAATCAGCCGCCCTTGTTCATCGTGCACGGCTGGAAACGGCATATCTACACTTTGCAGCATCTCAAAGCCCTTGCGGCAGCTACCCGCCGCATCCTGCAACATCGCCAACATTTTTTCCTCTTTGAAAGGCAGGACATGTGCACGACCGCGCACAATGTTCTCGATCCGGTGGCGATACGGTATAAGCTCCGGCTGCATCAAATATTGTTGCAGCGTTTGCGCGTTTATGGCAAGTAACTCCGGTTCCACAAAAGCAGTTGTACTTTCAAATAACACGCCCAGCGCCCGTGCTCGCTCCTCCATCTGCTGTGCATCTGCATCGCCGTTGTCCTGACATAAGGTAAGATAGGCATAAATATACACCCGCTGCTGCAGTTGTTGTGCCTGTAAAATTTGCGCAAGCCCTGCTGCCAACGCATTCGCACTTGTGCCCAGCGTTGTTGCAAGCGGGAGGAGAGCTTCCGTTGCCCGTGTTGCCTCGGTCAGCGCTTTTTCCCAATCTGCCCGCGTTTTGTAAATGTGGGAAAGATCCCATTGGTTGCAAGAAGCTGTTTTGCTTCTGTCTTGTAGTTTCATCTTTGCCCCTCCGTTTTATTGTTGTCTTTATAATACCCGACACGGCTGTTTTTTGCAACAGGTACTGCTGTTTTTCATGCAGAAAAAACAACTGCGCCGACAAGCAGCATCGATTGGTGACTTTTTTGTAAAAAGTATGCCGTTTTCTTTCAAAACCGGGGGAAAAATGGTATAATAGCAAAGTGTATCCCCATACACTGTTCAACCGCGCAACAAGCAAAAATCAGGCGTTTTGACGCCGCAGGAGGTTTTGCATTGGACTGCTTTCATCTGGAAACGCCCTACCGTCCCACCGGCGATCAGCCGCAAGCAATCAAAAGGCTCTCCGACGGTGTGCAGGCAGGGCTTGGTGCACAGGTTTTGCTCGGCGTTACCGGCTCCGGTAAAACTTTTACTATGGCAAATATTATCGCAAACTGTAACCGCCCCACACTGATTATCGAACCGAATAAAACACTTGCCGCACAGGTTTGTTCTGAAATGCGTCGCTTTTTTCCAAAAGACGCTGTGGAATACTTTGTGTCTTATTATGACTATTATCAACCGGAGGCTTACATCCCCGGAAAAGATCTGTATATCGAAAAAGACGCGTTGATCAATGAGGAAATTGACAAACTGCGGCACAGCGCAACCTCTTCTTTGTTTGAGCAGCGCAACACCATCATCGTTGCTTCCGTTTCCTGTATCTATTCTCTGGGAGATCCGGCAGAATATCAAAAGCTTGTTCTCTCCGTTCGCCCGGGCATGCAAATGGATCGAGATGCTTTTCTCGCTCGGCTGGTTGCCATCGGATATGAACGCAACGATTTTTCCCTTGCACGTGACAAATTTCGTGTGCGCGGCGATACCGTGGAAATTGTCCCGGCAAACAGCGCGGAGAAAGCCCTGCGCGTTGAATTCTTTGCCGATGAAATTGACCGTGTCTGCCGTATTGATGTGCTCACCGGACAAGTGCTTGCTTCGTTGCATTACGCAGCTATTTATCCTGCAACCCATTACGCCGTCTCCGATGAAAAGCGAGAGGCTGCGCTGCACGAAATTGCGCAGGAAATGGAAGAGCGGGTGGAATACTTCCGCCAACGCGGGGAGCTTTTGGAGGCACAGCGCATTGAGCAGCGTACCCGGTATGATTTGGAAATGCTGCGAGAGGTCGGTAGCTGTGCAGGCGTGGAAAATTATTCCCGTGTGCTTTCCGGTCGCGCACCCGGATCAACACCCTATACACTGCTGGATTTTTTTCCACGCGATTATCTGCTTTTCATCGACGAATCGCATGTAACCGTTCCGCAGATTCGCGGCATGAGCGGAGGAGACCGTGCGCGGAAAGAAAACCTGGTACGTTATGGGTTTCGTCTGCCATCTGCCTTTGACAACCGTCCGCTTTTTTTTCATGAATTTGAAGAAAAATGCAACCAGGTAATCTATGTCAGCGCAACTCCGGGTGACTATGAGCTGGAGCACGCCGCGCAAACAGCAGAGCAAATCATCCGACCGACCGGGCTATTAGATCCACTCGTTGAAGTACGCCCCGTGCAGGGGCAGGTGGACGATTTGCTCGGAGAAATCCGTCTGCGCACCGCCCGCAGTGAACGCGTACTTGTCACAACACTGACTACGAAAATGGCTGAGGATTTAACAGAATATCTGGAAACCAACGGCGTACGCGTACGATATATTCACCATAAGGTTGACACCTTGGAGCGAACCGCGCTGATTCGGGATCTGCGATGCGGCGTTTTCGATGTCTTGGTCGGCATCAACCTGCTGCGCGAAGGGCTTGATTTGCCGGAAGTATCTTTGGTAGCCGTATTAGATGCCGACAAGGAAGGCTTTTTACGCAGTACACGCTCGCTGATTCAGACCATAGGACGCGCCGCACGCAATGAAAACGGTACAGTGCTCCTGTATGCTGATACCATTACGGCATCCATGGAACAAGCAATGCGCGAAACCAAGCGGCGCCGTTCCGTACAAGATGCCTACAATAAAGAACATGGCATTCAACCGCGCACCGTGCAAAAGCCCGTTGCAGAGCCGATTGCAATTGCCGTGCAGGACCCCTTGCCAAAAAACAAAAGCAAGCGCACAAACACCGGCTCTGTGGCATCTACCGCTGTTCGGGGCATTCCGCCCGGGCAAGATCCCATCGCCTTTTTGACGGAAGAAATGCACAAGGCTGCGGCCGCGCTTGCCTTTGAACAAGCTGCCTATTACCGAGACCAGATAGCCATTTTACAAAACAAACGGAAAAAGCAATAACCCACACATTTTATGTTGTTATAAAAGGAGAACTGCTTTGTCTATACCATATTTGACGCTGCGCGGTGTACGCGTCAATAATTTAAAAAACATTGACGTCAAAATTCCGCGGGATAAGTTGGTGGTTTTTACGGGGCTCTCCGGCTCCGGAAAATCCTCCCTTGCCTTTGAGACAATTTACGCAGAGGGACATCGGCGGTTTGTAGAGTCTCTTTCTTCCTATGCCCGTATGTTTCTCGGGCAGTTGGACAAGCCGGACATCGACAGCGTGGAAGGCCTTTCACCTGCTATCTCCATCGACCAAAAAACAACCTCCCGCAATCCCCGCTCCACCGTGGGTACCGTGACGGAAATTTATGACTACCTGCGGCTTTTATATGCGCGCGTGGGTGTTCCCCATTGTCCCGTATGCAAAAAAGAAATTCGCCGGCAAAGCGTGGATCAAATTGTCAACCGGATCCTTGCCCTGCCCTCCGGCACGCGTCTTTTGGTGCTCGCCCCTGTTGTGCGTGCCAAAAAGGGTATGCATGAAAAAGTTTTTGAGAGCGCACGCCGCAGCGGTTTTGTGCGTGTGCGCGTAGACGGCGCAATGTATGAACTCTCTGAAGAAATCTCTCTGGACAAAAATTTACGCCACGATATTGACATTGTCGTCGACCGCTTGATTTTGCGTGATACCCCGCAAGACCAAAAGAAGTTCTCTGCCCGTTTAACCGATTCCGTAGAAACCGCCCTTTCTTTGACAGACGGGAATCTGTTGATTGCTCCCGTGCAGCCATCTCAGGAATTCGATGAAGAACTGTATTTTTCGCAAAAATATGCTTGTGAAGCACATAATTTCAATGTTGGCGAACTGACGCCGCGAATGTTTTCTTTTAATAATCCTTTTGGTGCCTGTCCGGATTGTGCCGGCCTGGGCCAAATGCGCGCTATCAGCCCGGAAAAGATTATTCCCGATCCCACAAAATCCTTGCGCCAGGGCGCTGTGCAGGTAAACGGCTTCAAAACCGTCAGCGAAGATACTTGGATGGGGCCATTGCTCATCGCCGTTGGGCAAAAACACGGCTTTTCCATCGATATGCCCTTTGCCTCTTTTTCCGAATCGGCAAAGAAGGTACTGCTGGAGGGAAGCGGCCGGGAATTGTATCACGTGGTACGGTACTTCGACGGGCAGAGGCATGAACAAAACGTTCCCTATAAGGGCCTTTTATCCATTATCGCAGAACGGGCAGACAGCTTTGCAAACGAATACTACGATGCATTTTTGGAGATTCGCCCCTGTCCGAGCTGTCACGGAACGCGACTGAACGAAGCGGCACGCAATGTTACCGTAGGCGGCTGTGACATTGATACACTCTGCCACAAAAATATTACGCAAGCAATCGCCTTTTTCGATACACTGCAGCTGGGAGAATCCGAAACAGTGATTGCTCAGCAAATTATCAAAGAAATTCGAGCACGGCTGCTTTTTTTACAAAACGTGGGTTTGGAATATCTCACCCTTTCCCGCTCTGCCGGTACTCTTTCCGGGGGTGAAGCACAACGCATCCGGCTTGCCACGCAAATTGGGTCTGCGCTTACCGGTGTGCTGTATATTTTAGATGAGCCAAGCATCGGGCTGCACCAGCGAGACAATGCAAAGCTCATTCGAACTCTGCAGCAACTTCGCGATGCCGGCAACAGTCTCATTGTGGTGGAGCATGATGAGGAAACCATGCTTGCAGCCGATTACATTTTGGATATTGGCCCGGGCGCCGGTATTCACGGCGGACAGGTGGTGGCCGCCGGTACGCCAAAACAAATTATGCGAAATCAGAATTCAATTACCGGTGCATATCTCAGCGGGCGCAAAAAAATTCCTATTCCATCGATACGCAGATGCGGGAACGGGCATTTGCTCACCATACACGGAGCTCGACAAAACAATCTAAAAAATATCGATGTTTCTTTTCCGCTGGGCTGTTTTGTCTGTGTCACCGGGGTCAGCGGTTCGGGCAAGTCTTCTCTGGTTAACGGTATTCTTTACCCTTCTCTTGCACATACACTAAATCATGCCAGCACCTTTCCCGGCGCACATGACCGCATTGAAGGAGTTGCGGCGCTGGACAAAGTCATTTGCATTGACCAAAGCCCGATTGGCAGAACACCACGTTCAAATCCCGCCACGTATACCGGTTTGTTTCAGGATATTCGGTCGCTGTTTGCGATGACACCGCAAGCAAAAGCACGCGGCTATTCACCCGGCCGTTTCTCGTTTAACGTCAAGGGTGGGCGCTGCGAAGCCTGCGAAGGAGACGGTGTGAAAAAAATTGAAATGCATTTTTTGCCGGATGTATACGTTACCTGTGATGTCTGCCATGGTAAACGCTATAACCGTGAAACTTTGGAATGTACGTACCGAGACAAAAATATCGCAGATGTGCTGAATATGACGGTGGAAGAAGGCCTTTCCTTTTTCTCAGAGTTGCCGCGCCTGCGTGCTAAATTACAAACCCTATATGATGTGGGCCTTTCCTATCTGCGTATAGGACAATCCTCCACGACACTATCCGGCGGAGAAGCACAGCGCGTGAAGCTTGCCAGTGAACTTTCTCGACGGCAAACCGGCCGCACCCTGTACATCCTGGACGAGCCTACCACCGGCTTGCATTCGGAAGATGTTTCGCATTTGATTGCCATCTTACAGCGCCTTGTGGACAGCGGAAATACCGTTGTCGTCATTGAGCACAATCTTGACGTTATCAAAACAGCGGATTATATCGTTGATCTTGGTCCGCAAGGCGGAGATGGCGGTGGTACCGTTGTGGCCTGCGGCACACCCGAGCAGGTTGCTGCCTGCCCGAATTCCTATACTGGCCAATATCTTGCACGGCTGCTTACAGACAAATCCGTGTGAAGCCAGGTTTCCTGTTCTGCAATGCACCCATATCAAAATATACACATATGCCGTGTGCATCGTGTAATATAATGGCTTAGCTTTTGCTTTTTTCCCAAGAAGAAAGCCGTACGGTTTTTCCGTTTGCATTTTATTTGCTGCAACCATATCCGACATATGTACAAACCCCCTCCGTATGACAATACGCATACGGAGGGGGTTTTCTTTGCAACGGATCCATCCAAAAAAGCGGCTTTTTTGTGTTTTATACACCGCTGTACGCAGAAAATCCACCATCCACGGGCAATACCACGCCGCTGACAAATCCGGCTGCTTCTTCATCGATTAAAAAACGAACCGCACCAAGCAATTCTTCCGGCTCCCCGAATCTCCCTGCAGGTGTTGCACGTAAAATTTTTTCACTGCGTGCAGTCGGCGTGCCATCTTCTTCAAACAGCAGCGACCGGTTTTGTGCGGTTACAAAAAAACCTGGTGCAATTGCATTAACGCGAATTTTTTGCGGTGCAAAGTGAACGGCAAGCCATTTTGTAAAATTAGAAACCGCCGCTTTTGCTGCACTGTATGCCGGAATCTTGGTCAGTGGGGTAAATGCGTTCATAGACGAAATATTCAAAACACAGCAGCCAGTGCGCCCCAACATATCCTGCATAAAGACTTGACAGGGTAGCAGTGTTCCGTCCAAATTCAGCCCAAATACAAAATCAAACCCGGTACGCTCAATGTTAAAAAACGTTGTAAACGAGCGTACTGCTTCATCTCCCGGTTCATAGGTCTCATGTGCAGTCGTACAGCGAGGCGAGTTGCCTCCCGCTCCGTTGATGAGCACATCGCAGGGGCCGAATGCCGTATGCAACATTTGTTTTGCCTGCTGCAGTGTTTCTATTTCCAAAACGGAACAGCCGCAGCCAATGGCATTGCCTCCCTGCGCACAAATGTCAGCTGCCAGCTGTTGTACTGCCTGCTCGTTCAAATCCAGTAATGCAACACGATGCCCATCTGCGGCAAGTGCCCGTGCAAAAGCAGAACAAAGAACGCCGGCAGCACCTGTAATTACAATTGTCTTTTTCATTTCTTTTTTTTCTCCTCATTTTTATTGGATGTAGATATCAGGTGATGCATATTTTCATAGCAAAGCATTTTTGCAAGCTGCAACACATCTTCCCATGCAGCTGTACCGTCTTGCACATACTGTGCCAAAAAGCTGCACAAAATGCGTCGGAAAAAGTCATGCCGTGCATAGGACAAATAGCTTCGGGAATCTGTCAGCATACCGGGAAAAGCACTCAAAGAACCCGCTTGTGCACAGCTCGCAAGTGTATCCCATATTCCCTGCCGGTGGTCCAAAAACCACCAGGCCGCCCCGCAGTGGACATTGCGAAAAGAAGCAGCCAGAGAACACATTGCATCCCGCATGGAAGGATTTAAACAATACAGAATTGTATACGGCAAGTCTTTTTGCCCTTTCGCATCGAGCGTTTGTTCTATTGCGTTCAGTAGGTGGGCAATGCTTTCTACACTGACCGCTTCTCCCATAGAGTCCGCGCCGCAATCTGCCCCATACTGCTGATAAAGACGCTGACAGGTATTCCGTTTTACCGCCATATGCCACTGCATACAGATGCCCTGCTGCCGGTACAGCACCCCCAGCCTTACAAACAGCCAACCGCGTAGTGCATCATATTGCGCTTGTGTACAGGTTTTTCCGTGGTAAATAGCAGAAAAAATCTGCTCTGCTTGCGCCTGTGTTGCAATTGTTTTCGGAAAATTTTCAATACCGACATCTGAAAACAAACATCCGTGTGCGCGGAAAAAAGTCAATCTTCGTGCCAGTGCCTGTTCTAAATCCTGTAAAGAGCAAATTTTTATTTTTGCAACATCTCCAAGCTCTGTAAGATATTCCCGCTCAAAAGCAAAAAGCCGATCTGTCCGAAACGAGGGAATCACACGAACTTTCCATGCGGAGGCGGCCAATTTTTCATGCCACTGCAGCGAATCAACCGGATCGTCGGTTGTAGCAATCAGCGTAACGCCCGCATGTTGTACAATCTTCTGTGGAGAGAGCTTTTCCGACAAAATCTTTTTCTCCACCTGCATATAGATTTGTGCAGCATTATCTTCGCGCAATCTTTCTTCCATTCCAAAAAAATGATATAGTTCAAGGGCTGTAAAATCCACCAGTGGGTTGCCCACAGACCGACTCAACGCACGTGCATAGGCCCGAAATTTTTCTTGTGGGGCCGCATTCCCCGTGATATATTCCTCCGCGATCCCCGCGGAACGCATCAATCTCCATTTATAATGATCCTGTCCGAAAATCAGTTCTCCCGCACTTTCAAACGGCTTATCTTGATAGATCTGCTGCGGATTTAGATGACAATGATAATCCAAAATCGGCAGGTCTGCTACGGCAGCATATAGATTTTTTGCCGTATCATTTTCCAATAGAAAACCCTGGTTCATCCGTGATTCCTCCTTTTTTCTGTATTATAAACGCTTGGCGAAATTTTGTAAAGAGCGGTTGCATAAGTTCTGAAAGAATCCCCCAAAAATACTCCAAAATCTGTGGAAAACTCTTGTCAAATCAGTCTGTTCATGCTATAATGGTATATATATAATGGAAGCAAAATATAATCCTTCGGATTATTTCCTGCGGAAAGGAAAAGGATAAAAAGCATGACCGGCAACAATGAAGTTTGGACTCTTATCTATGAAAAGCTGCTGGAGCAGTTTCCGCAGACTGTGCGTACACTTTGGTTTTCTTCTCTTTCTTTGGTTGCAATGGATGAAAATCAATGTATTCTTGTATCCGACAGCGATATGAAAGCGAATATCATCAACAAAAAATATGTGCATACTGTGCAAAAATTGATTGAAGAAACCGTTGGCTTTCCTCTGCGTGTCTGTGTTCTCTCTGCAGAACATGAACCGATCAACGCTGCAAAAATACAGCTTGCTCTTGCCAATGGCGAACAAATTAAGCCTTTTTTGATCAGTGACGGTGTACGCGAAGAAGAATCCTCTTTCTTGGATACAACTGCAGAGCGCGAAAAAACCGTTGAAAAAGAAATAGAGCAAACTTCCAGCCTTTGTGCAGCTGAGCTGGATACGACCACGGGTGATCCACGCCGCAGTTTTGCAAGTCGAGAATATACTTTTGAAAATTTTATTGTGGGCTCTTCCAATTCCTTAGCGTGCGCTGCTTGTATTGCGGTAGCAAATAAACCTGCCTCTACCAATTATAATCCTTTGTTTATTCATGGCCCGAGCGGTCTTGGCAAAACGCATCTTCTTTATGCCATTACCAACCGGATTTTAGAAAATAACCCCGGTGCCAATATCATTTATATTAAAGGAGAGGCCTTCACCAATCAACTGATTGCCTCCATTTCTTCCGACACCACGGTAGAATTTCGCAACAAATATCGCAAAGCCGATGTTTTGCTGATTGATGATATTCAATTTATTGCAGGCAAAAATTCCACACAAGAAGAATTTTTTCACACATTTAATGCGCTATATGAGGACCGTAAGCAGATTATTCTGACCTCTGACCGCCCGCCGAAAGATATTAAAACACTTGAGGAACGCCTGCGTACCCGCTTTGAATGGGGTGTGATTATTGATATTCAGCCGCCGGATTTAGAACTACGTGTTGCTATTGCACAGAGCAAAGCACAAAGTATGAATCTGGACATTCCTTATGAAGTTCTGACCTATCTTGCGGAAAAATTGAAAAACAACGTACGCCAGATTGAGGGTGCGCTGCGCCGCTTGAGCGCTTATACAAATCTTTCACATCTACCGATTACCATGGATGCGGCAAGGGATTCCATTGCGGATGTATTGACAGGTGCTGAACCCACCAATGTAACGCTGGACAGAATTTTTGCCGTTGTTGCAAAAAAATACGGCGTAACACCGGCCGATATCAAAGGAGCAAGGCGTTCTAAGGAAATTGCATTCGCACGCCATGTCAGTATCTATATTGTTCGGCAGGTTACGGATCTTTCTCTTCCTTCCATCGGAAAAATACTGAACCGTGACCATACTACCATTCTTTCCTCCATTACCGTTGTGGAACAAAAAATGGCGGAATCTCCTATCCTGGAACAAGAAATTCTCGATATGATTGCAGAAATTCGCAAAGAAATGTGATTGAAAATACACGCCTGTTTTTTTCACAGATTATCCACATTTCCACATGCGCTCTGCACATTTTTTCCACTTTTTTTTCGCCCATTGTTTTTCGGTTTTGTAAGGCTTTTCGTATTTGCAAAAAAAGTGGAGCTTGTGCACAGTTTTTCCATTTGTTTTTCTGCTGCTTTTTAACAATACAAAACGGTATAAAAAATAGGTTTGTTCAGAAAAAAAAGACCTTTGCACAGTTTCCACATGTCTTATTACTACTACCGTTACTACATCCTATAGTATTACAGAAAAATAGCAGTAAATATTTTCATCAAACAGATAAAACAGAAAGGAATCACCTGTTTTACGGGTGCTGACAAATTTCATGAAGCTTGTTTTTGAAAAAGACAGTTTGCTTGCTGCAATCACGCAAGCACTGTGCGCAGTATCCAACTCTAATACAATTACGGCAATTGAAGGAATTCAAATTACAGCGAAAAAAACCGGAGAAGTTATTTTGAATTCTTTTGATTTGGAAAAAGGAATCCGTTGTCATCTGCAAGCACAGGTGGAACAGGAAGGCTCTTTTATTATTAATGCACAGCGTCTTTCACAAATTTTGCGTGTGATGCCATCGCCCATACACATAGATATTGATACACAGGGGCATACCAAAATCTATTCAGGCTTATCAGAATATACCCTTGCGGCTCTGCCGGGATCGGATTTTCCCAATACACCGATGTTAGAGGGCGATTGGGGCTTCACCATGCAACAAAAACAACTGCGTGACATGATTGCAAAAACTTTTTATGCCGTCGGAAATAATGACCCAAGGCCGGCACTCAATGGATTGCTCTTTCGCATCGAAAATGACCGGATTGTCATTGTTTCCTCTGATTCATTTCGGCTTGCTATCTGTGAAAAACAGATGGATATGAAAAAAAATTCGTATGAACAAAAAGATTTGTCTCTTTCCCTGGTAGTTCCGGGGAAAACAATAGCAGAACTTTACAAATTGCTTGCTGACAATGATAAAAATGTTTCTATTCTTGCAACCAGCAAACATATCATCTTTATTATGGGAACGACTTATTTCTTTTCCAGACTCATCAATACAAGCTATATTGAGTATGAGAAGTTTATTCCGAAAAATCCGCAGACTTTTGTAACTGTTGACCGTTCAGAAATGTTAGAAAGTCTGGAGCGTGTGGCGCTGGTGTGTGAAGAAAAGGGACAGGGCAAATCCAAAGGGGCTGTGGTATGTAAATTTGAAAGCGATGGCAGAGTGATGCTTTCCTCTACATCACAGAACAGTTCGGTATATGACGAGTTTCGAGTGGAAATTGAGGGAGAATCGATTGAAATCGGAATGCATTGTCGTTATTTGATTGATGCATTACGCGCGGCAGACTGTAAGAAAATTAAGATTTCCTTGGTGAGTCCGCTGGTGTCCATTGTTATGGAGCCACAGTATAGTCAGGAAGAGGTTCAGGCCTACGAAAAAGAAGGAATTCGCAAAGAAAGCTTTCTATTTTTGGTGGTTCCGGTTCGCTTATAATGCTTGCAAGACAGATTAGCTATACCGCGTTTCGAAATCTGCATCAACAGACGTTACAACTGGACAGCGGCATCAATATTTTGTGCGGAGAGAATGCACAGGGAAAAACAAACGCGCTGGAAGGATTATATCTGTTTGCTGCGCCACACAGCTTTCGTCCGGCACGTGAGCGAGAAATGATTTGTTTTGAACAGCCACAGGCAAAATTAAAACTGGAATATCAGACACAGCGGCAACCGCGCCAGCAATCATTGGAAATAACGCTGTTTGCAAATGCACCAAAAAAGCTGCGTGCAGACGGAGTGGCGATTGCGAAAGCCAAAGATTTTTATGGCGCGTTTCATGCCGTTCTGTTTTGTCCGGAACATTTGTATCTGATTCAGGGAGCGCCGGCAACACGCAGACTTTTTTTAGACGGGGCAATTTCGCAGCTTCGCGTTTCTTATGCGTACTCTTTGAGTATGTATCAGCAATTGTTACGGCAAAAAAATGCATTGTTAAAAAGTGAAAAAACAGAAATACAAAGAAAGAGAACGCTGTGTGAAATATTAAATCAACAAATGGCGCCGCACGCACAGAGAATTGCACAGGCAAGGGTAAAATACTTGTTTGCGGCGGAGGAATATGTTTGTGCTTTTATGCGGACGTTGAGTGCGGATACAGAGCAGATACGCATGGTCTATGAAAGGGAGGGCATTCCCTGTACACAAGAACAGCAATGCTCTGCGGAACTGTTTTATCAAGCAAGCATGAAAAATATGGAACGCGAGTTTGCTGCGCGAACTTGTTTAAGTGGTGTACACAGGGATGATTTTGCAGTTTATGTGAATGATAGGCCGGCACGGCTGTACTGTTCACAGGGACAAGACCGTTCTCTGGCGCTTGCATTAAAGCTGGCTGAGGGGGAACTGTCAAAACGGCAAAGCGGAGAATACCCTGTCTTTTTATTTGATGATGTTCTCAGTGAACTGGACAAACGTCGCCGCGGATTTTTGCACGAGGCGCTGGCAGAAAAACAAGTGGTGATGAGTTGTTGTGAATCTCCTGCAGCCATGCGTGCGGAATATGGAACAGAAAGTAGCATTTGGCTGGTGCAAAACGGGACATTTTTGCAAACAGCACATACCGAATAAAAGGAGAAGCAAATGTTTTTACATGGTGGGGGCGGCTGTAATATTCAAAGCAAACATATTGTGGGAATTTTTGATATGGACAGCGCGACAGTTTCCGTACTGACCAAAAAGTTTCTGCACCAAATGGAGAAGAATAAAAAAACGGAAATGATCACTTCGGCTTTGCCGAAATCCTTCATTCTAACAAGCGAAAAAAAGACAGCTTGTGCGTCCAACCGGGCAGGTTGCAGAGAAAAAAAACAAGAAACGGCAGAAAGATTATATTTCTCTTTACTTTCTCCGGTTACTCTGCGGCAACGCGCACAAAACAACGATTTTTATGTATCAGAGAGATATACTCCAAAGCAACGAAACAAAAGATAGGAAACAAAACGCTAAAAAAGACACCGTGCTAAACGGCGATACTATTGGAAAGGATCAAACAAATGGCAACACAAAAGCAACATTCCGTGTACAATGAAGATCAAATACAGGTTTTGGAAGGGCTGGAAGCAGTTCGAAAAAGACCGGGTATGTATATCGGAACAACTTCTGCGGGCGGGCTGCATCATTTGATTTATGAGATTGTGGATAATTCCATTGATGAGGCCATGGCTGGTGCGTGTGATCGCATCACAGTGACTTTACATCCGGATGGATCCGTTTCTGTACAGGATGATGGACGCGGTGTTCCGGGCGGTATCCACCATAAAATGCAAATCCCGACGCTGGAAGTCGTTTTTACTGTTTTACATGCGGGCGGTAAATTCGGCGGTCAGGGCTATAAAATTGCAGGTGGTTTGCATGGGGTAGGCGCTTCTGTAGTGAATGCATTGTCTGAGTGGATGGAAGTTGTCAATTGCAACGAAGGAAAGAAATACACAGAGCGCTTTGCGCGCGGCCATGTGCAGCGTCCTTTTACCTGCGAAGGAGACACGCAACAGCATGGTTTGTATGTTCGCTTTAAACCAGACAGCGAAATTTTTGAAACAACGGAATTTGAATATGAAAATGTGCAACGCAGATTGCGAGAACAGGCCTTTTTGAATGCCGGTGTAACGCTGCGCCTTATTGATTTGCGTGGAGAGGAACCCGTGGAAGAGGAATTCTGCTATGCAGGCGGAATTGCATCTTTTGTGTCTTATCTAAACGAGCAAAAGCACTGTGCGCCGGTGCATCCGGATGTAATTTGGGTCAAGGGTACCAAAGGGGATATGACGGCGGAAATCGCTATTCAATATAACGATAGTTATACAGAAAGCGTTGTGACCTTTGCCAATAATATGAGCACTATTGAGGGTGGAACACATGAGACGGGATTTCGCATGGCGTTGACCAATGTGCTGAACACCTATGCACGAAAATGGAATTTTCTGAAAGAAAAAGATAAAAACCTTTCCGGGGAAGATGTGCGGGAGGGAATATGCGCGGTAATCAGTGTTAAATTACCCGATGCACAGTTTGAAAGTCAAACAAAAGCAAAACTCGGAAATTCCGAAGTAAGAACTTTTGTGTACAATTTGCTCAGCGGGAAGCTTTCGGAGTACCTGGAAGAGAATCCTGCGGTGGGCAAGGCAATTTTGGATAAGGCACTTGCAGCTTCCCGTGCAAGAGAAGCTGCACGCAAAGCTCGTGAAAATTCTCGTAAGAGTGTGTTGGATATTTCCAGTTCATTGCCCGGTAAGCTGGTGGATTGTCAGGAAAGAAGAACGGACCTGACTGAACTGTTTTTGGTAGAGGGAGACAGCGCCGGCGGTAACGCGAAAGACGGCAGAGACAGTCGCTATCAGGCAATTCTTGCTTTACGCGGTAAGGTATTGAATGTTGAAAAAACACGAATTGATAAAGTCTATTCCAACCCTTCCATTACGCCGATTATTCAATCTCTTGGTTGCGGGATCGGTGAGGAATTTGATCTGGAAAAGTTGCGGTACGGAAAAATCATCATTATGGCCGATGCCGATGTGGACGGTGCACACATTCAGATTCTGTTGCTAACCTTCTTTTATCGGTATATGCGCCGCTTGATTGAGGAAGGGCATGTGTATTTAGCACAGCCTCCGCTTTATAAAGTTTTCAAGGGCAAACAGCAGCGATATGCTTTTTCCGATGCGGAAAGAGATAAATATATTGCAGAGCTGGGCGGAGAAAAAGTTGAAGCAGAACGCTACAAAGGTCTTGGAGAGATGGATAAGGAGCAGCTTTGGGAGACGACGATGGATCCACAAAAACGTACGATTTTGCGGGTTACTGTCAGCGATGCAATCAAGGCAGACGAAACCTTTTCTGTTTTAATGGGAGACAATGTTGAGTCTCGGCGCGAATTTATAGAGCAAAACGCAAAATACGCAGAAAACCTCGATTTTTGACAAACGGGGAAAGGAAACATACAATGCGGTATGCCACGCTGACGTTAAGCCCCTGTCTGGATCAAACAATCTTTTTACAACATAGCTTTCAGCCCGGCTTTTTGAATCGTTTTGAGCACAGCTCGATCAGTGCGGGCGGTAAGGGAGTGAATGTGTCCCGAATGCTGCACATGTTGGGCGCACAAAGTGATATGTTTGGGTTTTGCGGTGGCACAACAGGCAAACTTCTTTGCGATTTACTTGCGCGGGAAGGGCTGTCAAATCGCTTTACACAGACACAAGCAGCTACACGCGTTTGCGTTAAGCTGACGGATGCAGACGGTATCTGCTCTGAATTGAACGGTCGCGCTGGACCGATTCATCAGGAGGAGTTTGCTGCACTGTTGCGTACGCTGCAAACTTTGCTGAGTGGTCGGGAGGAAAATGAAGAACCGATTACGGTTTTCCTTTGCGGCAGTGTACCGTATGGCATTGCAGACGGTGTTTACGGAGATTTGATTCGATATTTTGACGCTTCCCGTGCACGGCATGTACGCTTTGTTTTGGATGCAGACGCACAGCCACTCTCGCTTGGTCTTGCGCAGCGCCCGTATTTGATGAAGCCTAACCGTCATGAGCTTTCCAATATGCTCGGATTTACAGTGGATTCGGCAGACACAGCACTGTATGCTGCTAAACGAATTTATGAGGAATATCAGACGGCAGTGGCTGTTACGCTTGGTGCAGAGGGCTCTGTTTATGTTGGTGAACAAGGTAGTTATTTGGTAAATGCCCCGTCTGTTGCGCCGCGCGCATTGGTCGGTGCGGGCGATGTATATCTGGCAACCCTTGTGTTTTTACTGGATCAGGCCATTCCTATTGAAACTGCGCTACGCCATGCTGCGGCAATGGCAGGCGCAAAAGTGGAAAATACAGAGCACTTTCTTCCGTCTGTTACTGCGGCGGAAGAGTTGGCACGGCGCGTAACGGTGCGTAAAGTATAAGGAAAGGAAACAGCTTCCACCATGGAAAATAAACAGGATATCACTTTTGCAGATCAAAAAATTGTACCGGTACAAATTGAAAAAAATGTACAAAAATCTTTTATTGAATATGCTATGAGCGTAATTGTTGCCCGCGCATTGCCGGATGTACGAGACGGGCTCAAACCGGTGCATCGCAGAATTTTGTTTGCGATGTATGATGATAAGCTAACTTATGATCGGCCGTTCCGTAAAAGCGCTACAACGGTGGGCAATGTGTTGGGTCGGTATCATCCACACGGCGACAGTGCCGTATACGACGCGATGGTGCGACTGGCGCAGGATTTTTCCATGCGCTATCCGCTGATTGACGGACACGGAAACTTCGGTAACGTGGATGGAGACGGCGCGGCTGCGTATCGATATACCGAAGCACGTATGGCGCGTATAGCCAATGAAATGCTTGTTGATATTGATAAGCGCGTGGTAGATTTTGTTCCGAATTTTGATAATAAGCTTGAAGAGCCTGTCGTGCTGCCTGCACGTTTTCCGAATCTGCTTGTCAACGGATCGGTCGGAATTGCTGTCGGGATGGCAACAAATATTCCGCCGCACAATCTTTCTGAGGTTATTGACGGTACAATTTATTTCATGGAACATCCGGATGCCAGTGTTCCGGAGCTGATGCAATATATCAAAGGACCGGACTTTCCTACTTATGGAACCATTTACGGTACCGCCGGCATCTATCAGGCGTATGCAACTGGTAAAGGCCATATCACCGTGCGGGCCAAAGCAACTGTGGAAGAAGAAAAACACCGCATTGTCATCACGGAAATACCGTATATGGTGAACAAAAGCCAGCTGGTTAAATCTATGGCTATGTTAGTCAATGAAAAACGCGTGGAAGGAATCACCGCCATTCGGGACGAAAGCGGTCGCGCCGGTATGCGCGTTGTAGTGGAATATCGCCGCGACGCCAACGGTCAGGTCATTCTGAACCAGCTATATAAATATACGCAGCTACAGGATACTTGCGCTGTGAATATGATTGCTCTGGTAGATAACCAGCCTAAGGTGCTTGGTCTTATTGACATTCTGCGTTGTTATGTAAAGCATCAGGAGGATGTCATTGTGCGCAGAGTCCGGTATGATTTGGACCGAGCTTTGCAGCGTGCACATATTTTAGAAGGACAGAAAATCGCAATTGATTTCATTGATGAAGTCATTGCACTCATTCGTGCCAGTGAATCCGTTACACAGGCGCGAGATGCACTGATTGAAAGATTCGGTTTAACCGAGGTTCAGGCGCAGGCAATTGTAGACATGACCTTGGGTAAGCTTGCGGGGTTGGAACGCATTAAAATTGAGGAGGAGCTTGCTGAAAAGCAGCACCTCATCGAGGAGTTGCGCGCGATTTTGGCAGATGAAGGCCGCATCAAAGATATCATTCGTGAAGAAATGCTCGCCATCAAAAAACGATTCGGCGATGCGCGCAGAACCATCATTTGTGAGGCAGAGCATGAGATTTTGGCAGAAGATTTGATCGAACGCCATACCTGTGTTGTAACAATGACACACGCCGGTTATATCAAGCGGCAACCTGCAGATACGTATGCAGCACAAAGACGCGGCGGCATGGGTGTGATCGGCATGGGCACAAAAGAAGAAGACTATGTGGAAAGCGTCTATGTAGTGGATAGCCATTCCTTTTTGCTCTTTTTTACAAATTTCGGAAAAGTTTATGTCAAAAAAGCCTATATGCTGCCGCAGGCCGGACGCACGGCACGCGGAACAAATCTTGTTAATATTTTGGAGCTTGCACAACAAGAACGTGTGAGTGCTGTTGTGGCGTTGGAGAATTTTGCACAGGATCAGTATTTAATGATGGTGACAGCGCGGGGAATCTGTAAGAGGACGAAAATTTCAGAATTTGCGTATCAGCGCCGTGGCGGCAAAATTGCTATTACGCTGGATGAAAATGACGAGTTAACATACGTTCGCAAAACAGGAGGTACAGACGAGTTGCTGCTTGCAACCGAAGAGGGTCGGTGTATCCGTTTTTCGGAGCGGCAGGCGCGTGTTATGGGCCGTACGGCGCGCGGTGTACGTGCGATGCGGTTGCAAGGGGAAGACCGTATTTGCGGCGTGTGCGTAGTGGAAAAAACAAAACAGCTTGTCAGTGTGACGCAGAACGGATACGGGAAGCGTACCGATTTTGCTGCGTTTACTGCGCATGGCCGTGGCGGCAAGGGATTTGCAGTACATCATCTGACGGAGAAAACAGGTATGCTTGCCGGTATTGCAGCGGCAGGTGATAACGATGATTTGATGATGATTACCAATGAAGGACAGATTGTACGTACACCGGCGTCCGGGTTGCGCTTGTGCGGACGGGTGAGTCAGGGCGTTATTGCGATGCGGCTTCGAGCAGGCCAAAGCATTGTGTTTGTTGCAGTTGTGCCGCACGAAGAGACGCAAGACAATACGACGGATGCAACGGGTTTGGATGCGGATGAACCGCTGCCGCAGGAAGCTGTGCAGACGGCTGATGAAGATGAGGAAATGCTCTGAGATGTCGGATACGAATATGCTGACGCTGCTGGCAGTGGAATCATCTTGTGATGAAACGGCAGCCGCAGTGGTGCGGCGCATGACAGACGGTACGCTGCAAATTCTTTCTTCTCAGGTAAATTCCCAAATTGAGTTGCACGCCCGCTTTGGCGGCGTGGTACCGGAAATTGCTTCGCGAGCACATGCGGAGGCGATCAGCTCCCTTGTCACACAAGCGATTGCGCTGGCACAGGCTCCCAAACTTGACGGTGTGTGTGTGACGGCGCAGCCGGGCTTGATCGGCTCTCTGTTGGTCGGTGTGAATTTTGCAAAAGGATATGCTTTTGCAAACAATTTGCCTCTATGCCCGGTACATCACATCCGGGCGCATGTGGCGGCATCCTATTTTTTGCCGCAGCCGCCGGTTCCCCCTTTTTTAGCATTGGTAGCTTCGGGGGGCCATACTTCGCTGCTGCTTGTGCGTGGATATACCGACTATGAAACCATCGGCCGCACGCGCGACGATGCAATTGGCGAAGCATACGATAAAGTTGCACGTGTGATGGGAATTCCTTATCCGGGTGGAGCGGAAATGGATCGTCTTGCCGCACAAGGCGACCCGCAAGCCTATGCATTTCCCAGTGCGGCTATTCGCGATGATTCTTTGGATTTTTCCTTTTCCGGATTAAAAACAGCTGTGATCAATACGTTACATCGCCTCGAGCAGCGCGATGCATCGTACGAGCGCGCAGATATTGCCGCTTCGGTAAGCAGGGTGGTTTGCGAAAGCGTATGTAAAAAAACGCAAACAGCACTGCAGCGGTATGCACTGGATACAATGGTGCTTGCCGGAGGCGTAGCTGCAAATACGCAATTGCGCGCTGCGCTCGGTTCCCTTTGCAACTCCATGGGGGTTCGCTTTTGTGTACCCGAAAAAGCGTTGTGTACCGACAATGCTGCGATGGTTGGCGCACAGGGTATCTATGAATTTTTAGCCGGCGTTCGTGCCGCAACCGATCTCAATGCCAGTGCAGCCGATTGAAAAAAAGGGTAGCACCGCACAGACACCACCCTTTTTTTGGTAATATAAAATTTCCTTTGTGTGCAAAATTTTCAAAAAGTGGTTTTCCACAATGTGTGAGAAACTTTGTGGAAAACCGCGCCGTCAATCGAGAAAATCTTGATAGAACAAGGAAAACTTACCGAAAATCTGTGGAAAACCGTGTGGATACTGTGGATTACTCGCTTTTTTCCTGCGTTGCCGGCTTTGCAAAATTTCAACAGCAATCTAATTTTTAAAAAGATTATAAGATTTTTTGAACCGTCTGCAGGTATCCTGATTTTGGCAAAACCGATCCGTTGCTTTCTCCGAAACGTCGACGGTCGGCACATTTATATATCGTTTATCGTTTGGAGGTACAAAGCAATGCAGAAAAACTATGAAAAAGAAATCGAAGCGGCAGCAGAACATTTTAAACAAGTGCTGCGCGGCCAGCTTGCGCGCAATGAGGAAATTGAAAAGGCGGGCGATTTTATTGACTATGCTTCGCTGCCCTGCTGTGTAATCGGTGTTTGCGGCGGCGACGGAATCGGACCTATGATTACGGCGAGCGCAAGACGTGTGCTGGAGCATATGCTTTCCAACGAAATCGCTGCCGGGAAAATTAAAATTGTGGATATTGGCGGGCTGACCATTGAAAATCGAGTCGCGCACATGCAGGCGATTCCGGATGATGTTATGGCGCAATTAAAAGCGTGTCATGTGATTCTCAAAGGGCCGACAACTACCCCACGCGCAGGAGATCCGTGGCCGAATATCGAAAGCGCGAATGTTGCTATGCGCAAGGCGCTGGATTTGTTTGCCAATGTGCGACCGGTCAAGGTACCGGATCAAGGGATTGACTGGACTTTCTTCCGGGAAAATACGGAGGGCTCTTATGCGGTTGGTAGCCAGGGGATCCATGTGACGCCGCAGCTCGGTGTCGACTTTTGTGTGACAACGACAGAGGGAACCAGGCGAATTGCGCGCCTTGCATACGAATATGCGCGCAAAAATCATAAAGATCACGTCTCGATTGTGACAAAAGCAAATATTATCAAAACAACAGACGGAAAATTTTTGAATTTGTGTGAGGAAATTGCAAAAGAGTATCCCGAAATCCGTACAACGGAATGGTTTATCGATATAATGACCGCAAAACTGGTGGATCCAAAACGCAGAACGGATTTTAAAGTGTTTGTTTTACCGAATCTTTATGGCGATATCATCACCGATGAAGCGGCTGAATTCCAGGGCGGCGTTGGTACGGCCGGAAGCGCCAATCTCGGAAAGCGTTATGCAATGTTTGAGGCAATTCACGGTTCAGCGCCGCGTATGGTGAGCGAGGGGCGCGCCATGTATGCCGATCCCTGCTCAATGCTTCGTGCCACTGTGATGATGCTGTCACATATCGGATATCAGACGCAGGCGGACCGGCTGGAACGTGCGTTGGATCGCTGCATGTTTACAGAGCGCCGGCTTGTCATGACCGGCAGAGACACGGGCGCAAGCTGCGATGCTTTTACGGAATATGTGATGGAGACGCTGGAGCAGGTATAAAAAGAAGGCTGTTCCACGCAAAAGCGGCAAGGCAGGCCGCAAAAAGAGAAATCGTTATAAAAAACAACGGCAAAGGAAGAACAGCGCAATGGACAAAAGGAAAAAGCCGGTGCAGCCGGAAGATACAGACGGAAGAAAGCAACAAAATCAAGAAAAAAGACCGCAGGTATCAGAGGCGGTAATCCGCCGTATGCCAAGGTATTATCGGTATCTCGGTGAGCTTTTACAAAAAGGTGTTCTGCGCATTTCCTCCGGTGAGCTATCTGCGCTTATGGGGGTAACTTCTTCGCAAATTCGGCAGGATTTTAATTGCTTCGGCGGGTTTGGGCAGCAGGGATACGGGTATAATCTGCGATATTTGTATTCGCAAATTTCCGAGATACTTGGGGTTAGTGATCATTATACTGCGGTTATCTTGGGTGTTGGAAATCTCGGTAGAGCCCTGATTGGCTCACCGATGTTTTCCAAAAGGAATGTAACGGTAGTCGGTGTGTTTGACAAAGATCCGACGGTGATCGGCTCGATTGTGCGGGGATATACGGTCATGGATATTGCCGGTATTGAAACCTTTTTGTCCAACGTTGCAGTTGATATTGCCGTGTTGGCCGTGCCGAAGGCAGCGGCGCCGGAAACGGCACAGACAATGGCACGTTGTGGTGTGCGAGGCATCTGGAATTTCTCCAATGCAGAAATGGATTTGGAAAAAATTGGTGTACCCGTGGAAAATGTGCACATGAGCGATTCCCTGATGCGCTTGATGTATCGCATTCGCGGTACGCGATAAAACAAAAACGTTAGTATACAGATGCACAGGCGCATGTGCAATCGGGCACGAGATACAAGTGCGGTGGCAAACATACAGGCGGGCAAGCTTGCCCTTTTTGCTATCGGACACAAGACACACAGATGTGTTGACAAGGCTGATATGCGAGCAAATGCACATGCTGGGGCAAGGAGATGAGGGCATGAATTTCGTATTTTCTTACGGGTACGGCGTGGTCAATTTGCCGCGGGATGCCGTACTTCGCAACTTGCCGCAGTTATCCGGCGATTGTATGAAAGTATTGTTTGCGCTTGCAGCGCAGCCTGAGTTGTGTCTGCAGACAGAAACAAAATACAGCGCGCTTGCCTCGGTTTGCGCGTTGACCGAATTGCAGGCGGAAACGGCAATACAGCAACTGGCGGAGGCAGGAATTTTAGTGCCTGCTGTATATGAAAATGCTAAGGAACCGACACCGCGGCTCTCTGTTCTCCCCCATGGAGATTCTTTAGCCGCGGCGGCATCTACAGTGGCCGCGGGGACGGCGCGTCCAAAAAAGAGCCGATTGCCCGCCTATCGTAACGAAGAGGTGGCACGTCTGCTACAGCAAAACGGAGAACTGCCGCCTTTGTTAGATATGGCGCAAAAGCTGCTTGGCAAAGTGTTTTCCGAATATGAAACGGCTTCTTTGGTTGCTCTGTATGACTATTTCGGGTTTGACGCTCATTATATTTTGACCCTTTTGGCATATCTTGTAAAGAAAGAAAAAACAAGCATGCGGTATATCGAGGCAACGGCTGCCGGATTATATGATGATGGTATTCGAACCGTGGGCGCATTGGAAGAAAGGTTTGCGTATTTAGATCGTGTAGAGATTTTGGAAAATAAAGTACGGCGTCTCTTCGGGCTCGGTACGCGCGCGCTGAGCACCAAAGAGAGAAAGTATCTCGATGATTGGACGCAATGGAACATCTCTGATGCGTTGCTTACATATGCCTTTGAACAGACCGTAGAGCATACGACGCGCCCAACTCTTGCTTATATGCACAAGATTTTGAAAAAGGCATACGATGCCGGCATCACGACAGAAGAAGAGGCACGTGCACAGAACGAGGCCTTCCGCAGTGGCAAAGCCGAAGCGGAGGCACGAAAGCACAGTTTTGCCGCTTCGGCATTTTTGGACGCGGCGCTGGCACGTTCTTACGGCACCGGGCAGCCTGAGGCGCAAAGTGCCGTGCAGGCGGCAGAGGTAGGTAAAGAAGACATCCCCTGAGGGTGAAATGAGGAGAACGGTATGAATCAGGAAGCGGAAAATCTGCGCCGTATCCAGGAACGGCTGGCTCTATATCGAGCCGCCGCGCAGCGGGAAGCAGAACAGCGAAAAAAAGAGATATATCAGATCTGCCCGGAAATGCAGCAGATAGATCGTGCGCTGCAGAATCTTGGGTTGGAGCTGTTTCAAGCGGCATGCGGGGGGCGCGAGGGGCTTTCTCAGCGTATTGCAAAGGTGCGCAGCACCAACGAGTCTCTCCTGCAGGACCGTGCGGAGATGCTGCGTGCATTGGGCAAGAGCCCGGATTATCTCAAGCCGCACTATAGGTGTTCGCTTTGTGAGGATACGGGGTATGTGGACGGGAAGCGTTGTATATGTTTAAAAAAAGCACTGATTTTGGAGGGTTTTGAGCATTCAGGCTTGGGAACGCTGCTGCAGACGCAAAGCTTTGAAACATTTGACCTTTCCTATTATCAGGGAGAAAACCGGTTGCGCATGGAGCAAAACCTTGCAATTTGTCGCGCGTATGCTGCCTCGTTTTCCCCAAAGCAGAGTGGAAGCCTGTTATTGTATGGGCCGACGGGGCTTGGCAAGACGCATTTATCTACTTCCATTGCGCGGCAGGTGATTGAACAGGGCTACGATGTATGTTACGTGACGGCAACGGAACTGTTTTCTGTTTATGAAAACGCTCGTTTTGCACACGATGCTTCTGCTACGCCGACGCAGCGGTATGCTACGTGTGACCTTTTGATATTGGACGATTTAGGCACGGAAGCAACTACGCAATATTCCGTAAGCTGTTTGTATGATTTGCTCAATATTCGTATGAATCGCAGCTTGCCGTGGATTATCAATACCAATTTGTTTGATGACGATTTACAAAAAAAGTACCAAGACCGTATCGTTTCCCGTTTATTTGGGGCTTCTCGGCCTCTTTTGTTTTCCGGAAAAGATGTACGGTTTTTGCGGTTGCAGCATACACCGCAGAACCCACCGGAGAAGAGATAAGAAAGAAGGCGTAGCATGACGCAGGCACTGATTCGACGCTTTGTCAAGCAATATGAGAATACGCAGGATCCGCATGTCCGTTCCGCTTATGAAACCTTGGCGGGATTTTTAGGGATTCTTTGCAATTTAGTTTTGTTTGCGGCCAAGTTGGCGGCCGGGCTTTTAACCGGTTCAATTGCTGTGATTTCCGATGCGTTTAATAATCTTTCTGATCTGGGCTCGTCTTTGGTGAGTGTGATTGGCGCGCGGTTGGCGTGCGAAGAGCCGGACGAAAAACACCCGCTCGGACATGGCAGAATTGAATATATCGCAGCTTTGAGTGTGGCAGGACTTATTTTAGTGGTTGGCCTTGAGCTTGGTAAAAGCTCTGTGGAAAAGCTGATACATCCCACTCCCGTACAGTTTCATTTGTTGACGGTGGTGCTGCTGTGCGGTTCTGTTTTGGTAAAATTATGGATGTTTTCTTATAATCGGCTCATGGGGCGGAGAATCTCTTCGCAGCTTTTGTTTGCTGCCGCACAAGACAGCATCTGGGATGCGGTGGCAACGGGAGCTGTTATTGTTGCCACGGTTCTCGGACAGTTTGTTTCTTTTCCTATTGACGCTGTCGCCGGGTTGATTTTATCCCTTTTGATTTTGAAGGCGGGCGTTTCTGTAGCGCGTGACACTATCGATTTGCTCATTGGCGGTGCGCCCGATGAGAAGCTTGTGCAAGCTTTGCGCGCCCTTGTGCTTTCCGGCGAGGGGATTCTCGGAGTACACGATTTAATCATACATAACTATGGGCCTGGCAGAAATTTTGCAACGGTACATGCGGAAGTCAACGCGTCTTGCGATATTGTTCGGATTCATGAGGTAATTGATGCACTGGAGCATCGGGCGCAGCAAACCATTGGAGTGACTCTTGTCATTCATATGGATCCGATAGATACAGAGGATCCGCGCCTTGATGCGCTGCGCTCTGAAACAGCCCGCGTAATTGCCGATGTGGATGATCGGTATGCTTTCCATGATTTTCGTATGACCGGCGGTACAGAGCGGATCAATCTCATTTTTGATGTGGTAGTACCGTTTGGGCAAAAAGAGTGTGAATATACGGAGAAACTCAACCGCATTCGAGAACAGCTGCAAGCAAAGGATCCACGTTTTCATGTGGTGATGAATGTAGACCGAGAGTGAAAGATGTTTGCCGCAGCGGCAAAGAAGAAGGGGGAGTGAGGCATGCAGGACTGTGTTTGTTTTACCGGACACAGAACCGTAACTGCACAGGAACAAAGATTCCTTGCGGTATGGCTTCCGGAGCAGATTCGGACATTGTATGCGCGGGGATTTCGAACCTTTTACAACGGTGCCGCGATGGGGTTTGATATTATTGCGGCGGAAGCAGTGCTTGCATTGCGTGCGGAGTGTCCGCAAATTCGGCTGCATTTGCTTTTGCCGTGTCGGACACAAAGCAGGGGTTGGAGTGTTGATTGGCAAAAACGCTATGCTGTGATATTGGCACAGGCGGATCAGACGGAGATTTTGGAAGAAGACCGGCCTGTTTCACGTGAAACATTCTTGCGACGTGACCGAGCGCTGGTAGATCGCAGTGCGGTTTGTATCGCTTTTTGCAACCGGATGCAAAGCGGGACAGGGTATACGGTGCGATATGCTCGGCAATGCGGCCGGGAAGTTTTGCTGGCGGCGGGGAAACCTACCGTACAGAATTTTTCACATCGGTTTCAATAAACATAAAACATAAATGCCAAAAGCCTCCTGCATCGGTTTTTCCAAACCGGTGCAGGAGGCCCTGTATTTTATAGAAAATGTCTGGAGGGGCAGAGATGTAACAACACATGACAAGGAAAAAGGAGTGTTTCACGTGAAACAATGTGAGTCATTGAAAAGCAGTTGCTGAACACGCAACCTTTTCAAAAAAGCTACATTCGCAAACTGCCTATGCTGCATGAGTGGCAAAGTGTCCGTGGTCTGTGCGGATGGAAAGCAAAAAGCCGGTTTTGACAGGCAGTGCACCTCTCTGCATAGAAATCAGAATAAGTTTTCGGGGATTGATTGCTCCCAGCCGGGGGAGAGGCGGCGCAGGTGACAGACAGCATCTGTCACTGCCTGCAGAATTTGCGGGATGTCGTCCGGTTGGGTCAATGATCCAAGGGAAAGACGTAAAGACCCTCGCGCAAGAGAGGCAGGACGCCCTAAGGCCAACAGAACATGACTCGGTTCCAGCGCGCCGGCAGAACAAGCGGCGCCGGCGGAGGCAGCAATTCCCTTTGCATCAAGCCGTAGCAGTAAAGCTTCTGCATCCACTCCTGCAAAGCAGACGTGCACGTTACCCGGCAGACGGTGTACGGGATCTCCGTCACACACAGTATACGGAATTTGTAAGAGCCCTTCCATCAAACGGTTGCGAAGCGGGATAAGGCGCGCGGCCTGTGCGGCCCGGTTTTGTAGAGCATCTTGCAGAGCGGCTGCCATTCCGACAATGCAGGGCAAATTTTCAGTACCGGGACGGCGGCCGCGTTCCTGTGCGCCTCCGAAAAGCAAAGGCGTAAAGGGAACGCCGCGCCGGATCAGTAAAACACCGACGCCCTTCGGGCCGCCGAATTTGTGCGCGGAACAGGATAAATAGTCGCAGCCGATCTCAGAAAAAGATAAGGGGATATGCCCAACTGCCTGCACGGCGTCGGTATGAAAGAGCACCCCCGCCGCGCGGCAAACAGCGGCATATGCAGATACAGGTTGGATCGTACCGATTTCATTATTTGCGGTCATCAAGCTGACAAACACCGTATCTTCGCGAATTGACTGGCGTAGTTGCTCCGGCGAGATCAGCCCGTTCCTGTTCGGTGAAAGAAATGTAACCGAAAACCCTTGCTCTGCCAAGGCTTGTGCCGTATTTAAAACGGCATGATGCTCTATTTGCGAAGTGATAAAATGTCGTTTTCCTTGCGCTGCCCCGAACATCGCGGCGCTGTGCCAGGCGAGCACGTCACTTTCTGTCCCCCCGGATGTGAAGACAACCTCTGCAGGGGAGCAAGACAGGCCGGCGGCTACTGCGCTGCGCGCAACAGAAAGCGCATCGGCTGCATGCATACCCTCGCTGTGCAGGCTGGAAGGGTTGGCAAAGATCTCTGTAAAATACGGCAACATTGCCTGGAAAGCAGGCTGAGAAAGCGGCGTAGTCGCCGCGTGATCCGCATAAATTCTTTGTTGCATGCCGTAATACCGAGCCTTTCCTTTTCTTCGTATACGCAACATCATAGCACACTCCGGTGTTCTGTGTCAACGGGCGGCGAGGCGAAATGTCTTGCTTTTTTTTAAAAACCGTTGAAACCGGATAGGAAATATGTTATACTGAACTGAAAAGAGGGAAAAAGGAGGGCTTGAAAACGGAACGGACACTTTGGACAGGTGCACAGATTTATGACACGGAACGGGCATGCTTTTGCCCAGGTTCGCTTTTGGTGCGGGATGGTCTGGTTGAAGCAGTGTTGCCACCGATGCAAACAACACAGATAGACGCTCAAACACGGCAGGCAAACGGCTGTTTACTGATTCCGGGCCTCGTGGATGTGCACACCCATGGCCGGCTTGGCTTTGATTTTTGCGATGCCACTGCGGAACAGATGCGGCAAATGCGCCGTTCTTACGCATTGGATGGTACGACAACGCTTTTGCCAACGATTGCTTCTGCACCGTTTGCACAGATGCTGCAAGCGGTACAGCGTGTGCAAGAGGCAGGCTTTGACGGAGTTCATATAGAAGGGCGATATCTTTCCCCTATACGCCGCGGTGCGCATGCGCCACAACTTCTTTGTCTGCCGCAGCCGGCAGAGGCAGAGTTGCTGCTGGACGCGGCACATGGTGGAGCTTTCCATTTCACGCTGGCACCGGAACTGCCCGGTGCTGCAGAAACGATTCGCGCTGTATGCCGCCGCGGCGGCAGCTGCGGTATCGGCCACAGCGATGCAAGTTATGAGCAAGCGCTACAGGCACTGGATTGGGGATGTACTGCGTTTACCCATTTATATAACTGTATGCCACCCCTGCATCATCGTGCGCCCGGTTGCGCCGGAGCAGCGCTGAGCACAGATGCTTTTTGCGAAATCATCAGCGACGGATTCCATCTGCATCCCGGTATGGTGCGAATGACGCAACGCTGTAAGCAAGCACAGAAACTGGTACTGATCACGGATTCTATGTCGGCCACGGGTTGCCCGGATGGGGAATATGCAATTGCCGGTATAAGCGTGACCGTAAAGGACGGAAAAGCGTTGAACGCGGAAGGGCATATTGCCGGTAGCACGATTTCTCTTTGGACGGGATTGCGCCGTTTTATGCAGTTCTGTGAGTTGTCGCTGGAACAGGCGCTGCCGTACGCAACGAGTAACCCGGCAAGAATGGTTGGCCTTCAAAATTGCTGCGGCGCGTTGCGCGCAGGCCTGCGGGCAGACTTTTTAGTGCTGCAAAAAGAGCAGAAAGGTTTGGATTTTTCGATTGCGTCTGTCTGGGCGCGCGGACAGCGCATAGAATAGAGGCGGGCGGCAATACTCAAAAAGGGGCAGCCCCGTACGCGGGCGAGGCTGGCGGGTAGATTTACGGCAGCATCGCTTTCGTACTGAATTCACTTTCTGCCCGGTCGCTGTAAACCCATTGTTGCGGCTCTGACTGCGGTAAGTTTGGTAACCTTTGTCCGGCTACTTGCACCCGGCACAGGGTTTATCGGAATGTATGCTTGCCGTGATTGTTTTTATGTGGTGTGGGTGATACCTGCGCCGGCATGCGGAGCGGAAACGGCGAGATAAAGAAAGAAAGGATGGTACAGATCTTTGAAAGATACAAAAAAAGAACCCTTTTACATTACAACTGCGATTGTGTACAGTTCGCAAAAGCCACACATCGGCAATACCTATGAAGCAATCGCAGCGGATGCGGTGGCGCGTTATAAGCGGCAGCGCGGGTATGATGTGTTTTTCTTGACCGGCACAGATGAGCATGGGCAGAAGATTGAGCGCTGTGCACAGCAGGCAGGTGTTAGTCCGCAGGCGTATGTTGACAAAGTGGCAGGGGAAATCCGCCATATTTGGGATCGTATGCAGATCTCCTATGACCGTTTTATCCGAACCACGGATGCAGACCATGTGGCGGCGGTGCAGCATGTGTTTGAGCGGCTGTATCGTCAGGGTGACATCTATAAAAATGAATACGAGGGCTGGTATTGTGTACCGTGTGAGGCTTTCTTCACCCAAACGCAAGCGCAGGAACACGACGGATGCTGCCCGGATTGCGGGGCGCGGTTGCAGAAAACAAAAGAAGAGGCGTACTTTTTCCGTATGAGCGCATACCAGGATCGCTTGCTGCAGTACATCGAACAGCATCCCGATTGGATTGAGCCAGAAAGCCGCCGCAAAGAAATGGTGAATAATTTTTTGAAGACGGGGCTACAGGATCTTTGTGTTTCGCGCACGTCTTTTCGTTGGGGCATACCGGTTACATTTGATGAAAAGCACGTGATTTATGTCTGGATCGATGCACTTTTCAATTACGCCACGGCACTTGGCTACGATGTGGATCAGCAGGGGGCACTGTATCAGAAGTATTGGCCGGCAGATGTGCATATGATTGGGAAGGATATCATGCGCTTTCACTCGATTTACTGGCCGATTTTTCTTATGGCGCTCGGAGAACCGCTGCCGAAAAAAATTTTCGGGCATCCATGGTTTTTGTTCGGTGCGGACAAAATGAGCAAATCCAAAGGAAATGTGCTGTATGCGGATACACTGGCGGATCGCTTTGGTGTAGACGCTGTACGGTATTATTGCCTTGCAGAAATGCCATACAATGCCGACGGTTCCATTACGCCCGGTGCGATTGTTACGCGGTATAATACGGATCTTGCGAACAATCTTGGCAATCTTGTCAGCCGCAGCGTGGCGATGACACAGAAGTATTTTGATGGAAGCGTTCCCACGCCCGCTACGGAGGAACCCTTGGATGAGACGCTGCGGTCTTTCTGCGAAACAACAAAACAACGCGTTTTTTCCGCCATGGATTCCTACCGGATTGCGGACGCCCTTGCCGCACTGTTTGAGCTTTTTGGCAGAGCCAATAAATATATCGACGAAACAGCACCATGGATACTGGCGAAAAGCGAGGAGGGCAGACGGCGACTGTGCGGCGTTATGTACTATTTGTTGGAAACCATTCGGTATGGTGCAGCGCTGCTGACGCCATTTATGCCGCAAACTGCGCAAAAAATTCGCACGCAACTTGGCGATGCTGACGAATCGCTGACGTTCGGTGCTTTGCGAAGCGGCGTGAAAGTTTGCTCCGCGGCACCTCTCTTTGCGCGGATGGACGAAGAAGCTGTGTGTGCAGAGATGGAACAGCAGGCGTCGCAGATTCAGGCGGCGACGCAGGCTTCGCTGCAGCAAGAGCCGTTTGTGCCGATGGAGCATCTGCCAACTGTTTCCATTGACGCTTTTATGAACATTGAGCTGCGGTGTGCACGCGTGGTTGCATGTGATCGTGTTCCAAAATCGAACAAGCTGTTACGACTGGAGTTGGATTTGGGGCAGGAGCGGCGGCAGGTTGTTTCCGGCATTGCTGAGATTTACGAGCCACAGATGCTGCTTGGCAAGAAGGTTGCCCTGGTTGCAAATCTTGCGGCTGCAAAGCTGCGCGGGGTAGAGAGCCAGGGAATGATTTTGGCAGCCGGGGAAGATACGCCGCGCGTATTGTTCCTGGATGAACAAACACCGTTGGGGGCAAGGATTCGGTAAAGAAAAATAGAGAAAAAGAATTGCCGCAAAGCGTACAGAATACCAAACTCAGTAAAAAAGGACAGAAATATGCAGCAACAACCACAAGAGCCGTTGGCTCTTTTCGATGCGCACGCGCACTATGACGATGCACGATTTGCGCAGGAGCTTCCGCAAGGGCCGCAGGCGCTTTTACAGGAGCTGTTTGATAAAAACACGGTATGCGGGGTATGTAACAGCGCCAGTGATCTTGCCTCTGCGCGTGCGGCGCAGGCTCTTGCCGCACAGTATGAGAAGGTAGTTTTTACAGCGGGGATTCATCCGCACCAAGCACAGCAGGCAACAAAACAAACGGAGCAAAAGGTGCTTTCAGAGCTAGGAGAATTGCTAGCCGATCCAAAATGTGTGGCGATTGGCGAAATCGGGTTGGATTATCACTATGATTTTTCTCCCAAGCAGGAGCAGCAACGCTGGTTTATGCTGCAAATGGAGCTGGCCGCACAAACGGGTAAGCCTGTTGTGATTCACAGTCGAGAAGCAGTTGCACCGACCATTTCGGTGTTGCATGCATATCCGTCGGTGCGGGGAATTTTACACAGTTGTTCTTTTTCAGCGGAATGTGTGCAGGAGTGCCTACGGATGGGATATTATGTCTCTTTTTCCGGTTCTGTGACCTTTCGTAATGCATCTGGATTGCTGGACGCCGTACGTGCAGTACCCGATGAGCGGTTGTTGTTAGAGACAGATTGCCCGTATTTAGCGCCGGTTCCGATGCGGGGAAAGCTAAATCATTCCGGTTATTTGCAGTATACTGCGCAGTTGCTTGCAACTGCGCGCGGGACAACACCGGAACATATTGCGCAGATCACGCGAGAAAATGCGTATGCCGTATTCGGGCTTACGGCAGAATGCTGAAAGCGGAGCACAAAGAAAGGACGCAAGGGAGACACTTCGTAAGGAAGTTGTCTCCCTTCGGCTTTTGTAGTCAGCCAGAATGATTGAATTGCAAGGATAATTCAATTCATAACGGAGGATGACACAATGACAAACTTTATTGAAGAATTTTTCTACGGAAATCTGGATCCACAGGCACGTAGCACAAAGCAAAACAAAGCTGTTCAGAAGCAGATGGAAATTCTGATGAATAACGAGGAAAAACTGACGGCGGCATTGGATGAAGAAAACAGGAAGTTATTTCTTGATTTTGCAAACGCTTGGAGTGTCGTAAACGGCGAATCAACATTAGACAGTTTCATAGCAGTTTTGGATGGTTACGCCCTTGGCTTCACCAACGATCCCTCCCGTGACATAGCAGTTGTTTGATACATCAGGCGGTATTTCTTGCCGTGCTTTTTTGCCGTCCAGTAGGGGATCTCGTCCATAAACCACCACAAGTCCTCCACATCGGTGGGAGCTTTCGCCATAAACGTATCTTCCACCTTGCTCATACAGTATTCGGTGGACTGGATGATTCGGTCGTCAAAATCCTTGAAATAGGTATAAATCATAGTCTTGTTACATCCGCAATGCTCAGCCAGAGGGCGGATAGTGGTGCCATGCAAGCCCAAATCGGCAAAACCGTTATAGCATTTTCCCATCAGCTCGGTCTTTTTGGCATTCCATTGTGCTTTGGTATCATTCGCCACTAACTCGTCCCCTTTATTCAGACCATTTGTTCCGAATAAAGGATAGCATACATATCGGAAAATCAACAACCTGTACGGTGTTTGCCGAAATTTTTCAACAGTCCGTCAGCCGTTCCTGCGATGTTGCCGACCTCTCAGGTGACGCAGGATCTCCCTTATTGCGGCAATTTTCTGCCTTTGTTTCTGCTCTTGTTCTGTTTTGAAGCTGCCCAAGGATAGGAAAACCCCAACCAGCGTAGTAAGGTACGGTCATACCGGCGGTACAGGGAGGGAATAAGGAAACAAAAATAGAAAAACACACCACACCCAGTCTTTGAGGCTGAATGTGGCGTGTTTTTTCGTTAAGCAATCCTGTTTGACAGATGCCGTAAAATAGTAGTTTTTTCGGATTCCTGTTTTACGGACACTCCGCTAAAAAACAGCAAGCTCTTTTGGAAAACGTAAATTATTTGCAATGCTCGCAACTGCCATCTCCATCTTCACAGCAGTCGCATACACAGGAGAACTCCTCTCCGCAGGAGGGACAAATAATATGCTCCAGATCGATCGAATCATCAAAGTACACGGACTCACCACAATTGGGGCACTCAATTTCAACAAAATCCTCGTCCTCGTCGTCGTCATCCTCATCCGCATCGCCGTAGAGATCCTCTTCAACTGCGCCGAGATCTTCGTCCAATTCCTCGACATATTCACTCAAAGTCTGTGTCTGCTCGGTCAAATCAGACATTGACAACGCCAAATCGTCCACCATATCAATGATCCCAGCGATCAGCTTTCCCTCGTTTGTGGTTTTGTCAAAATTCATGCCTTCCATCAGGCCCTTCAAATATGCCGCTTTCTCCGTCAGATTCATATTACCATTCCTTTCTGCAATTCAAAAATCGCTTACGCTCTCTCCAGATACTCGCCCGTTCTTGTATCAATACGAATCATCGTATCCACATCGATAAACAACGGCACCTTAATAACCGCGCCTGTTTCCAGTGTTGCCGGCTTCGTTGTGCCGGTCGCCGTGTCACCCTTAAAGCCCGGCTCCGTATCCACTACCTTTAGCTCAACAAACGTCGGTGGCTCTACAGAAAACACCTTTCCTTTATAGGAAACAATCTTGCACATCATTTCTTCCTTGACAAACTTAAAGCTGTCCGGCAAAACATCACTGTTGAGCGGGATCATGTCAAAGGTTTCCATATCCATAAAATAATACAGATCCCCATCGTTATAAGAATATTGCATTTCTTTTCGCTCAATCCGTGCCGGCTCAAACTTATCAGTCGGGCTGAATGTTCTTTCTGTCACGGCCCCCGTGATTACATTTTTCAACTTCGTTCTAACAAATGCCGCACCCTTTCCAGGCTTAACATGCTGGAACTCCACAACCTGCAAAACACTGCCGTCCAACTCAAAGGTTACACCATTTTTAAAGTCACCTGCGATTACCATATGATACCTCCAAAGCTTTTCAAAATCCGAATCAAATATCACTCGCCGTATAGTATAACAGATTTTCTCTGCTTTTGCAAGGGCTGTGTTGAAAAATCATGCGGCCAGGGCATATTTTTTATTTTTCAAAGAATAATCAATTCTTTGGGGCTGTGGGTGATCGTCTCCGCTGTGTTGTCATGAATCAAAACCATATCCTCAATACGCACACCGAACTGCCCCGGCAAATAAATGCCCGGCTCACAGGTTACAACGTCACCATTTTCCAGCACCTCTTCCACACGGCAGGACGGCGCAAGCCTTGGCGCTTCATGAATGGCAAGTCCAACACCATGTCCCAAGGAATGCCCGAATGCCCCCACATATCCACTCTCGTTGATATAATCACGCGCGATACGGTCCGCTTCTTTGCAGCTTTTGTTCCAACCGATATAGGCCAGCGCCCGAGATTGTGCCTCCCGTACGGTATCATATACACGGCGCATCTGCACGCTGACATTTCCGAGTGCAACAGTACGTGTCATGTCGGAAGCATACCCGCCGTAGGTACAACCAAAATCCATGGTCAAGAATCCCTTTTCCAGCTTTCTGTCTTCCGGCTCACCGTGCGGCAAAGATGTTTTTTGCCCGCTGATACAAATGATATCAAAAGAAGCGCGTTCCGCCCCGTTTTTGCGCATAAAAAATTCCAGCTCCAGTGCAATTTCTTTCTCTGTACGCTCCGGTGTGATAAAGTTCAGTATATGCGCAAACGCAGCATCTGTAATCATCTGTGCACGGCGAATACATTCCAGTTCCGCCTCGGTTTTAAACCGCCGTCGCCCCACAATCCATTCCCCAACCGGCACAAAGGATAATCCCGGCATAGCAATTTTCATTCGGCGCAACGCGTCTACACTCAAAAATAAATCCTCATAGCCTAGCGTTTGAATACCTGCCTGCTGCAAAACAGAGTACACATAGGAAGCAGAAGTTTTTTCGTGCAATTCAAACGCCACGGTGCCGACAGATGCACGAGCCGCCTCAATATAGCGGAAATCCGTAAAAAGCCAGGCCTTTTCTCGACCGATTACCAGATGTCCATCCGTATAGTGAAATCCGCTGAGGTAATATTGGTGCAGCGGATCCTCCACCAACACGGCATCCACCTGCGCAGGCATTTGCATACGCAGCTGCTTTAATATTTCCCCGTTCATCCCTGTGTCTCCTCTGTCTGGTCAATCGTTTTTGAATACGACGATGTCACACAATCTTCCTGACACGGCTCTACCTGTATACAAAGGCGTGTATGTTCCATATCCGCCCCTCGAATTTCCACAAAATATGCTAAATCCAGAACGCCGCCGCAAAGTGTAAGCGCATTCCGCAGTTGCGCCGTCACCGTACAAACCTCAAACGAAAACATGTCTGTACTGTAAAAACTCACATGTCGCTTTCCTTCTTCAAATACCATGGCCATTGACAGTGCCCCGCTGCGCAATACCGTGACCCTGCCAGGCAAATCAATGTCAAAAACTACCTGTGTGTGCGTTGCCCCCATACCGTTTTCAACCGGCTCGTCATAACTAAGCGTTATCGTGCCGTTTTGCTCTGTCAGTTCCCCACGCAGCATGCAGTTTGCTTCTCCCTTTTCAACCTGCTGTAACATCTGCGGCGTGATTGCCGCAAGCGATTCCTTTGTTAATGCCTCGGAAAACAACGACAGCACCGTGTCCGTGCGGAGCTGCACGGAATGCAGCGTAATCAGCACCGGCAGCCGGATTCCTTGTTTTGTTTTCTCTTTCACGGTTTCAACCAAAGCTCCTGCGGAGCTTCCTTTCCATTGTCGTATCTGTAATATAGCACAAAACCAACTGCCTGTCAACCGCTGTCACCCGCTGCCAGCCGTCTGTCACTCACCCGCCCACCTTTTAATTGTTGTCCCCGTGTAATAGTGTTGTAAAATCTGCATATATGCCATTCCTTCCCGTGCTAAAAGCTCCGCTCCCTGCTGTGAAAGCCCGACACCATGCCCATAGCCGCGCACAAAAAAGGTGATCTTCTCTCCCGTCTGTTCACAATCAAAGCTGGAAGAGCGAAGCCCGAAACACAGACGTGCCGCCGTGCCGCTCAATGTAACGTCGGAAATTGAAAAGGACAAAACGTACCCTTGCATATCCCGATCAAGTACAATCGGTGCCGTTGGATCCGAAGGACAGTAGCCATTTTGCTGCAAAGCATACAATAGTTCCTCGCGCGTCATCTGCACAGTACTTAAAAAACCCGGAATTTCCTCCGTTTCCGGGGAACGAACAGGTACAAGATAGGGCCTTTGTGCAGAAAAGACATGCGAGCAATCTGCTGTATATCCGCAGCTCATTGCGAAGAAAAAAGTTTGGCACAGCTGCCCTTGATATAATACAACTTCTCCGCGCGTTGCCTCGCAAGCATCCAAAACGGGAGTTTCCTCTCCTTGCTCTGTAGATGCGGAAAACGCCATGCAATGTCTGCTTTCTGTGCAGAGCTGCGCGCCGGCATGCGCTGCGTCCGAGCTATGCAACAGCTTGTACAATGCGTAGCTGCGAACTGCAACTGCACATGCACGCAATGCCTGTGGCGAAAAGGACGCAGGAACCTCTGCAAGCGTCACATGATATACATATTCCTCCAACGGCATGCACATAACTTGCTCCCCGCACTGTACCGTTACCACAAGTGATTCCGTTGCACATGGCTCTTGCGCAGCTTGCACATCCGGAGCTTGTGCTTGCTGCTGCGGTTGCAACTGCATTTGTTCTTGCTTCTGCGATGTCTGCTCGCTCTTTGCCTGATCTTGCATTGCAGCTGATTCGGCTGTTTGCAGTTCAACCTTTTCTGCCGGCTGTAATTCTGCTTGTTCCGTTGTTTGTGAGGTTATATGTGCCTGTTGTGTATCAACGGGTACTTGCACCGCAGATACCGGTGCAGGCAGAAAACGTAGCGCCACCACTGTCGGCAAAACCAACAATGCGGCAGTCAACAACGCAAAATAACAGAATGCATGTTTCATTGTTTCCTCCATCTATCGGCATACCGCCTGTTTTTCTTTCTACATCGAATATGATTGCCAAAAAAAGGATATTTTAGCGCCTTCCCGAAAAATTGTTATCTCCACTGTAAGGGGTTATGCAAGCTCCTTACAGCTGCGTCTGTGCCTTCTCAAACAATTGCCAAAAAAATCATTTACAAATTCCAAACGGAATTACTATCGCAGCTTCAAAAGCAGTATATGAAATACCATACAAAAAAAAGAAGTGCGCCGGACTTACTGTCCGGCGCAAAGCGCTTGGTATCTGTTTTTTAAGTTTTCAGCCGTATAGCACGACGTAACTGTCGCAAAGATTGCTGTGTCAATTTATTTTTATAAGCAGCACAAGCGTCATTAAATGCATATTCCATCGAAGCTTCATATCCAACCAAACTGTTTGCCCGGTAACAAGCAAGTGCTGCACGCACATTTTTGGTCTCGGCCTGCGCAACCGCAATCATATATTCCCCCAACACCTGCCAAGATAAAGGCACCGATAAGCCCAATGCAGATGCAAGCTGCTGTGCACACGCCGGAAGGGATGGCAGCGCACGAAACAGTCGTAGCGCAATATTCCACCGCATGACATGAAGCGCTGTTTGAAACGTACATGCAAGAATGCCACTGACTGCCGCCTGGCGTACAGCTTCTTGCCGCCGTTCCCCGCGCAACGTAGCTGCAGCATTCCGTAGTAGCTCGTTTCCTTGCCGAAATTCCTGCAAAACTTCCTGCATCCGGTTTAACCGAAATATAGATATTTGCGGATCGTCCAATACTGTGTCGGGATATGGATAAAACCAAATACCTCCTCCCGGATGCCATGCATAGCGCGGTGCAGGGAAATGAATTTCTTCCGCCGTTTGGTCAAACAGCAACGGGTAAGAAGGACCCGCACGCAGAGGGCCGTATTGATCTGTTTCACAGGCAACGATACGGCGAATGCCGCGATCAAAACACGCCCAAGCCTGTAAGGCCAGCGGCGCACCCGCTTTGTAATCGCGGCGTGCGATGCGGTGCAGCATCTGCCTATCGTCCAATCCTGCACTGTCAAACGCATTTTTGGCAAGCAGCGTCAAAAACGACGGCATCCATCCATAATGATGATTCTCCATCACCCCGCACAAACCGTATTCGGTAACACAGCGCCGCATTGCCGCATATCTATCTATCCATTGCCCCGGCACGGGAATATATGGCGCTATGCCGCAATCCCAAGTCCTGCCACCCGTATTCGTCATTGCATAGAGCTTGATACCGCATTTCTTCGCTTGATCTGCCTCATCGCAAAATACACTGGAAGGGCCGCATATGGAAATGGAATAATCGTCGATTCTCGTGGTTCTGCCAAGCTCATTGCGATATGTCTCCCACATGTCAAAGGTGACAAGCAGTGTTGTTCCCCGCGGCAGTGCGCGGATGATTGCCTGCCGGGCCTGTTTGTCCACCCAGCCCCAGTTATACGACCAAAAAACAAGCTCTGTCTTTGGATTGACAGCATGCACCACTTCACCGATCAGACGCAACAAGTCCGGATAGTCTGCGCACGGATACCACCCTGGTGAGGGCTTCGTTTCATCCGGCGCTTTTTTTTGAAAGCGAACACCACAGGTATGCGGATCTTTGGACGGAAATTCAAATGTTTCTCCAACCAAAATAAAACCTGCAATTTCCGGTGCTTTACGCATCAATTCTCCAAAAGATGCCTCATAATATGCACGTGCCCCCTCCTCAGAGGGATGCATATCGCACTTCATGTGGCTGTAAACATATACATCCAGGCCATATCCCGCAGCCCGGTAACACAGCGTTGCGTAGTCGCAAAGACCCATTTTCGAATCAGGCCACAAGGCATCCGGATCTGAAAATCCATGTAGATGGCTGTCCGGATGGCCGGCATATACTAAAATTGCATCCATACCGGCATGCGCTGCTGCCTCCAGAAAGCTATCAGGAAAAATGTCCAGTTCATAGCCGGAATGTGTCATCCGCGGTGAAAAAAGCGGTGCATGTTCCGTTCCTTCTAAGGCCAAAATCGGCGCACCGACCAATTTCATCTGGTCCTCCAGATAATACACGCCCTGTGCGCAGCCGCGATCCGTTTTGCCACTGATAATGATATGATTCTGTGCTACTTGCAGATAATATGCGCCGGCACGGTCGCTTTGCACCGGATACGCCGCAAGCGGCTGCTCGGAAAGCAAAATTTTGTTCTGAGGGTGCATCAGCTCCTTTTCCAAATTCGTGGTGTACCGTACGCGTAAATATAAATTGGCACAATCTGCAAAAAAACGGCAAAGGTCTCGCGCAGCATATGAAAGTACGCGGCTGTCTGTTTTCGGCATAACAATCTCATAGCGACCACTAATCCGCATCTGCCCCTCCACAGGGGCACACTTTCCGGTGCAGCAGCCTTTGCGGTGTAATTCCATTTCCCGCCTGAACGCATACGGTTGAGTCATTCCTTTGTCTCCTTTGCAGTAAAGATCTTCGGTTGTTTCAGCATACCACATTTTTTGCCTTACTGCAAGAGCCCCGGCCTTTTTATTCCCAGATGCCTTCTTCGCACAAAGACGAGGTCTTGCATTTTGCAATATCTTTTGTTATAATTAAGATATCATAAGGCTGAAAAGTCCGAATTGAAAGTGAGGTATTGTGTAATGCACAGAAACAAAATTATCTCGGCACTGCTCTGCGCCATTCTGCTATCTATGCTGTTTTGTGGCTGCGGAACAAGCAGCGTTGTTTCCGACCCAGATCTTTATGATGACGAGGGAGCAACATTGGATTTTAACAAAACACAATCTTCTGAATTGTCAGAAATGCTCACTTCTGATTTGTCCACCACGCTGCCGCAAGACCGCAAACTGATTCGTCAATTGACAATTGGAATGGAAACTACAGAGCTAGACCCTTTCGTGCAGTCTCTCACCACCAGTCTGTCAGAATATGATGGATATATTGCCTCCAGTTCTCTACAGACACGAAACACCCGGCGACAGGCTTTCTATACTCTGCGCGTGCCTGCAGAACAGCTAGACAATTTTTTGCAAAGCATACAATCCATCGGCACATTATGCCGGAAAACAGAACAAGTTGAGGATGTCACATTAGAGTATGTGGATGTTGAAAGCAGATTGACCGTGTTGCGTACCGAGCAGGAAAGCCTTCTCCAGCTGCTTGCGGACGCAGACAGTCTTACATCTATCTTGGAAATCCGTGACCGCCTCACACAAATCAATGCCGACATTGAGTCCTATACAGCACAGCTGCGCACATTAGACAATCAAATTGCATACGCCACTATAGAACTCTCTGTTGAAGAAGTTGAGAGAGTCAGCGTTGTGGAAGAAGAAGGTCGTTTTCACAAAATCGGAAGACAGTTTGTGGAGAATCTGTCCGACGTATGGGAAGGCGTTTGCGATTTCTTTGTATTTTTCGTCAGCGCTATTCCGTATTTCTTGGTGCTTGCAATCATAGCATTGTGCATTTGGCTGATCATTCGAGGCATATTGCGCGGATGCCGTAAGCGTCGGCAAAAACACAGCTCCGTCTCTGTAGGCAACATCCAAACAGCTTCCACCACTGTATCCTCCTGCACACAGCAATTGAATCCACAGGACGAAACGCCGCCAAAACAATAACCTCCATGCCTGTTATACAGCCTCTTTTGCCGGATGCGCCCGATATACAGCTTTGCGCCCTTATTTGCGAGTATAATCCTTTTCATACCGGGCACGCCATGCAACTTGCCATGCTGCGGCAGGCAGTTCCAAACGCCGTTATCCTTGCCGTGATGAGCGGAAATTTTGTACAGAGGGCAGAGCCTGCCCATTTCCCCGCAGTGCTGCGTGCTAAAGCAGCAATCCTACATGGCGTGGATCTGGTCGTCACGCTGCCGCTGCCGTTCTCTCTCACCCCGGCCACACAGTTTGCACGTGCAGGAGTACAGGTTGCAGCGCATATGGGGGCACAGTTGCTCTTCTTCGGAGCAGAAACTCCTGACATACAGCGTCTGTCAACTGTTTCCCACCGACTCCACGCGGCAGACTTTGAAGCAAAGCTGCGTGCATCTTTGATAGACAGCCATGACGGGGTTGGATATGCAGCTCGTCGGCAAGCCCTATATCAATCATTATATGGCGATGCCGACAGGGACATCCTCTGTGCACCGAACAATATACTGGCATTGGAGTATCTGCACTATACCGCGCAGTACCATCTGCGCACACTCGTGTTTCCTCGTATTGCAGCACAACACGATGCGTCTGCTTTATACACTGCAGCAGACGGGCAAACTGTCTGTTCTGCCACAGCACTTCGTGCCGCGCTGCGCTGCGCCGACAAGGACAAGGTGCTGTCTGGCTGTCCGGATGATTGCGCAAAGCTCTATACTGCCTGGCAGCGCAGCGGGTTCGCTGCAGAACCAACACGCGCAGATAGTGCATTGTTGTTTTGCCTTTCCGGCATGGACGCGCAAGAACTGGAAAGCTATGCCGATATTCCGCATGGGATGGGTGCACGGCTGCAGCAGGCAGCATACACGGCAAATTCCATGCAGGAATTTTTAAAGCGTGCAGCTCACAGAAAATATACAGCTGCGCATCTACGGCGTATGTGTCTTTGTGCAGCTTTTGGCATTCCCAAAGATATGCCGACACAGGACGTAGGATATGTTCGCCTGGAAGCAGCAACCGCACGCGGCTTATCATATCTGCACCATGCCAAAGCACGTATACACATTCCCGTGCTTTCCAAAGAGGCGCATATTCGTCTTTTGCCGGCGCAAGCACAGGCGCAGCACACCGTCACATCTCGGGCAGACCGGTTTTACAGATTACTTTTTCCAACACCGTTACCCGCCCTCCGTCTACAGCGTGATGAAGGGGGAAATCTCTGGTATCACCCAAATCCAGATGCTTGCGCGGCTACAAAACAATGATATAAAAATCCTCTGCAAAGCCGGAAAGAAGCCATCTTTGCAGAGGATTTTTGTAAGAGCATATATTACAAGCAATAAAAAAGAATTCCGAAAAATTGCAAAACGCAACCTAAAATAATGAATAAGTGAAATACGGAATGCATATACCGTATCCGTCTGCCCACGCGATATAAAACAGCACCAATCGTAAAAGCTATTCCGCCGCCCAAAATCCAAAGGAAGCCGCCCCAGCCAATGGCCTCAATCGTCTGTTTTAAGCAGAGAATAATGCACCATCCCAGGCCCAAATAACAACACATGGAAAGCTTTTCGTATTTTTTCAAATCAATTGCAGTCAGCGTTGCTGCGAGAAAAACCAGCCCCCACTCAACTCCAAATACCGTCCATGCCACAAACGGGTGAACCGGCCGCACAGCGCTCAGCAAAATGGGCGTATAGGTTCCGGCAATCAGAAAATAGATATCGCAATGATCTATCACCTGCATCACCTTTTTTCCCAAATTAGGACGCAGACCGTGATATACAGCGGAAACAGTGAACATTATAACCATGGTACCACCGTAAATTGCAGCACCCACAACCCCCCACACATTATCGCGCAACGCTGCGCGTATCACACACAGCACTAAAATAGCAATCGCTATCCCGCCGCCGGCAGCATGGCTTGCCATATTGAATATTTCTTCTCCCTTGGTATATGCGGGCAACTTACGCTGTCGCAGGGGAATGCGCTTTTTGTTGATTCCTTCCATATTTGCCTCCTTTTGTCAAAAACCGACCTGCATAAAACAGGCCGGTTTCACTTTTACGGATTGTCCTGCGCGGACGGCTGTGCTGTCGTTTCTTCCTGCACCGGATCATCTTCATAAATGCCGCAAATCTTTGCAATATCAAGCGGCTCACCTTTTTCGTCCAACATATAGTCGTCTGTATATTCTTCATCGCCGAAGTAGCTTGCAACACTCTTTTGCTTAACAGGCTTCTTCGCGGGACGCGGCGTACGGTGTCCCACCGGGTTGTGCGGTGCATCCTGCCAGGAATTTTTCGATGCTGCCTGCGACGTTTGCTGCGGCACCGTTCCGTCTGCAAGTGCAACAACCACGCGGCGTGCAGGCCCCTGCCCTACGGAATATGTCGTCACTCCGCTCGTTCCTTGTACCTCCGAATGAATAATGCGCCGCTCATAGGGATTCATCGGCTCTAATGTAATATTCTTGTGATATTTCTGCACTTTGCGCGCCGTTCTTCTGGCAAGTGCGCGAAGCGTCGCTTCCCGCTTTGCCCGGTACCCCGCTACATCCAACGAAACCTTTGCATGTGCATTCTTCTCTTCCTGCACAGGGTTTACTGCCAAATTACACAAATATTGCAGTGCATCCAATGTTTCGCCATGATGCCCGATTAAGACACCGGCATTTTCTCCGTTCACATCAATGTGCAGCGTGCCCTCGGCATCCTGCTGCGCGCATGCCTGTGCGGAGAGCTCCATATCTTCAATCAAGGTGCGGAGAAGGCAAAGCGCCGGCTGCGTTTCCAGGGTAACATCTGCGTTTGACGTCTGCGCTGCAGCTTCCGCTTTTTCAACACTTTTTTCTGTTAGCTTCTTATAGATAACTTCCACGCGCGCAGGCGTTGCACCCATGCCCAAAAAGCCTTTACGTGCCTCCTCCAGCACAGTGTACTCCACCATCTCAGCGGAAACTCCCAATTGTGCGGCACCGATACTGACTGCCTCTTCCACGCTTTTCGCGTTTACGACAACTTTGTTCTCCAAAACGATTCCTTTCCGACGTCCACATGCAAAACAGCATGTTTTGTTGCGCCTTATTTGTTACTCCGGTCCTGCTCATCTTTCAGCGGCGCTTTGGAAATTGGGGAAGCATCCGGTATTTTCTTTTCCACCAAAGTACCTTCCGATGTATCGGATGCCTGCTTTTCCGCATCCCGCGCCTTTTGTGCTTCTTCCTCAGCTGCAGCTTCCCGACGGGCCTGCTCTTTGTTCACCGGCGGCAAATAGTCTTCATCGTCTATATGGTGCAGCGAACGAACAGCACCAGGAATTGCGTCAGCAGCCTTTTTCGCACCTTTCCCCTTGACACCCATTTCTTTCTCTGCACGGCGGTAATCTTCTTCCGTAAATTGCGGCATAGGCATCAATTTATACAACAGATACTGCTGCCCAAAAGAAAGAATGCTCTGGTAAATCCAGTACAAACCGAGCGCTGCCGGCAGTGAAAATGAAATCCAAAGGGAAAACAGCGGCATAGCAAAGTCCATAATCTTCATAGACAGCGTGTTCTGCTGTGCCGCCTGGTCCGGCGATTGGTATGTAAACCGCCGTGTCAACTTCATGGACAGGAAAGTTGTCAAAAATACAAGTACCGGAATTGCAACCAGCCAGGATAAATTCGTCAAGCTGGGCGATGCGCTCAGATCGAGCGCTTCTATCCCGAATAAATGTAGCTGCGGTAGTGATTGTACTGCTTCCGCATCAAAGCTTGCAGGATTGCTCTTAATCATACTAAGCAGCTGAATCTCCGCTTGTGCGGTCCATTTACCGCCTTCGCCGAGCAGACCTGCTGCCTCAGCAGTCGCCTGCAATGCACTAATTCTCTCCGCACTCCATTGACAGATATAGGTCAATGGCATATACACAATCCGATACAAAATCACAATGATCGGCATCTGCAGCAGCAGCGGCAGACATCCGCCCATGGGATTGAAACCTTCCTTTTGGTACAGCTCCATAATTTCCTGCTGCATCTTGTTCTGCGTCGGCTTATCATCCCGTCCGGCATATTTTTTGCGAATAGCCATTTCCTTGGGACGCAGCTTTGCCTGCTTGATCGCATTCTTCTGCTGCTTGATACCGAATGGCAAAAGAACTATCTTAATGACAACCGCAAACAGCAACAGCGCAATAGCATAGCTGCCGGTCCATTCGTAAAAGAGCCGCATCAGTTGCCCAAAGGGCCAAAGAATATATTGAATGATACTCATGCTTTTTTATCCTCCGCACACGGCAAAGGCCTTTCTGAACCTTCCGGTTCCGTAGTTTTGTTTCCTTGCAGGCGTTTTTTCTTTCGTTTTGGAACCGGGTCGTACCCACCCCGGCTAAACGGATTACAACGCAACAACCGCCAAAATGCCATCGCGCCGCCTGCAAAAATGCCCCACTCCTCGATCGCCTCAATCGCATAAGCGGAACAACTCGGCACAAACCGACAACATCTTGTTCCTTTGAGCGGTGAAAGATATTTGCGATAGAATCGCAGCGGCAACGTAAAAATACGACGCAACGTAGTCATTTTGTAAGCCCCAACATCCCCATAGCGGAAAACGCCTTGCTTAGATCTTGCTCAATTTGCGTTGACTTTGCACGCAAAGCAGCGTGCCGTGCTGCCAAAACAATCAAATAACCTTTTTTGACCGGCGTCTTTTTCTCCAGTGCACGATATCCTTCCCGGAGAATGCGCTTAACTCGATTGCGCTGTACCGCGCTGCCGAGCTTTTTCGTCACTGTCAGACCGATGCGGTTGATCCGCTTTTTCTGGGGATGCTGTTTTTGCAACAGCCCCGCCTTATAATCACGCAAAACGTAGACCACCACAGTCGTCATCACTTGCTTTTGCCCTTTGGCATAAGCCTTTGCGTACAAATGATTTTCACAGATCGCCTTGAATTTCATGGTTCCTCAAATCCGTAAAACGAAAGCCCATGGCTTTGCAGCACGGGCTTCTCGCAAGGTAACTTAGTAGGTGAGTCTAACTCTGCCTTTTGCACGTCTTCTTTTCAAAACCTTTCTGCCGTTGGCAGTCCTCATTCTTTTTCTGAAGCCGTGTTCTACTTTTCTTTGGCGCTTTTTAGGCTGATATGTTCTAAGCATTCCGCACACCTCCTCTTATCGATTCTCAATCTATCCATCAATCAAGCACTGCATATTCATCTAGGCAATGCAAAATCAGGGGACACGCACATTGCTACCTATTATAACGGAAATATCCCCGTTCTGTCAATAGTTTTTCGAAAATTTTTACTCTCCGCAGGGGTGTTGCTTGCGATATGTCTCCCAGGCACAGCGGATCTGGGCAAGATCTTCCGGCGTATATGCGAAATGTGCATCCGGTGAGATACGATACAAATCTGGAATTCCCAATGCGGCTTGTCCAAGCGCTGCACGCATCGATGAGCGCTTTGACCCATAGCAGGGAGAATCTGTATCAATCAAGACCCCCGGAAAAGCAATGTCAAACAGTGTGCGGCGAAATTGCATCTCTTCGTTATAGCCACGCATAGCATCGTCATAATCATGCAGACGGCACTGATCCGGAATCCCCGCAAAAATTGGATGGCACGGGCTGCAGTTGATTAGTGCATCCGGTTTAACCTCTTTTGCAATTGAGCAAATCAGCGTCATCAATTCCAACAAAAGCTGTGTGCCGTATGCCCCGCTTTGCGAACGGGCACGCCGCCCGCGCGGCATCATGAAGGCAAAATCCAATTTAAAACCATCTGCACCCGCACATCCCGGATCATCGGATAAAAGCCGATAAATTATCTGCTTCAATTTCTCGCGGTAAATCGGTGAGGACGGATCCGCGTACGGCCCCTCATTAAAAGACATTGTCTTCCCGTACGGCGTCGGATCACTTTGCAAAATTTTTGCCTGCTCTGAAAGACCTTGTCCTGCCCAAAGCTTGAACCACAAAAGGGTATGAATGCCACGCTTATGCATATCATCCGTGAATCCACGTAAATCCGTCCATTTTTCCGGGTCTATTTCCGCAGAACCGTATGACGACTGCCATTTGTCATCAATGATCAGTATGCGCGGCCGCAGTCCCGCCTCTTCCAGACGATCTACAAATGCGCGGTAGTTTTTCTCTGTCGCCTGTTGATCCGGGTCGCCGGTTTCACCGGCAAGTACATACTGTTCTCGCCAGCCACAGGCAATCGGCCCCCACCACCAGTTTGGTACGTTTCGATAGTCACGTTTTTGCACAATGCCTGCATCGTAAAACCACGCTGCATACTGCCGTACAGCAGCCATGTGATCTGCCGCCGCGTCAATCCGAATTGCGGGCGTAGTCCAGCTGCCCGTTACCAGTTTGTGCCCTTCAAAATCAGTTGAGAGGAAAAACCCCTTTCTGCTACGGCTGCTGCGCAGGGTATAATCGTATTGTATGAAATTCCAATCTCCCTGCCGCCCACACAGGCCCATGCCAAGAACCTGAGGCACCAACGGTGTGTGGAAAGAAAAAATATACAGCGGCGGTACAAACAAATCAAAATAACTGTGAAAACTTTCGATAGAATTGTAGTAGCGGTGCTCCGCGGAAAAGAAATCGGAAATCGGCACAAAGTAATCGGAGAATTCATAGTCGGAGCATCCCAACATATCCCCCGGATGTTTCCCGCCAAAAAAGCAAATCTGCCCGACTCTGCCCTCTCCACGCACGGTAACATCCGCAAAAATGCCGTCCTCTGCAAAGCGAAAGCGATATTGCTTCTCCATCCACGCTGTGCTCTCACACCGCACAAGCAGCGTCTGATGCACCGAGTCCCAGCAAGCATCGATCGTTCGTGTATCAATATCTTCCACCGTGTCATAGCAAAGCGGATCATCTGCATGCGGTTGCAGGCGATTCACCGCCGTATGCACAGAAAGTGTCGCAACGGCAACCGGTACGCCATCTGTATCCGGCAGCTGTAAAGCAACTGTCTGCGCTTGATCATCCCATACAGCGCTGATGGCGCCACAGCAAATCTCTTGTTTCATCACAAATTCTCCTCTCTGCTTTGTACAACAAGTGCCTGTAAAAACACCGGATCATAGCCAACCGCAACACGATTACCGCAGCGCAGAATGGGCGTTCTGCAATAGCTGGGATCCTCCAATAATTTCTCCCGCTGCCCCTGTTCTGTCAGATATCGAATCATACAATACTCCTTTTTGTCCGGATCCAACAGTACATCAACAGACCCCAAAACACGCAAAATATTGTCCAGCTCACCGGCAGAAAAACTGCGCTGTGTCAGATCTATCCATTGAAAAGGAATGCCCCGTTCCCGCAGGAATCGCTGTGCCTTCCGGCTTTGCGCACATTTTTTGCTACCGAAAATTTGAATACCCGCCACTTTTTATCCTCCCATACGATACAATTTTCCCTGCCAGGAATCATGCCGAATCCACCATTTGTCGATTTCATTCTGCACCACCAGTTTACGACTCTGCCACTTCGGTGCCACCAGAGAAGCAGGCAACCCGTCCGAACAAACACGCAGCAGCACGGTCTGCGGTGGAAGCAGTTCCATCTGACGGCATGCGATATCAACATATTCTTCCATGGACAAAATCGGAAAAGGATGTACTGCATATGCCTGTGCCAAACGCGTTCCCCGTAGAAGCTGCAGCACATGCAGCTTCACTCCGTAAGGCGCCAAAGATGCTACCAGCTGTGCACTCTGCAGCATCTGCTCTACATCTTCCCCGGGCAACCCGTTAATTAAATGAATCACCGTCGGCACCCCATGCGCTTGCAAGGCTGCATAGCCACGTAAAAACGTATCCAATGTATGTCCTCTGCCGATGCGACGTGCTGTTTGGTCATTTGCTGTCTGCAACCCCAGTTCCACATTCAAATACGTGCGCTGTGCAAGCTCACCGAGATATTTGCAAACATCGGGAGGCAAACAATCTGCTCGGGTTGCAATAGATAGCCCGACTGCCCCCGGCAGTGCCAGTACCTCCTCGTAAACCGCACGCAACCGCTCAAGCGGCGCATAGGTGTTCGTAAATGCCTGCAAATACGGAATGGTCGGTGTATCGCCCCACTTTTTCCGTAATGCGTCGCGTTGCATACGGTATTGCTCTGCGAGCGGTACTGCTGCATCAATGCAAAAGTCCCCACTTCCCCTGCCGGAACAGAAAGCACACCCCTGCGTGCCGCAGCGCCCATCCCGATTGGGACAACTGAAGCCCGCGTCCAAAGAGATACGCGCAACCTTGCAGCCAAACCGCGCACGAAGTGCGTAATCATATGTATGGTAACGCTTAAAGCCCGCAGTATATAAGAACGGATTGGGCTTTTTTGTCTGCTGCATGCACACGTCCTCCTTCCCGTACTCGTGCTATTATACCAAATTTGATATGCGTTGGCAAGGGAGAAACGTTTTTTCTGGAGAAAGAAAAAACGCCGCGCAATCCCTTTCAGCAAGGAATCGCGCGGCAGCTTCACAGCGACAGCGTGTAATCTGCCACTGCAATCTGTTCCGTACTATGCGTCGCAAGTACGATCAGCCGATCTTTGGCCTGCTCGCACAGCACGGATGTAATTTGTCGACGCAGCGGTGCGTCCATACTCGCCGTCGGCTCATCTAATAAAACAACACTGCACTGCGGTGCAAACGCACGCGCCAATGCAACACGCTGCTGCTCTCCGCCGGAAAGCACGTCCGGGCGTTTGTGTGCAAAACTAGCTGCGGAGAAAAGAGAAAGCATTGCATCAGCACGCTCCCTGCGTGCCGCACGGGGCATCTCTCCCAACACAGCAATTACATTCTGCCGCGCACTACATGCCGGCAAAAGCCGCGGCTGCTGAAATACCATGCATATCGCCGCAGGGTCAAAACCGTGTACACGCCCCGCCTGCGGCTGCAACAGCCCTGCCATAATACGCAACAACGTTGTTTTGCCGCTTCCGGAGGGGCCACATACCGCCACAAGGCCATGCGCAGGAAAAGAAAAATTCAGCCGTTCAAACAGAATGTGCTCCCCAAAGCGCATACAAAGATCTTCAAGTTTTCGCACAGAGCGCCTCCTTTTCCTTTCCCGCAGCTCCGCGCTTTCCGGCAAGCCGCTCAAACAGCGCCCCCAATAACAACTCAAGACCCAAAGAAAGCACAATAATCAGCATCGTCCAGGCAAATACATCTGCCGTTTCCAGATACAGCTTTGCTTCATACAGATTTTTGCCAATGGCTCTTCGGGGGGTACAAAGAACCTCCGCCGCAACGCCTGCTTTCCATGCAAGACCGAGTGCGGTACGACAACCGGCAGCAAAATGCGGAAAAACCGCAGGCAAGTCAAAGCGAAAAAGACGCGTTAGGGGCCGTACGTGAAACACCTGCAACATTTCACACAGTTGTGGGTCTCTCCCGGCAAGCCCTGCCTGCACGCTACCGTAAACAACCGGTAAAACCATAAGAAAACAAATCAACCAGGGAACGCGCTCTTTTCCCAAAAACATCAGTGCAAGTATGATAAAAGAAGCAACCGGCGTTGCCCGAATCACCGTCATGGCAGGTGCAACCAACGCGCGAATGACAGCAAATCGAAAACAAAGTACACCAAGTACGGCTGCAACCACGGCCCCGCTGCAAAAACCGCCCAAAATCCGCAGCAGCGATGCTGCTACAGTTCCGAAAAAACCGGCGGTGCCAAGCAGTTCCCACAGTCGGCGCAAGACTGCGAGCGGAGTCGGCAAAATCACCTCTTTGTCAACCATCCATGCACACAGGGCCCACAGCACGATCCAAAATAGAATGCCAAGCAGCGGCAGCAGGTAGCGCACTATGCGCTTTCCCTGATTCTTCATTGCAAATTGGTCAGATAAAACGCATCGTCCGGCATTTTTCCACCGACAGATGCGGCTTCCGCCTCAAAGAGAACCTGTAAAAATGCACTGAGCTGCGTTTGCATCTGTGTGCCGGCAATATAGGTGATATTGCACTGTGGCAACGCCTTTTTGGCAATGGCAGCCTTCGGAAGAATCTCCGCTGCTTCAATCAACGCGGCAGTTTGCTCCGGATTTTCCTGGCTGAATCTGACAGATGCCTCATACGCCGTCAAAAATTCGCGCAACGCATCAGGGTGTGCCTGCGCAAATTCACTGCGTACCGCAATGCATCCCTGCATAACTGTAGTGCCCGGTACGGCTTTTTCCCATTCTTGTGTCAAATCCAGTGCGATTCGCAGTGCATCATTTTGCAGCATAGCAGCTGTCACATTCGGCTCAGGCAGCATACCGATTGCAACAGTATTTGCTGCCAATGCAGTTGCCAGCTCTGCATGATCTGCCATATACGAAATGGTCAGATCCCGGTCTGGGTCAAGTCCGTTTTTCTGCAACACATAACGCAGAATATACTCCGGTGTTGACGCCTGCCCCGTCGCATACAACGTCTTTCCACGCAAATCTGCAACGCTTTGAATGCTGTTGCCGTTTTCCAAAATATACAGCACCCCCAGGGTGTTAACAGCCGCAACACAAACCTGCCCCTGGGTTTTTTGATACAGCGTTGCAGCAAGATTCGTTGGTAAAGCGGCAATATCAAAACTGCCATGAATCATACCAGCAGAGAGTTCACTCGGCGCGGAAGAAACCGTGAAAACATACGCATTTTGCAAAGTTTCTGTTTTCGCATCCTCCATGAGCTTTGCCATTCCCATCCCCGTCGGGCCTTTCAGCGCTGCAACACGTACTTGGGTTGGCGTAGAAGTTTGCGCATTTGCGTGTGTATCCGATGCATCCGTTGTAATTTGTTCTAAAGGCGTTTGCGTTGTTCCGTCTGTACAGCCCACCGCCGCAGATAGGGAACAAAAGAGCACCAACAAAAGTGCCATGCACCGTATGATCCGTTTGTGTTTCATGTTATTTCATCCTTTCTTTTCCGCACCGCTGTCCGGCACTGCATTGCTCTCTTCTGCCTGCGCAGGAGCAAGACAGCGACGCCGATTCAGCAGGCGTATATTCTTTCCTTCCGTCTCAATGGCTCCCTGCGCCACCAGAACATCCAACGCCCGGTACAAAGAAGCCCGTCCCATTGCAAGTTGCCGTGCCAACATACTGCGCGAAAACACACGTGTTTGTCCGGGGGAAAGCACCGCACACAGGTAAGAACCCAGGCGCTGTGCGGCACTACCGGCCGTAAATGCTGCGATACGGTCGTTCAAGAAGCGAATCCGCCCCGATAAAAACTGTACGTACGCAAGTGCGAATGTGCCGTTGTCACGAATACACGCCGCAAGTGCCTTGCGCGGAAGCAAAAGAAGACGCACGGTCTCACAAGCGCGAACAGTCGTGGGAACGGTTTGTGCATCGTCCGACAACGATGCAACACCAAACAACCCCGGCGCACACAACTCGTTGAGCAAAATGTCGTCTCCCTGCCGCTCCCGATATACCCGAATTCTGCCACGCACCAACACGCAAAGTTGTTGCGGCGCCGGATCTTGCGCACGAAAAATCACATCCCCGCGCGTATACACCCGTAGCACAGCATCAGCTTGCAGCAGCAATCGCCGCTCTTTTTCATTGAGCGAGGCAAACAATGCGCAATTCTCAAGTGCTGCGTAGGCCTCCGCTTTCTCTTTGCAGTTTAGCATAATCACCTCGAAAAGTGTATCATTTGAGACAACAACAGTATAGCAGACGTACATCTTTCTGTCAATAGTTTCACAATATTTTTTCGGAATATTCTGGTGAAAATGGATTGCTTTTTTCTGACGAATATGCTAAACTGATCCCGTTGTAAAAACCTATATGGCAGAAAGGATAACAATACAAACCATGGAAGAAGTCAAACGATACGTTGCGCCTTGGGGCAACGATGCCGCAGCAGGGACAGAGCAGGAGCCCTGGCAAACTTTTAAAGGTGCCGCAGATGCCGTGCGTGCTCTGCGAAAAGCAGACAGCAGCGCCGCCGTCACTGTCTATTTCCGGGGTGGTGTTTACGCGCAAACGCAGGCTGTGCTTTTGACGGAAGAAGACAGCGGATCAAAACAAGCACCTGTCACATACTGTGCCTATCCGGGGGAAGAACCGCGCTTTGTCGGTGGCTTTGTACTGCACGGTTCAGACGCCGTACCCGTGCCGGAAGGGGAAATGCGGGATCGCATTCCAACAGCTGCGCGTAACCGCGTGCGCATGATTGACGCCACAGCATTCATGGACATGCTCACGCCTTGTTTCGAGTCGGAATATAACTTTGCATTTTCCGAAGAAGATTCTATGTTTTTGATGCCGCGTTCGTTGGATTCCTGCCTGTTTGTTGACGGCAAGCGTTTTGAACCGGCTCGCTACCCTAATCGGGATCAAAGCATCGGATCATGGCGTTCCGGAAATTACGCCACAGCAACCTTTATGGAACACCTGGGACCGAATCCCCGTACGGCTGATTTCCGGATGTATTTTGATGAGCAAACAGCTGCGCATATCAGCACCTGGTCTGCCAAAGCACTGGACCGTTTGTTTATTTACGGCCATCTCTTTTCCTCTTGGTATGACTCTGCTTACCGTGTTGATGCAGTCGACGCCGCCAACGCTTGTCTGACGGTAAAAGGCGGAACCGGCAGTTACGCCTGGGGAAATGAACGGACAAAACGCCCCTTCTTCTTCTGCAATGTTCCTGAAGAATTGGATGTACCCGGCGAAAGCTATTTTGACTTTGATACCAAAAAGATTTATTTTTATCCTGCGGCGGACTTTGCGGCGGAGAGTGAAATATATATCTGCGCAACACGGCAACCCATGCTGCACCTGCAAGGGTGCCGGCACATCCATTTTCTGAATCTGGACTTCGGATACGGATGTGAAACCGGTATCTCCGTCTGCAACAGCCGTCATATTCGCTTTGAAGGCGGTACGTACGCACATTTTTCGCACTGTTCTTTCAAAGTCGTGCGCAGTACAGATGTGCTGCTGCGTAGCCTGCACATCTTTGATAATGGGTGCAACGGAATCGAACTGGTAGAGTGCGGCGACTGCAAAACGCTGACGCCCTGCCGAGTAACCGTAGAAAACTGTGAAATTCACGATGTCAGTGCACTGAAAAAATGCGGCACCACAACGGTTGGTGTCCAGGATTGCTGCGGCGCGACAATTCGGGGATGTTCCCTGTACAACAGCGCCATGACATTGATCGCCCCTTCTGAATGCAATGATCTGGTCATTGAAAACAATGAAATTCATCATGCTTGTTTGGATGCCGATGACTGTGGTGCCATCTCCTGGTGTCGCACGCCGCTGGTCATGGGTGCTATCATCCGCAACAATTACTTCCACGATATTGGAAACCGCGCGGCGGACTTCGGTATTCATGCCATTTACGTGGATGATTTCTCCGTCGGTCCGGAAATTTATAACAATATCTTTGACAACTGCGCAATTTCCAAAGAAGGTATCGACGGACGCGAAGACGGCTTCTGTATGATCTACCATACCTATGGCAGCTTTATTAACGTGCACAACAATATTTTCGTCTGCCATGAAAACCAAAAGCCCATGCACAATCTCAACGACTATTCCTTCCCTTTGTGGATTTCTTTTGTGAACGACACAGATGCCATTGCCTGCTGGGAGAATTATCATTGGCGCAACCGGCTACAAGAACGCGGATTCTTCAGTGAAACCTGGCGCCGGCATTATCGCGGCACACAATGGGAAAGAATGTGGGATTACTGCAATGATGCACACTACGAAGCATTCCACGCCATTTTGCAACAGCCAGACAAGAGTGAAATTGAGCGTCAGGCAGAACAGCGCATGTATATCTACGAAGAACTCTGGGATCATCTGGATGCAAAAGGTAACTTTGTAAACAGCACGCTTGCAGAGTATATCCAAGACGCCTACCGTATCGTATACCGTACCTACCGCAATATGCCGGAAGATCCCAAAGAGGTGCGTCCTCCGCTTTTGCACCTGACTGAAGATCTTCTGTACGATGATAAAATTCATTATGCATCCTCCTGGGGGTACGAAAACAACGTCACAATCGGAGTCAAAGATGCCTATTTGGGCCCGAACCGTATCACCTGGGGCCACGGTGCACGCGGCACTGAACACAATCTCAACCTCGTCAAGGGTGAAACGGAAACCGGTGATTGCCTCTTTGCTGAAAATGCACCGGACTTTACGCTGGCACCGGTTGGATTAGCCTTTATCCGTCGCCGTTTGCCAAACTTTACGCCGATTGATACCTCCATCATTGGCTGCAAACGCGACAAATCATAAGATAAAAACGCAACCATTTTCTTGTACTTATAAAAGCCGGTGTGAAAGGATATGCCCCCTGTCAAGCAGACAGGTTAAATATCTAAAATGAGTGCTTGGTGAATGACCATACTTCGTATGAGGTATGGTCATTTTCTATGCACACCAGAGCTTGTAAAATAAAGTGTGTAAGTTTTTTCTAACTTACACACTTTTCTTGACAAAGCCTCAGTAGCCATTTTTCATTCGGTGCATTTGCATAAAATTCTCTGTTCAATCTGTTTTCTGCTGTCATTTTAGGTGTTGCCTTAATGTAGTTGTATCTCTTGTTGCGGCATACCGATTACAAGTGCAATATTCTCATCAGTCTGCGAATTCGTTTCATGTTGTAATTTGTATTGTATTCTCTATTTATCGTTATTGTCATTTGTCGGTATCCGAGGATACCGTTCTGTTCTCCATAAAGCAATTTTATCCATTCAACTGCTTGTGCGTTTTCAAGTTCACTCTTACTCGGTTTCCGCTTGAGCCATTTGAAATATGAAGAACGATTCAAATGCACAAACTCATACAGTTTTTTCAATAGCTATGTTTCCACTTTCGTGTATATATTGAATCGCTAAATATGTATTCTCTTGCCTTACTCCTGTCAGCGACCACCCCTCTCCAGTTCCTGCAGTTTTTTTACAGTAACATCTCTACTTCTTTATCTCGGAACTGTGCTTTAAGAAGTCGGTTTTCGGCTTGTAACTTTTCCATTTCTGTCATTTCTTCATATGGCTTTGTTCTGCCTCTGCCGCCACGAAGTCCGTCTACTCCGGCGCCTTCTTATTTTCGTACCCAACTATATATTTGCTGGTATGAAATTCCGTATTTTTCTATGGTTGCAAGGTAGTCTTTTCCGTGCTCTATACAATATCCAACGATTTCAATTCTTTCTTCTAATACGGTTTTTCTTCCCTTGGTCATATAAAACTTCGTTCCCGCTCCTCTGCGTTCCTTAAATTCTTTATGACCATTATATTCCTCCACCCCTTAGATAATCTTGCACTGCCTGTAGCTTTAGTTCTACGCTATATTGATTGTTGCTTCGTCTTGACACAAAAAATCCCCTTAAAGTAGTCCTGAAATCTTTTTGTTTTTTTCAGGTGTCTATTTTAAGGAGATTATATCAAAAAGGCAAAAGCGGTCTGCTTTTTCCGATATACGGATAGGCGCGCGTATCCCGGTTTTTGCACTGCACCCAAAAACCTTACTGAGTCCAATTGTCTCCCATATTGCGCATTGCATATAAATTTTGCATGGATTGCACTGTGCCCACCATATAAACATCTCCCCGAAAACCGGGTATGCTCTGCTCCGCGTCATACATGCACCTTGTATCTACACCGATTTGCGACAGTTTTTGGTTTTGTGCATATCGTTGCTTGCACACTATGCGCAAGCGCCGTCCGCAGCTGCATGTGTCACGCATGCTGCATCTGCAAAAATTTCCCCGCCGCATATACGCATTTTTGGGGGAATGCCTTTGTCTGGGGACACGCCGTCTACTGTTTCGGCTTTTCCGCGTGGTAGGAAGTATACTGTCATTTGCCTGATTTGTCATCTTGCATCACCGTGTCCTCCGACCATCCGCGACGATGTTCAATATATGTTTTAACTTGTGAAAACGGAATTTGCAACGCCAACGAAAGCTCTGTATATAAACACCGCTTTGCTTTGGCTTCATAATCCAGATCTACATCCGGCATATGTTTGTGCTGCTGCTGCATCTGAGTACGCCGATTGTGCACAGTCTTAATAATGCGCACACAGCTCTCCGGCGTCTGTTCTCCGAAAACCGTACGATACGCCTCTTTACGCGCCTTTTCTGCAGGTACGTTAATTTGCTCAATTTCGTCCAATCTGTCTATCAACCGGTCGGCGGCAGCATGATCAATCAGTGCACGCATCACTACATATTCATTGTTCACAGGCGTATAAATAACCGAGGCCGAACTCTCATGATACGGGCGCAGCGCGTAATAGGTGCGCGCATCCGATGGGTCAAAAGGAGATGTGCATATGTTCATAACTTCACAAACACCATGAATCCCGTATACCATGTAATCTCCAACCGCGAACATTACCAACATCCCTTTCTGCAATTTCATGTGCTATGACGGTATGGGTATATCATACCATATCTTCAAGAAAAATGCAAAACGCATCCATAGAAAGTTCACAAAATATATACAAATCGTTCTAAGTTCCTTGGTATCATGAGCATAGCTATTAGGAAAGGAAACGATTTTATGAAAAAAACGCTTCGTTGGATTGCTCTTGGATTGGCCGCAGCCATGTTGTGTGCTGTTTTTTGCATCGCCGCAAGTGCTTTTACCGATTCCAGAGAGAGATTCAAACGTCTCAAGGACGTAAAAAATGACTGGGCATACGAAAGTATTCGTTTTGTAGTGGAAACCGGCGTAATGACCGGCACCTCCAATACTGCTTTTGAGCCCCAAAAGACGCTGACCCGCGCCGAATTCGTGCAAATTCTTAAAAAAATTGCGGAAGAACTCGGTTTGGACGTGTCTTATACGAAACTAACTGATTTCTCGGATTGTAAGAGAGGCGAATGGTATTATGACGCTGTCATGTGGGGCGCAGAGCAAGAACTCGTTGCCGGATACAGCGACGGTTCCTTCGGTATCTCCGACAGTGTCACACGGGAACAAATGTGTGCGTTCCTGTATCGGTTTTTGCAGAAAGTGTGTGGTATGGATTATTCCGGCACTGCTGTTGGCGTGTTTACGGACCAAAATACAATCTCCAAATACGCAGTGGAAGCTACCGGCGTGATGAATACGATTGGGCTGCTTGCCGGATATGAAGACGGCTCTTTCCGTCCAAAGGGAATTGCAACCCGGAAGGAAGCTGCGTCCATTGCAGAGCGCTTGATTCGTTATTATTTGCAAACACCGCGGTGCTTTACCGGTACGGAACTGTCTTTGGTATGGGCAGACGACTTTGACGGTACTGAACTAGACACTGACACCTGGTTCGACTATGGTGGCTTTGCTCCAATCGACGGCGGCAATTCGTATCAGTATCACAGAGACCATATCAAGCTTGACGGAAACGGCAATCTCGTTATGAATATCGAATACTATGACAACAGCGTTTTGAATCCGGAATCAGAGGGATTTATCAGCAGCCAAAACATTTGTGCCATCGGCATCCAGACAGACCTGCTTGATGCCCCGTTCGGATATTATGAATGCCGCGCCAAAATCGGAAACGCTGCAGGAGTCAACTGTGCATTCTGGATGAAGGCATGGGATCCGGAAACTCATTTTGCAGCCAAGGACAACACTCCCTCCTCTCAGTGCTCGGAAATCGACATCATTGAAACGGAATACGGTGCAAAAGGGCCCGGTAAACTGCACAAAATTGCTTCCACGCTACACTGGGATCAGCACAGTGAGCCGCACAACACCCTGCAGGGCTATTATTACGCCAACGATCGCCTGACCAGAAGCGGCGACTACATTCCGGTAAACTTCTTTGACGGAGAGTACCATACATATGGGTGCTTGTGGACAAAAGATGAATATGTCTTTTACTATGACGGATATGAAATTTTCCGTACTGACGGTACACGGGCAGACGATCCGCTGGCAGACGGAACGTGCCAACAGCCCGCGCAGATTATTCTGTCCAATCACTTTATGGATCCCAACTGGTATGGAATCTCGCAACCTGAGCAGTATCCGTTTGATTTTGTAGTGGACTACGTGCATGTATATCAGCTGAACGATTATCTTGAAGAATTCGGACAAACACCGATCCGCTAAGCTAATACAATCATGGAGATAGGACAACAAGCTTTGTTACAAACTTCTGCAATATAAAAAGTCCTATTTTTTGACAATAAGCACTTTATGTGTCAAAACAAATACGGCTTTTAACTGTTTTATGCTTGCTTTATTTTCTCCAAAAAACATTCCCCTTGGTACAGGCTTTGCAAAAATTACAAAGCCTGTACCAAGGGAATTTTCTTTGTTCGTTACGATACAATGTCACCGGGCTATCTGATAGACGTTGCCTGCTGATCTTCAAAAACGGCAGCGCACCTCACCCGTAAATCTGGTTAGCCTTCATATAGGCAAACAACCGCTCGCCGTGCTGCTGTTCTTCCTGCTGAATGTGTGAGAGCAGCTTACGCGCTGCGGGGTCCGCAAACTCAAACACACTGGTATCATACAGCGAAGACGCATGCTTCTCCGTCATCAACATATCACGGCATAAAAAAGCGTCTTGTGCGCGGCTTTGTTCATCGCAATAATCCGAACAACCGCAATGCCGATTGTTGGATCCCTCGATAGATTCGCCGACCGTGGAGACTTGCCCTTGCTGCAGTGCTTCAATCGAAGCAAGGTGTCGCTTCTCGATATCGCGCAAATCGCAAAACAGCGCTTTCAGCTCCGTAGAGCATGCCATACGCGCGTATTTTTCATATTTCTCAATACAAAGCTGTTCCTGCTGCTTCATATCTTGCAGCAAACCGCATTCCTTTTCCGTCAAAGTCATTCTCGTATTCCGCCTTTCTCCCTTATTTGCAAATTTATTTTCATGCAAAATAGCCTTGTGAAATTTTATTTCACATATACAGTATTTCGCCGTAGAAACGGGCAATGCAGGTGGACTTTTGTCATTTTTTGAACATTTTTGCAAAAAACTATTGCTTTTCCCGTTCTGTTGTGGTATAGTATCTCGGAAGCAATCTTTAAGCGCGGTACCGTGATGCCGGCAAGGTGCGAAAAAGCGAAAATAGCGCTGCCTTTTTGCAGTTTCTGCCTTACCCGCGGTCGCGGGTAAGGCTTTTTTATTGCGATAACAGTTTTAAGGAAGGTAATTGGAAATGAAGCTCGTTTACGACGTCAAAGACACTCCCCGCAACAGTTCCATGAAGCGCAGCCAAATGCTTGTGTTTGCTTTGCAGCAACTGCTTGCCATCATGGCAGCAACTATCGCGGTCCCTAACATAGTGAAAAACGGTCTGACACCCTCCGCGGCACTGGTAGGTGCCGGTGTCGGCACCCTAATCTATCTACTCTTCACGCGTTTCCGCAGCCCCGTATTTCTCGGTTCTTCTTTCGCTTTCATTGGCTCTATGTTTTCCGCATTTGCAGGTGGTATTTCCATGCAGCTTGGCTTTTTGGGGCTGATCATCGGTGCAGGATTTGCAGGATTGGTTTATGTCATCATTGCTCTGATCGTAAAATTTGCAGGTGTTGCCTGGATTGATAAGCTGATGCCACCCGTGGTCATCGGGCCGACGGTTGCCATCATCGGGCTTTCTCTCGCACCAAACGCCATTTCAGATCTCACCGGCGGTGCTGCGTTTGACAGTGCAACTTCCTCCTTTCTTATGACACCGCACATTGCCGTTTGTATTTTCTGCGGCCTTGTCACACTTGCCGTTACCATGCTTTGCTCCGTTTTCGGAAAGAAGATGGTAAAGCTGATTCCGTTTATTTTGGGAATTCTCGCCGGCTACGCCGTTGCAGCTATCTTCACCATCATTGGAACGGTTGCTCAAATTGAAGATCTTATCGTCATCAACTTCCAGCCCTTTACAGAGGCGTTCTCTACGCTTTCCGTCGGAAGCTTCTTCTCTGTACCGTCTCTGACCTTCATGGAAGCGGTCAAAGGAATTGGCGAGCTTAACGGTGCCTATGTTGCCACCATTGCGGTCGCTTACATACCGGTTGCTTTTGTAGTTTTCGCTGAACATCTTGCAGACCACAAAAATCTTTCTGCTATTGTAGGAACTAATCTGCTTGAAGAACCAGGACTTACGCGTACGCTGCTTGGAGACGGTGTAGGAACAATGATAAGCACTGCATTCGGCGGATGTCCGAATACAACGTACGG
>JAXDZV010000069.1:0-5132 GCA_034086705.1 Eubacteriales bacterium | reverse complement strand
AGGGAGAAATCTATCCTTTTTCGGGTGGTCGGTACATGTTTATGTGCCGGCTTTTTTTGTTGCCCAAACGCCGGTTACAACTGAATGACCGGCTGAATGGGATATGACTTTGCGATGACCTCTTTTTTCGGAGAGCGAGCGAAGCAACGCCGCCTGGGATGGGGCAGGAACAGAAAAACGACATTCAGACAGACCGGCGGAAAATAACAGACGGTATGCGGCAGAAAGAGTGTCGCATACCGTAGCAAGCAGGGAAACTGTATTGACAGTTTCCAGAAACAAAAAACATGGTGTATCATCGTAAGTTACGATGCACATCATGTTTTTTTACATAAATAATTCCTTATGTGGTGTTGCCAAACGGGCCGCACCGCTTTTTGTTGCATGATCGGATAAAAGAAAAGAAATCGCTTATCTTAGCTTTTATGCTTCCTCAAATTCTTGCATTCCCAAATCATGCATTTTTTCAACCTCAATATTTCGATACATGTCCATACCAGTTCCTGCCGGAATCAGCTTACCGATGATGACATTTTCCTTCAAGCCAAGCAAATGATCTACCTTGCCGCGAATTGCTGCCTCTGTGAGTACTTTGGTTGTTTCTTGGAACGATGCGGCAGAGAGGAAGGATTCCGTCATCAACGAAGCCTTGGTTATACCAAGCAGGATCGGAGAGCCTGTAGCCAGCCGCAATGTTCTCTCGCCAGCATCAATCCGCGCCTGAATTCGTTCATTCTCGTCTTGAAATTCAGAAACTTCAACAGTGGTTCCCAAAAGAAGATTTGTATCACCGTCATCTTCCACCTTGACTTTACGCGTCATCTGCCGTGTAATTACTTCGACGTGCTTGTCATTGATATTGATACTTTGCAAACGATAAACTTTTTGTACTTCACGCAAAATATATTGATATGCAGCATCCAAGCCGTTTACACGTGTAATGTCGGTCGGTGCAAGATATCCTTCCGTTAAAGGCTGTCCGCACACTACCATATCTCCGTCGTTTACAATCAAATGCATACCAAACGGGATTGCATAAACAACTTCCTCGCCAGACTGCGTTTTGACAAACACATTCTTTGTATTTTTTACATCCAGAATTGTTACAACGCCGTCGACCTCAGACATAATCGCAGTTGCTTTTGGGCGACGTGCCTCGAACAACTCTTCCACACGCGGCAAACCTTGCGTGATATTGGTCCCCGCGATACCACCGGTGTGGAACGTACGCATAGTCAACTGTGTGCCCGGTTCACCGATAGATTGTGCGGCAATAATGCCGACCGCCTCACCAACGCTAACCGGTTTGCCGGTTGCCAAATCGCTACCATAGCAATGCACACAAACCCCGTGCCGGGCACGGCATGTGAGCACGTTTCGTAAGTGTACCGAGGTAATTCCAGCATCTACAATTTGCTTTGCTTGTGCAGCAGTAAGCATATCGCCATCATGTGCAAGCACCGCACCCGTCTGGGGATGCAGCACATCACCGATAACGTATCTGCCGGGGAGTCGATCTCGTAGCGGCTCGATGACTTCCTTACCGTCCATAATGTCGCTGACCCATACTCCCTTAGTATCTCCGCAATCTTCCTCGCGGATAATGACATCCTGCGCAACATCAACAAGACGTCTTGTCAAATATCCTGAGTCTGCCGTTTTCAGAGCTGTATCAGACAGAGACTTACGAGAACCACGCGCACCGGTAAAGTATTCCAAAATGTCCATACCTTCCTTAAAGTTGGACTTGATCGGAATCTCCATCGTGCGACCGGTTGCAGAAAACATCAAGCCACGCATACCTGCCAACTGACGCATCTGTGCCATAGAACCACGCGCACCGGAATCAGACATCATCTTAATCGGATTATAACGATCCATGCTTTCCTGCAATGCAGCGGTTACATCCTTTGTTGTCTGCTCCCACACCTTGATTACACTCTTATACCGTTCATCCTCAGAAAGCATACCGCGTTGGAAAAACGTATTGATTTTCTGCACCTGTGTCTCCGCGGAAGCAATCAACTCTTTCTTCTCAGGTGGTACCGTAATATCCGCATAAGAAATAGAAATAGCAGCTTTTGTGGAATACTTAAAGCCCATTTCCTTGATATCATCCAGAACTTGTGCCGTTACACTGGCTGTATGGGTCTTAATGCAGCGATCCACAATCTCCGCCAGCTCTTTTTTCTTTGTCACAAAATCAATTTCCAGATCAAAGGCATGTTCCGGATCTGAACGGTCCACAAAACCTAAATCCTGCGGAATCGGCCGATTGAAAATCATCCGACCAAGAGTAGTGCTAATTACCTTAGAACACATCTGCCCGTCAATTTCCCTAAAGACGCGGCACTTTATCGCTGCGTGAAGTCCGAGATCTCCATTGGCATAGGCCATCATTGCTTCGTCAAAATTTCGATAGCAGTTGCCCTCTCCCTTTTCACCGCTGCGATCAATAGTAAGGTAATAAGAACCAAGCACCATATCCTGTGACGGAACCGCTACAGCGCATCCGTCCACCGGCTTTAAAAGGTTGTTGGCAGACAGCATCAAGAACCGAGCTTCCGCTTGTGCTTCGCTGGACAAAGGTACGTGTACAGGCATCTGGTCTCCGTCAAAGTCGGCGTTGAATGCAGCGCACACGAGCGGATGCAACTTGATCGCACGTCCCTCTACCAAAACCGGTTCGAAAGCCTGGATAGATAGCTTGTGCAAGGTTGGCGCACGGTTGAGTAAAACTGGGTGCTCTTTGATTACATTTTCCAATGCATCCCAGACATCGTTATTGACTTTCTCAACTTTCTTTTTTGCGTCCTTAATGTTCGAGGCTTTCTGTGTCTCCACCAACCGTTTCATAACAAACGGCTTAAACAGCTCCAATGCCATTTCTTTCGGCAGCCCGCACTGATACAGCTTCAAAGAAGGCCCAACCACAATGACAGAACGTCCCGAATAATCGACACGCTTTCCCAGCAGATTCTGGCGAAAACGCCCCTGCTTACCACGAAGCATCTCAGACAGTGATTTTAACGGACGGTTGCTCGGACCGGTCACAGGTTTACCACGTCTGCCATTGTCAATCAGCGCATCTACAGCTTCTTGCAGCATACGCTTTTCGTTGCGGACGATAATCTGCGGTGCATGCAACTCAATCATCTTTTTCAGACGGTTGTTTCGGCTGATTACACGCCGATATAAATCGTTCAAATCAGACGTAGCAAACCGCCCGCCGTCCAATTGCACCATCGGACGAATCTCCGGCGGAATAACCGGAATCACGTCCAAGATCATCCATTCGGGCCGGTTGCCGGATTTCCGAAACGCTTCAACCACTTCCAAGCGCTTGATGATACGAACCTTTTTTTGACCGGAAGAGGCACGCAGCTCTGCATAAAGCTGTGCGGAGAGCTCATCTATATTGATTTCGGCCAGCAGCTCCTTGATTGCCTCAGCACCCATACCCACGCGGAATTCATTTTCATACTTCTCATAGTTTTCACGATATTCGCGTTCGGAAAGTAGCTGATATTTTGCAAGCGGAGTAACACCGGGGTCAATTACAATATAAGAGGCAAAATAGAGCACTTTCTCAAGAAGTCGCGGAGAAATATCCAGTAACAACCCCATACGAGATGGGATGGTACGAAAATACCAGATATGAGATACCGGGGAGGCAAGTTCGATATGCCCCATTCTTTCACGGCGTACCTTTTTGGTGGTAACCTCGACACCGCATTTTTCGCATACTTTACCTTTTGAGCGGACACGCTTGTAACGCCCGCACATACATTCCCAATCTTTTGTCGGCCCGAAAATACGCTCGCAAAACAAACCGTCACGCTCTGCTTTAAGAGTGCGGTAGTTGATAGTTTCGGGCTTCTTGACCTCGCCGTGAGACCAGGAACGAATCATTTCCGGAGACGCAAGACCGATTTTAATCGAATCAAATACATTGTTTGCCATATTTTCCGTCTCTCCTTATTTCACTCTTCATCCATATCGCCCATGTCGTCCGCATCATCAAACAGCATGTCGTCCTCCGCATCCGCGGTATAAAAATCGTCTGTTTCGCTGAAGTCAGAATCGAGCTGTCCAACATTTTCTTCATCATCAACCAGCGGTCCCAAATCTTCGGCATTGACATACTGGCCGGCACTGTCCTCTTCTTCCAAGGTAGAAAGCTCAATTTCTTCTCCGTTCTTATCCAAAACACGGATATCCAAGCACAGCGATTGCAGTTCTTTCACCAAAACTTTGAAGGATTCCGGCGTGCCGGGAGTCGGAATATTTTCACCCTTGACAATCGCTTCGTACGTCTTAACACGTCCGGTTACATCGTCGCTCTTTACCGTCAAAATCTCTTGCAAAGTATATGCTGCGCCATATGCCTCAAGTGCCCAAACTTCCATCTCACCAAAGCGCTGGCCACCAAACTGTGCTTTACCTCCCAAAGGCTGCTGTGTAATCAAAGAATACGGGCCGGTAGAACGTGCATGAATTTTATCATCAACCAAATGATGCAGCTTCAGATAATACATAATGCCAACGGTTACAGGATTGTCAAAAGGTTCCCCGGTACGACCGTCATACAAAATTGTCTTACCATCTTCACGCAGCCCCGCCATACGCAGGCATTCCCGAATATCGTCTTCATTCGCACCATCAAATACTGGCGTCATAACTTTCCAGCCAAGTTTCTTGGCAGCAATACCGAGATGCACCTCCAAGACCTGTCCGATGTTCATACGGGAAGGAACTCCCAACGGGTTTAACACGATATCCAAAGGCGTCCCGTCTGGCAAGAATGGCATATCTTCCGGCGGAAGAATACGGGATACAACGCCCTTATTTCCATGCCGGCCCGCCATCTTATCTCCGACGGAAATCTTACGTTTTTGTGCAATATAAACCCGAACCACTTTATTTACACCCGGGGAAAGCTCGTCTCCAGCCTCGCGGGAAAAGACTTTAACATCCACCACAATGCCGCTTTCACCGTGCGGCAAACGCAGCGAAGTGTCGCGCACTTCTCTTGCCTTTTCACCGAAAATTGCACGCAGCAAGCGCTCTTATGCCGTAAGCTCGGTTTCGCCCTTGGGTGTCACTTTTCCAACCAGAATGTCGCCCGCATG
>JAXDZV010000036.1:0-13662 GCA_034086705.1 Eubacteriales bacterium | reverse complement strand
TTTTAGGAAACGGAGATTTGTTTCAATTTTCCTGCTGGCTTTTGTTGCTTCCGCGATGACATTCCTGATGTATATCGGTAAAATGATCCTACTACACGGACATCTATATCGTTTTGGTACAGGGTTCCCGTTTGACGGCATCCCCGGCATTGCTTTCGCTCCTGTCGATCTGCTGACGATTGCCGTATCGGGATATGTAACCGCATTGCTCTTTTCATTGGTACATCGAAACAGACACAAGCAAAAAAGACAAATAGATGCTGATTATAGAATGAGACACCCTACAAGACTTTATGATCTTGCAAGGTGTCTCGTTCGTTTTATGCTTTCCAAACCGCTTTCATAATAGAACCAATCTTCGGCGTTGTACCATACAGCAAAACACCAACCCGATAAATTTTAGCTGAAATAAATCCAACAGCTACGGTTGACCCGATTAGAATGGCAATCGAGATTGCAATTTCATACCAGGCAACCGTGCTCATACAAATTCTTGTAAACATAGCCATCGGCGATGTAAACGGAATGTAGGAGCATACCTTCATCATTGTATTATCTATGCTCCCGCTGGTCATTGAAAACATCACCACAAAAAATGCAATAATAAATAAAAATGTAATCGGCATTACCGACGTATTGATATCCTCCAGTTTTGATGCTGTTGAACCGATAGCACCGTAAAGGAAGGCATAAATCAAGAAGCCAAGAACAAAAAATATCAGCATATAAACAAATAAATCAACGGGGATATTAAAAATCGATTGAATAATGGTGTTATCTCCCCAAGCGGCTTTATTGATATTATAGAACACAAGCGCCGATCCGAAAATTGCAACGAGCTGTACAAGTCCCGCTATGCAGGATGCAAGAACTTTGCCAAACATCATACTTGCAGGCTTTGCACTTGTAACCAAAACTTCCATCGCTCTTGAGCTCTTTTCCGTTGCAACATTCGTGGCAACCATTTGTCCGTAAAGCAAAATCACCATATACAAAGCAAAGATCATTATATAGGTGTAAAAAAAATTTTGCATCTGATCTTTCCCCAGCGCTGTTGTATTGCTTTCAATTTGAACAGACATAATCCCACTTACTTGTTCAGAGGTCAGCCCATTTTGCATCATGGCGGTCACTCTGTAAACTTCCTGCAGTACGGTATTTGCAACCGATGTATTAGAATCATACATAGAGAGATTGTCCACATAGTACGTATAAGAGGCTGCGCTATCCATTACAAAGGCGCATTCTGCGCTGCCGGAAGTGATCTGCTCTTTTACATTATCAATCGTCCCCCTGGCTACCGTAACATTATATTCCGCAAACGCTTTATCAAAGTACTGTTTGATTAACGAGGAAAGTTCGTTATCTTTTGCATACACAAGCATAACGGGCAAATCAGAGGCATCCGTAGCTCCGTCTTCGGATTTAAAAAACGATAAAAGATTTGGAATATACATAGCAACGGCAATGGCTATTACCAGAAATACTGTTATTCCGACAAAGACTTTATTCTTCAAATATCCGAGCAGTTCAAATCTCAATATTTTCCCAAGTTGCTTCATTATTTTAGCCTCCTCACACTTGCTTGCCTGCATACTCTACGAAAATATCATTAAGGGAGGGCTCAAACACCTTTATCCCATCAATATCGTAGTTCTCAACAAGGCGTTTCATGGTAGCCTGCTTATCGTCAGGCTTTGGAAGTTGAATGAGCAATGATCCATCTTCGGTCACGGTGCAAACACTGCCGAATTCCGCTTTGATTGGTTCGGGCTTTGTAGTGCTGACTACCAGTCGGTCACGCACATAATTCCTCTTAATATCGTGCAAATCTCCGTGAAGTACCACTTTACCTGCATTGATAATAGCTATGCTATCACAAAATTCCTCTATGTAGCTCATTTGATGGCTCGAAAACAAAACGATCTTGCCTTGTGCAATCTGTTCTTTTACCACATCTTTTAAAAGTATGGCATTTACCGGGTCAAGTCCGGAAAAAGGCTCATCAAGAATCACAATATGCGGGTTATGCGCAAGCGCTGTAATCAATTGGATTTTTTGTTGGTTCCCCTTCGACAAAGTATCAAGGCGTTTGTTCCGATATTCGCTCATACCAAGTCTTTCAAGCCAATGGTCTACCGCTTTTATAGCATTTTTATGGCGCATGCCTTTCAATTCCGCAAAATATACAAGCTGATCCATAATCAGTTTTTTGGGATACAATCCTCTTTCTTCCGGAAGATAGCCGAGTCCGATTTTTTCATAATTAATCGGCTTGCCGTCTACTAACACCTCGCCGTTATTAGCAGGGAGCACATTCATCAAAATACGAATGGTAGTTGTTTTTCCCGCCCCATTTCTACCGAGTAATCCGAAGGCTTTTCCGCTTTCCGCGGTAAACGAAACTCCTTTGAGAACTTCCTTTTCTCCAAAAGATTTGTCAATGTTTTTTAGTTCAAGCAGCATACTTTACACCTCCCATAAAAGAACGGTTCAAAAAGGAACACACCGAATCTTGCTTTTTGCAATACAGCCACACGGTTTTCCCGATCAAAGAAAATACATGTTTATTGATTGATCATTTTCCCAATCGGAATATGTTGCATCGTTATTGTACTGCAAAACAGCAAAAAAATAAAGTGCTTTCGCATAAAACCGAAAAAAGCAGTGGATCTTCTTTGAAAGAAACCTCTTCATTGCAAGGTATCTTTCAGCATTTAAGCTTTGATAGGAACACCGCTTTGTGTGGTGGAGGAAAGGCAGCTATGCAAAGATACTTTGTTTGATTGCATCAAGGATCGATACGTGCTCACACAAACAACCTGTCCTTCGCCGTTACTGTATTTTGCAAAATAAAAAGTGTGCGCAGTCCGCTTTTCGGGAAAAAATAAAATTTCCACTTGACAGAGAAAAAAACACATGTTATAATACGGGATGTTGAGCAGTGCTTTCCGCGAGTACGTACGCGAGAGTGGCGGAACTGGTAGACGCGCACGTTTGAGGGGCGTGTGATGTATATCATACGGGTTCAAGTCCCGTTTCTCGCACCATATGCGGGTATGGCGGAATTGGCAGACGCGCTAGATTCAGGTTCTAGTGGGGGCAACTTCGTGGAGGTTCAAGTCCTCTTACCCGCACCAAAGCATTCAAACCCGAACCTTTTACCGATTGGTGAAACGTTCGGGTTTGTTGTTTTCTTAAATGATAATACATAAGTCTTTGTTTGTGGCAGTACAGAGTTCGTCGCTCTGTACTGCCTCTTCTTCGTTTCAATCAATTTCGTACATAAAGGAGATTTTGAAATGAAGACTAAAAAAGCATCTAAAACCAACACAAGATCAGGAATCATTTTCTTTGCTATCGCACTTACATATAATATGCTACTCGGTTTGTACCCGAAAGACTTTCTTGTACTGTCGCCTATGTTTACAACTTTCTACTTCCTATCAGCCTTGCCTACCTTATTTTTCGTCCTGAAAATACGGTCAACGCCTATGCGTGCAGTCGTGCTTGTTGTAACGCCTTATTATAATAAAGCAACACAAAAAGGACTATACGAAATGTATACCTCCATCGCAGATTTTTCCAAAATACCAATTATTCTATACAATGTTCCATCTCGTACAGGCGTTAATATTGAACCTTCGACATATAAGGCACTTGCGGAGCATAAGAATATTGTTGCTATCAAAGAGGCCAACGGCAATTTATCGAAAATTGTAGAGACCATGTCATACGTACACGAAAAACTGGATTTATATTCCGGAAACGACGATCAGATTGTTCCCCTGCTAGCGCTGGGCAGCAAGGGCGTTATATCTGTTCTTTCCAATATACTCCCGTCGGAAACCGTTAAAATGTGCGAACTTTTCTTCGCCGGCGATGTGGAAGGTGCCGCAAAAATGCAGTACAAATACCACGCTTTGATAGATGCGCTTTTTTCCGAAGTAAATCCCATTCCCGTAAAAGCGGCTATGGCAGCTATGGGCTTTTGTGAAAACAGATTGAGACTGCCTCTTACCTGCATGGAAAAAGAACATGAAGAAGACCTACTCGATTGTATGAGAAAGGTCGGTATTGACGTATGAAAGTAATTGTTACCGGCGCAGCAGGCCGAATGGGGCAGCTCGTTTGTTCTTTAGAAGAAATTACAGTAGTTGCAAAGGTTGACCCCGCATTGGAAATTAGAAGCATTTCCGATTGCTGTTGTACTGATGCAGAAGGCATTATCGATTTTTCTCACCATACAGCGGCCGTTGCAATATGTGATTTTGCGATAAAAAACCATCTTCCGGTTGTATTTGCCACAACCGGGCAAACTCCTCAGGAGATGGAAATTATAAAAAAGGCATCACAAAGTGTGCCGATATTTTTAAGCGCCAATATGTCGCTTGGAATTGCAACGTTATGTTCTCTTGCAAAACAGGCCGCAGCGGCATTTCCCGATGCGGATATTGAAATAGTGGAATGTCATCACAATCGAAAACTGGACGCTCCCAGCGGCACAGCGCTCATGATTGCAAATGAAATATCCAGTGAACGAGAAAATGCCAAGTTCGTTTTTGGTAGATACGGGCAAGAAAAACGGAAGAAAAATGAAATAGGTATCCATTCTCTTCGGCTGGGCAATATTATTGGCGAGCATACCGTGGTAATTTCTACCGATACGCAACGCATAACTTTGAAGCATGAGGCAATGGACAGAAGGCTGTTTGCAGAAGGCGCTTGCTGCGCTTTTCGTTTTATTTCAGGACGTGCCCCGGGATTATACGATATGGCGGATATGGTTAAAAATGAAAATTGAATTTACTAAAATGCACGGCATCGGAAACGACTATATTTACATCAACTGCATGCAAGGGATGCAATTCGACCCATCCGATTTGTCCGTAAAAATGTCTGCGCGCCGCTTTTCCGTAGGGGCCGACGGAGTGGTTTGTATTTGCCCTTCTCAGACGGCAGATGCAAGAATGCGTATGTTCAATGCAGACGGAAGCGAGGGCACCATGTGCGGCAATGCGGCCAGATGCATTGGAAAATATCTCTACGAGCGAAGCATTGTTAAAAAGGATGTTATAACCCTTGAAACCCTTTCCGGAATAAAAACGCTTTATCTTTCGATACATGCCGGAAAAGTGAATAGCATCAGTGTGGATATGGGAGTTCCTGATTTTTCCCCTAAGGCAATTCCGGCGGCAAAAGAGCTAATCGATTCACCGGTAATTGTAGGCGGTAGAGTGTGGCGTGTTACTGCGCTCAGCGTCGGAAATCCTCACGCGGTCATATTTGTTGACGACCCATATACAATTGACATAGAGAAGCTGGGGCCATTGTTTGAAAACAATGCACTTTTCCCTGAACGAATCAACACGGAATTTGTAAAAATCTGTACCGATACCGAGCTTATCATGCGTGTCTGGGAAAGAGGCAGCGGAGAAACATGGGCGTGCGGCACAGGTGCCTGTGCCGTTGTTAGCGCTGCAGTGAAGCTTGGTATCTGTCCCGGTAATACGCCAGTAACGGTTCATCTGCGCGGTGGTGATCTGCGCATACTATGTACAGATCACATAACCATGACCGGGTCGGCACAATTTGCTTATGATGGAGTATACGAATATGACAATTCAATTAAATGAGCACTTTGCCGCTCTTTCCAAAAACTATCTTTTCTCTGAAATTGCAAGACGCGTCAGGAAATACCAACAGTCACACCCTGATGCGAACATTATCAAAATGGGAATCGGTGACATTACAAGACCGCTTCCCGAATGTGTCGTCAGCGCGATGAAAAAAGCAGCGGATGAACTGGGAAATGCCGATACATTTCGGGGATATCCTCCGGAATACGGATATGATTTTCTTCGGGAAGCCATCAGTATACATTATAGTGAAATCGGGGTCAAAATACCCGTCGACGACATTTTTGTGTCTGACGGTGCAAAGAGCGATTGCGGAAATTTTGTTGATGTGATGGGAGACAACGATATTTACCTACCCGATCCGGTATATCCTGTGTATAGAGATTCGAACATTATGTCAGGACACAGAATCACGCTGTTGCCATCCGGACGTGAAAACGACTTTTTGCCTATGCCCAATGCAAAAACCGGTACCGGCGTGTATTATCTCTGTTCGCCGGGCAATCCCACCGGTGCTGCTTATTCGGCAGAACAGCTTGCGGAATGGGTCTCATTTGCGCTGGAAAGCGGCTCTCTCATACTATTCGATGCAGCGTACGAAGCATTTATCACGGACAATAATTGCCCAAGATCAATATATCTGATACCCGGCGCACGTGCATGTGCCGTTGAGATATGTTCTTTCTCAAAGACCGCAGGCTTTACCGGAACCCGCTGCGGGTATACCGTTGTTCCTGCGCAGATCAGCGCAAACGGGGTTTGTCTGCGTGATCTGTGGGCACGCAGACAGGCAACAAAGTTTAACGGTGTTTCCTACCCCGTGCAGCGTGCGGCACAGGCCGCATATTCGCCCCAGGGCATGGCAGCCTGCTATGAGAATATTGCATACTACCGCAAAAATGCCGCCATGCTGGCGTCGGTGCTCGACGAAAAGGGAATATATTATACCGGCGGTAAGAATTCTCCATATCTTTGGTTGCAATGCCCCGGCGGTATGGCAAGCTGGGATTTCTTTGACTATTTACTGGAAAAGGCAAATCTTGTTGGCACTCCCGGGGAGGGATTCGGAAAATGCGGAGAAGGTTTTTTCCGCCTTACTTCTTTCTCAAGTCACGAACTGACGGAGCAGGCTGTGCGAAGACTTCGGGAGGTGCTGTAATGCTTCATACTAACCTCGGTGTCAATGATGCAGGGCACCTGACATTAGCCGGAAAAGATACGGTTGCATTGGCGGATATTTATGGAACGCCTTTGATGCTCATGGACGAAAACCGTGTCAGAATGCGCATGCAGGAATATGTGAAAACAATGCAAGAGGTTTTCGCCCCCGGCAGTATGCCTCTATTTGCATCAAAAGCACTTTCCTGTAAGGAAATGTACAGAATTGCGCTCAGTGAAGGAATGGGAACGGATATTGTTTCCGGCGGCGAATTGTATACAGCGCATTCTGTGGAATTTCCAATGGACAAAGCATATTTTCACGGCAACAATAAAACGGATGCGGATATAGCATATGCGCTTGACTGTGGCGTTGGTACATTTATCTGCGATAACAGAGAAGAGATTTATTCCCTGTCTGCACAGGCAAAAGAACGTGGTATCACGCAACGAGTGATTCTCAGAGTAACCCCCGGTATTGACCCTCATACACATAAAGCGATCAATACGGGGAAAGTGGATTCAAAGTTTGGCGTAGCAATTGAAACGGGACAAGCCTTAGAGCTTATAAAAGAGATTCTGAAGTTACCTGCTCTCAAATTGGTGGGAATTCATTGCCACGTAGGTTCTCTTTGCTTTGATTCCAAACCATTCTTAAAGGCCGCGCGTATCATGGTAGCATTTATGGCGATGGTCAGAGAAACGACCGGAAAGACTTTGACTGTCCTAAACCTTGGCGGTGGGTATGGTGTAAGATATGTGGAAAACGATCCCACGTTCTCTATCCCGGAAAATTTGCGCATGGTTGCTGCGGAAGTCAAAAAATGCTGCGTTGATAACGATTTTCCGGAGCCACAGGTCTTGCTGGAACCCGGTAGAAGTATTGTAGCCGATGCAGGTGTTACCCTCTACACCGTTGGAAGCATAAAAACGATTACAGGATATAAAAGCTATGTTTCCATAGACGGCGGCATGTCTGATAACCCCAGATATGCACTTTATAAATCTGCATACACCGTATTAAACGCATCCCGTGCAGCATGCAAAAAAGATTTCATCGCAACCGTTGCCGGCCGTCTTTGCGAATCCGGCGACCTGATTGGTGAGGATATCCCCATGGCAAAGCCACAGCGCGGTGACAAACTTGCTGTGCTTGTAACAGGAGCATATAACTATGCAATGGCCTCAAACTATAACAGAGTTCCCCGCCCGCCTGTTGTTTTCATTTCGCCCGAGGGCGAAACCAGAGTGGCAGTTCGTAGAGAAACTCCGGAAGACATTGCAAGGCTTGACGTTTGAGTCCGCCGCCGTTCCATGATAAAACCAATACATAACCGATATCCGCGTACCCAACTTGATTGTGCGCCAAAAGGAACCGTGCAAGCGGTAACTTGCATACAATGTTGTAACAGGATATCCTCGTTCTTTGTTTGATATGTTTTTGACATCCAACCAACGCCATGCTGTTTGTTGGCATAATAACCGTCGCTATGCTGTATTCATCCGAGCCTTCTCGCACCTTAGAGATAGGCCCGGATTTTTTACTTTCATCACGCGCTTTTCCTGAACCGAAAGCCCGCTGCGCAACTATATTATTTAATATGGTCAACAATACTGCTGTAAAACACCTAAAACGAACTCTATCCGCTGCGGCAAAATCTTCGGATTGGATCTGTTTTAAGAGTTTTCAGAACGAACACTTGCATGCCCGGCAACTGCAGCGCCTGCCAATCTTCCATGAAAGTAAAACGACTATGCAAACAGGTAAACGTTTTTCAACAAAGATTTCGCGGATGATGTATCATCCGCGAAAATATATCAAAAGGCAGTAACAAAAGTACCATTTGAATCATTTGATATGGCTTTAAACTCGAAAACGGTAACGGTGGCAAAGGTTGCGTGCATGGGTTTTACTTTCATAAAAAATCGGAGCAAGCGACAAAAAGCTTGCTCCGATGTGGCTGGGATAGCTGGATTCGAACCAGCGCAATGCAAGAGTCAAAGTCTTGTGCCTTAACCAACTTGGCTATATCCCACCAACATCTCACATTATAACACAAGATCCTTTCGTTTGTCAATTGTTTTTTATACGATTCTGCTTTTTTCCGATTTTACAAAAAAATGCACCAAGGCAAAGGCATACACATATGCTACTATCGAAGAGCGAAACGCTCTTTGAAAAGAAGATTTTGTACGGGAGGACGATACCATGAGTTGCCTTTGTAATCTTTTTGACGGTGATAACTGCTGCATTTGGATTATTTTGCTTGCTCTTGTAATTCTGTGCTGCATGTGCAACGGCTGAGATCGGGACATAAAACGCGGCGACTTATCGCCGACGGGGTGCCGCTTGTTTTAAGCGGCCCCCGTTTTTTATGCCGGATCGGCTGTCGTGCAACAACATAACGCATATACTGAATAGGGGGAGCAGCAAAAACAGCTTCCCGGTATCACAAAAAAGACCATCTGCTGTCAAAAAAGAGACAATACAGATATTGGAAATTGAAGGATCGTTGTTTATTTTCCCCCTCCGTACGGTAATACTACAAGAAAGAGGGTCAAATACCTGAAAAAAGAAAACGGGCAAACCCCGTACAAAAAATTGGAGAGTGAAGAAAGTGACCGTGAAACGCGGAGATATCTTTTATGCAGATCTGAGCCCTGTAATTGGCTCGGAACAGGGGGGACTACGACCTGTTCTGATTGTGCAGAACGATGTGGGAAACCGATACAGCCCAACGGTGATTGCGGCGGCGATTACAAGTCAGCAGGCAAAGGCGCATCTACCGACGCATATCAATATCTATGCAGCACGGTGTGGTCTTGCCCGTGATTCGGTGATTTTGCTGGAACAAATCCGCACAATCGATAAGCGCCGTCTGCGAGAGCATATCGGGCATCTGGACACAGCTGCAATGGATCAGGTAGACGAAGCGATTCAGGTCAGCTTCGGACTTGGAAAAACACAGGCGGCAGCGGCTGTGGCAGAAGGCGGAGCGCTCGCGTAAAGAACCGATTGCGGCCGACGCGCATATACTGGTAGTGGCAATGTCTGCGGAGGGGGTAAGTACATGAAGGTCGTTGTCTGGAAATCACCGCGGTTTTTAACAGGATTTTTAAAGCGGTTATTTGGGATACGCTGAAGAAATGAGCCGTCTGCGTAACGGGTGCAGGCGGCTCAATCAAATACGGCATTCTTTTTTTAGTTTTTCATACGATTTCTTGGTAAAATGCAACAAGAAATCGGCACTTAATCTGACAAAATTATTTATCGAAATTTGTTGATTTGTCGGGAAATGTATGCTATAATGAGAATGGTTGGCGAAGAGAATGTCGCTGACCGAAAGGTATGCATGTGACCACCGAAACGGAGTGAGCGTATGATGAACAAAACATTGTCGAGCGATGTCCGTAAAATGCAATATCGGAAGTTTCGCCGCCGCCGCAGAATGCTCAAAGGTATTGCGGTTTTATTTGTCACGCTCTTAATTGTTTTAGTCGCAGTTCGTTTGCCGCTTGGCGGTGAAGATGCGATCGCCGCCAGTGTTACACAGGCTACAGAGCTTTCCGTTTCGCGCACATTACAGATGGAGCCGTTGTATGTTGCGTCCGGCGGAACGCTGATCAGCCGGATTGACGAACCCATTACCGAATCTGCACCGTTGACGCCCCCTGAGCCATTGCCCTCTGTTTTGGGAAACGTTCCGCAGAGCGCTGCTGTGGCTAATTCATATTTTGACAATGCAGTCTTTATCGGCAATTCCCAAATGGTCGGTTTTGCAAACAGCACAGAACTTGCCGGCACCTATTATTGCTCAGTTGGGTTGAATGTAAGTACCTTCTTTAAAAGTGAGGTCGTTCGTGTCGACGGAGAAAATGTAACCATTCCGCAAGCGATGCAAGGGCAACACTTTGAAAAAGCATACCTGCTCTTCGGCGTTAACGAATTCGGTTGGAGTTCCGTGGAAGTTTTCACACAAAAATACGAGCAGATTATTGCGCTTCTGCGACAAAACAATCCGGATATTGTTATTTATGTGGAGTCTGTACTGCCGGTAAATGAATCGTTGGCCCGGGAAAACGGGTACGGGGCACATGTTAACAATCAAAATGTTATCCGCTTCAACCAGGCGCTCTCGCAGATGTGCCAGCGGCAGGGCGTATACTATTTAGACGTCCACTCGGTTTTCGCCGATGCAACCGGAGCAATGCCGGCAGCCAGTTCTTCTGATGGGCTGCATGTGAACCGTTCTTGCATTGCGAAGTGGACAGAATATTTGAAGACACACACTGGCGTTTAAAAAATTGATCGGTATACAAACAGAATGACAGATTACCGATTTTCGGGATACACAGTATGAATCCATTCCGAATGAAACGAGGAAAACAACGATGCGTAGACGAATGAAACACATTTTGGGGATTTTGTTGAGCTTGTCTTTGTGCTGCAGCATGTCGCTTTTTTCCTCCTGCTCTGCCGATCCTACAGGTGCACAAACAACCGATGCGGATGACACAAAGCAAATCATTGCTGTGTCTGCCACGCAGGCAGCAAGCCAGCTGCTCGCTGCGGGAAACTGGAGCGAAGAAATGATCCCACTTAAAGATAGCCGAATCATCTCCGTTTACGGTGTAAACGAAGCGGATTTTTCCACCTGTGCTGCGTATTGCAGTCCGAGCGGCGCCTACGCAGAAGAACTGGCAGTCTTTGTTGCTAAAGATGCGCAAAGCGCACAAAATATTGAAGCAGTTTTGGCTGCTTACCGAACGGAGCAATCGGCATATTGGAAAGATTATCGGGCAGATCAGGCCACAAAGATTGAAAATGCGCTTTTGCGTCGATACGGCAACGCCGTTATTTTCTGTGCCTGTGAAAACACCGCCCCCCTTTCCAGCGTGATCGATCATGGTTTTGTTTCTTGAATAAACGGGTGACGCGCTGAGGGAGTGCGGCACCCGTTTTTCGGGGATATAGCTGTTCTGAGGCGATTCAAACACGTGCTCAGACGCCAATTTTTTTGCAAACGAGCACCGCCATTAAAAAAAGCGGCAAGTTGGCTCGAAAAGAAAGGACGTATTTTACCATGGAATTTCAGAATGTGACCGTGTTTGACCATCCTCTGATTGCGCATAAGCTTGCCATTCTGCGCCAAGAAACAACAGGCTCCAAGCAGTTTCGTGAACTTGTTAATGAAATTGCGATGTTGATGGGATATGAAGCAATGCGAGACCTTCCCACAGAACTTGTTGAGATTCAAACACCTTTAACCAAGACTAAAGTACGCATGATTGCGGGCAAAAAGCTTGCATTTGTACCAATTTTGCGTGCGGGACTCGGTATGCTGGATGGCGTACTTGCACTGGTTCCTTCTGCAAAGGTTGGCCATATTGGGTTATATCGGGATGAACAGACCCTTGAGCCCCATGAATATTATTGCAAACTGCCCAGTGACATAGATCAAAGAACGGTAATTATGCTGGATCCCATGCTTGCAACCGGCGGTTCCGGTTCTGCTGCCGTTTCTTTTATCAAACAAAAAGGCTGCAGCAATATCAAGTTCATGTCAATCATTGCAGCACCTGAAGGGCTTACGCGGTTGGCAAAAGATCATCCGGATGTTCAAATCTATACAGGCTGTGTAGATGAAAGATTAAACGAGCACGGATACATTTTACCTGGTCTTGGAGATGCCGGAGACCGTTTGTTCGGTACGAAATAAATCATAGACCGATATATGAAAAGGCGCGGGCGTATCCAACAAGGAGACGCCCGCGCCTACACATAAAAACATTCATGAGAAAGAGGCAAAATTCCGTATGCGAGAAATTTTTGATGCACACACACACATCTACCCCGATGCAATTGCCGAAAAAGCAACGAAGGCACTCGGCCAGTTTTATGATTTTATTCCGCGCAGCGGCGGTAGTTTGTCTGAATTTTTGACAGAAAGCCGTGGGACACGGCGCGGATTTCTATTGTTGGCGGTTGCAACGAATGCGCACCAAGTAACAAGTGTTAATCATTTTCTTGCGCAAAGCGTTTCACAGGCACGTGCAGAGGGTTTTTTGGCATATGGCTTTGCCGGCCTGCATCAAGAAACTCCCAACATGGAACAGGCGCTCGACACAGCGGTGCGCGAAGGGCTGTGCGGCTTAAAATTACATCCGGACATTCAGGGAGCTGACATTACAGATCGCCGCTTTTATCCGGCGTATGCGTATTTAAGTGCACAGGGATTGCCTCTGTGCCTGCACATGGGAGACGATCGGCCACAGTATTCTTTTTCTGCGCCCGCAAAGTTAAAACAGCTTTTGCGCGATTTCCCCAAGCTACGAGTACTTGCAGCCCATTTTGGCGGTTATCGGCAAACAGAGCAGGCTGCCTCGCTGCTCTATGAAGAAGAGAATGTCTTTTTTGACACATCAAGCACACTTTGGTATCTGCCGCCCGAGCAAGTGCGCGCATTGCTGCGGCGTATAAATCCGGAACGTGTGCTCTTCGGTACCGATTCTCCTGTTATGCGGATTGACCAAGAGCTTGCTCTGTTTGACCGTTTAGACCTTCCGTCGGCCCTTGCCGAAAAAATCTTGTATACAAATGCAGGAATATTCCTGGAAAACACCCCAATGGCAAAGATTGATTTTCCACAGATCTAACAGCTATGCCGCCTGCTCACATTCCATAAAGTAAAAAGGAGAAAGGCATTGACTCTGCGTTGTATTTGCTGTGTGACAGACCATGCTGTGAACAATCCGCAAGAATCGTGCAGACGCACTTTCGGCTTCGATGATGCTGCACTGCCGCCTTTTTGGCGTTCCCCACGTCGTCTCTGCGCCGGCCTGTGGTGTGTATATGCACTATACA
>JAXDZV010000096.1:0-20076 GCA_034086705.1 Eubacteriales bacterium | reverse complement strand
ATCCCTGCGGCAGCAGTTTTTCCTGCTCCCATTGCAAGAATCACGGTGGCTGCCCCAGTGACGGCATCGCCGCCTGCAAAAACACCGCGCCGGGAAGTTGCACCGGTGGCTTCATCGATGATTAGACCGCCACGTTGATTGACGGCAAGCCCGTCGGTGGTGGAACGAATTAACGGGTTGGGGCTCGTGCCGACCGCAATAATGACGGCATCTGTATCTAGTGTAAAATCACTGCCGGCAATGGCAACCGGACGGCGCCTGCCGGAGGCGTCCGGTTCTGTAAGTTGCATGCGTACGCAGCGTACCGCACGGACAAACCCATTTTGTGGATCGCGAGGATTTTGCGGATTTTGATAGGGCAAAATTTCTACCGGGGCAGTTAAAAAATGAAAAGCAACGCCCTCTTGCTGTGCGTGTTCTACTTCTTCTCGGCGTGCAGGCAACTCATCTTGGCCGCGTCGGTAGAGGATGCTGACTTGCTCTGCGCCCAAGCGCAATGCTGTGCGTGCAGCATCCATGGCCACATTACCGCCGCCGACAACAGCTACGCGCCGTGCGCGCAGAATTGGTGTTTGACTGTCTGCGCGATACGCTTGCATTAAGTTGGAACGCGTCAGATATTCATTGGCTGAGAAAACCCCGTTGCAGCCTTCTCCGGGAATACCCATGAAGCTGGGTAAACCTGCACCGGATCCGATAAAGACAGCGTCGAATCCTTGCGCAAACAAATCGTCGACGGTCAACGTTTTACCGATCACGGTGTTGGTACAGAACGTAACGCCCAAACGCTTGAGTCCATCAATTTCCTGTGCGACGATTTGCTTTGGCAGCCGAAATTCCGGGATTCCGTACACCAAAACACCGCCGGGAATATGCAGCGCTTCAAACACGGTGACGGCATGCCCCATCCGCGCAAGATCTGCAGCGCAAGAAAGACCGGCCGGCCCGGAGCCGACAACTGCGACGCGTCGTTTTGTAGGGGTTGGCTGCTGTATAGGGGCGGGTGGCTGCGCATTATGCCAATCTGCCACATATCGTTCCAGCCGTCCGATGGCAACCGGCTCTGCTTTGATGCCGCGGATACAGCGGCTTTCACATTGTGTTTCTTGCGGGCATACTCTACCGCATACCGCTGGTAAACCGGTGGAGGCGCTTAAAATGTTGTAGGCGCTGCCCGGGTCACCGTTACGCAGTGCGCGGATAAACCCGGGAATATCAATACTGACAGGACAGCCCTGTACGCACAGAGGCTTTTGGCAGTCTAAGCATCTTTGTGCCTCTTCTGCAGCTAAGGCAGCGGTATACCCGCTTGCAACTTCCGCGAAGGATTTGGCCCGAACCGTCGGCTCTAAAGATGGCATGGGGGTTCTTTTGGGGTTCATGTTGGGCATGTCAATTCTCCTCCCGCTGCAGCAGGTGACAGGCTTTTTCACGTGCCTGTGCTTCAAAGGTACGGTACATGTTACTTCTTGCGATCGCTTCATCGAAGTCTACGGCATAGCCGTCAAAATCGGGGCCGTCTACACAGGCAAAACGTGTCTTTCCGCCGACGCTTAAACGGCATCCGCCGCACATGCCTGTACCGTCGATCATGATGGGGTTCATGGAAACAGTGCAGGGAACGCCGAAAGGCTGTGCGCTCTTTGCAACAAATTTCATCATAACCAGCGGGCCGATTGCAAACACATGGTCATATCTGCCCGTACGGAGCTGTTGCTCCAAAGGCACGCATACATTACCTTTTGCACCATAGCTTCCGTCATCTGTTACGGTTAACAGTGTATCCGAGATGGCTGTAAATTCTTTTTGCAAAATGACAAGCTCTGCTGTGCGGAAGCCGGTGATGGAACAAACAGAACAGCCCGCTGCATGCAGTGCTTTTGCGACGGGTAGAGCGATGGCGCAGCCCACGCCGCCGCCGACAACGAGTGCACTGCGAATATTTTTCAAATCCGTGGCTTTTCCAAGAGGTCCGACCAGGTCCGCAATGGAATCGCCGACCAGCTTGGTGCCGAGCAGCATGGTAGTTGCGCCGACTGTTTGAAAAATTAAGGTAATCTCTCCCGTGGTGCGGTCATAGTCGGCAATTGTCAGAGGAATGCGTTCTCCCTGTGCATCGACGCGCAGAATCACAAATTGTCCCGCCTGCGCTTTTGCTGCGATTGCGGGAGCTTGTATCGCCATGCGAACGACAGAGGCATTGAGAAATTCTTTTGATCGAATCTGAAACATGGATATGTATGGCTCCGTTTCGTTTATTTTTGTCCAATAGATTCCAAACAGTCTGCAAGGCCGCCCGGTGCGTGCCAGGTAGCTGCGGGGTTGGCTGCTGCGTAGCCGACCGCGAGTGTACGCATGCCTGCCGCAGATGCCGCTTGCACACCGGCGTCCGCATCTTCAACGACAATACAATCCTGTGCAGGAATGCCGAGCTTTTCTGCTGCTGTTAAAAATACATCCGGTGCCGGTTTAGACTGTTTGATATCGTTCCCATCTGCGATCGCGTCAAAAGCATTTGCCAGACCGACCTGGGCAAGAATTGCCTGTGTGTTTTTAGAGGAGGAACCTATGGCGATTTTCAGTTTGTACGTGCGGCACAGATCTATAAAGGCAAGAGCACCTGGCAAAATTGCCTGCGATGTCAGCGAGCAAATCAGCTCTTTGTAGTATTCGTTCTTCCGTGTAGCCATCTCGATCTTTTTCGCTTCGGTATAGGTTTTATCAGCACGCTCAAGAATAATCGCAAGACTTTCCATACGGGAAACACCGCGTAGCCGTTCATTGATGGTACGGTCGAAGTAAATGCCTTCCTCGTCCGCCATGCGTTTCCAGGCAAGATAATGTGCATTGTCCGTTGTGACCAGAACGCCGTCCAAATCAAAAATAACAGCGCGTATGGAACCGCTTTGCAGTGCTAGGTGAAGGTTTTTTATGTCCTGTTTCATTTTCCCTTTCCTCTCCATTTTACCTATCTAAAAACAATGAGTTTCTTTCGTTTAAAAGCAGCGCGATTGCCGGTTCTTCTCACATTGCGGTTGCTTTTCGCAGTGGTAACACAGTTCGTTTGGCAAAGGTTGCCCATCAAAATATGCAATGATGTTTTCACAGGTCGTTTGCGCAATGGCGGAAAGTGCCTCACGGGTTAAAAACGCCTGATGTGAAGTTAAAATGACATTGGGCAGGGACAAAAGCCGTGCAACTGTGTCATCCTGTACGATATGTCCGGAAAAATCCTGAAAGAACAAATCCGATTCTTCTTCGTACACGTCCAGACAAGCGGCACTGACGATTTTTTGCTTAATGCCGTCGATCAGTGCGTCTGCATCGATCAGCGCCCCGCGAGAAGTGTTGAGCAAAACTACACCTTTTTTCATCTGCGCAATGGTGTCGCGATTGATCAGGTGTTGGGTTTGCTTTGTTAAAGGGCAGTGCAAAGAAATAATATCACTTTCCTGAAACAGTGTGGCAAGCGGCACGTATTGCAGCTGTACATCTTGTGCGGGGTATGGGTCATATGCCAAAACCCGCATTCCGAAGCCGCGGCAAATGTCCGCGAAAACACGGCCGATTTTCCCGGTTCCGATGATTCCAACGGTTTTCCCGTATAAGTCAAAGCCGACGAATCCATTGAGCGTGAAATTGAAATCTCTTGTACGGTTGTAGGCCTTATGAATGCGCCGCACAGAGGTCAGCAGTAGCGCCATGGCGTGCTCAGCGACGGCATGTGGTGAATACGACGGAACGCGGACAATGTGTACTTTTCCGTAAGCGGCGTGGATATCTACGTTATTGTAACCGGCACAGCGCATTGCAAGCAGGAAAATGCCGTATGCATGCAGCGTATCCAGAACAGTACGGTCGATTGTATCATTGACAAATGCAATCACACAATCGTGCCCACGGGCCAACGCCACGGTGTCTGCAGTCAGACGTGTTTCAAAATAATGCATTTCGATTCCGTAAGAAGCGGCGATGTTGTCAAACGCTTCCCGGTCGTATGGGTGTGTGTCAAAGCAAGCGGCTTTTATCATTAGCAGTTCCTCACCATTCCGTTTTCAGGGAGATTTTTTGCAGGAATTTAAAATATTATACCCCAATTATATCAGATTGTCAATTATCGATCTGCGGGAAAGAGCAAGTTGTTCGAAAGAAAAAGCTGCGTCACACAGTTTTTACCATTCGCTTACAACACGGACGCGCCGCGGTCATAAACACAGTGTAAAATCAACCAAGGAAAGAAAAAACAAGCAACAGAAAGGCGGGAAATTATGCAATACACGCAATATTTATTGACGGGGGCGACCGGCTTTCTCGGTAGGGCGGTAGCAAAACTACTGACGGATCGCGGTGCGTCCGTACGTGCGCTCGTTTGTCCGAATGATCCGCTGCGCACATATTTGGATACGCGTATAGAGGTTGTATACGGAGATGTAACCGAGGATGCTTCCTTAGATGCGTTTTTCCGTGGAAGCGGCACACAAAGCTGTGTGATCCACTGTGCCGGCATTGTTTCTGTGGCGTCACAGCCCGGCAAGCGCTTGTTTGATGTCAATGTCGGTGGAACTGCGCATATGATACGGCATTCTCAAGAACAGGGAGTCGGCAAGTTTGTATATGTCAGTACGGTGCATGCCATTCCAGAAAAGCCAAATCGGGCGCAAATTCAGGAGGTTGACGCTTTTTCTCCTCGGCTTGTGCATGGCGCATATGCCCAAAGCAAAGCGGAGGCAACCGCACTGGTACTGCAGGCAGCACATGCAGGTCTCAACGCAAGCGTGGTACATCCCTCCGGCATTATTGGCCCGGGGGACTTAGCAGGAGGCAGCATAACCGGCATGCTGGTGTCATATCTTGCGGGAAAACTACCCTTCGCAGTGCAGGGGGGGTATGATTTTGTAGATGTGCGCGATGTAGCGCAGGGCATTGTCAGTTGTGCGGAAAAAGGAGTAAGTGGCCGGTGTTATATTTTATCCGGTCGATATGTAACGGTACAGCAGATGCTTACGTATGTGCGCCGGCTGAGTGGTGGGAGGCGGATTTTGTCGTATTTGCCGTTGCGTGTCGCTGCACTGTTCGCCCCGATCGCTGAGAAAGTCAGCTTGCGAAGGAAAACACCGCTATATTTTACGCCACTGTCCGTCAGTGTGCTTGCTTCCAACGGTAATTTCTCGCATGCGCGTGCAACGGCAGAGCTTGGATATGAGCCCAGGCCGATGCAAAATACCTTGCGTGATACTCTGTTTTTTTTACGCACGCGTTATCGAGGTGTACCGTTGCATACCGGAATCGGATAAAAAAGAACGGTGTCCCGCTTGCAAGCGGGACACCGTTCTTTTTTACTTTGCGGTTCTCCTTTTATGAAACCGCAGAAAAAAGCATTGATTTTTCTCGAATAAAGAGGTATAATAAGGCTGTATTATTATATGTTGCCGCATATGAAAAAATCCGGTGCGGAAAAAGGGGGGATACGGTGCATCCGGGCATGAAATATTTGCTGGCGATCGTTTGTGTATGCCTGTGTTTTTGTAGCTGCGCGCAGGTGCCGCAAACACAGGAGCAGGTGTCTGATACAACGCATAGTGAGCAGAGCGATGCGCAGGACAGCGTGGATTCTGCCATGACCGCACGGGATTATTTGGATGCGGTGTACACGGATGTTTTGCCGGATACGCCGCTTGTTATTGCGGCGGCAGACACTTCCTTTTTGAAAGGCGGCTTGGAAACAGATTGCGATTTATTGCGTGCGGAGCGGCATGCACTTGCAGAACAAAAGCTCGGCACACAGATTTTGGTTGTGCAATATGACATAGAAACGCTTTATCAGAATATGTACAACGCTGTGCTTTCGGGCAGCGAAAACTATGTATGTGACCTTTTGGCGTTGCCCAGGAGCTATCTTGGCATTTTTGCTGTGAACGGTATTTTGAGCGATTTACGAACAGTACCGTTTGTGGATTTGGATGCACCGTACTATGATGTGCAAAAGACAGAGAAAACTGCGGTAGGGCGCAGTGTCTACGGCGCTTTCGGCGCGGCAACGGACGCGTTGGACCGCTGTTATGCGTTATATTGCAATCGATCGCTTTTGCCACCGGGAACAGAATTGCCGAATACCTCGGCAGAAGGTTATACCTTTGCGGAGTTGCTTGCTTTTTGTACACAGATCGGGCAGACGTTATCTGCTCCTGCTGCTTTGCAATCCCAGCAGGCATTGACACGGCTGCTGGGCGCAGGGGTACGGATTTTGCAAACGGGGTATTACAGCCCTGCTGAATATGTTCCGGACTATACAGCGCTGCAGGCGCTTTCCGACACAGTGGGGTTACTGCGAAACGGAGCGCTGGAAACCGCAAGCAGGCAGGATTTTTTGGATGGTAAGAAGCTGTTTTATATCGATACGCTTTCGTTTACCGATGTTTTGCGCGACAGCGAGGTTGATTATGAACTGCTGAGTTTGCCCGGACAGCCCGGGGCTGCTGAGGACCAAACACCGGTGCTTTGCATTCCGAGCGGCGTACGCAATTTAGAAAGCTCCGGACAGCTTTTGCAGACGTATATGGCAGCCTCCTACGGGATGATGCAAGCCTATTGTGATGGCGCGTTGCGTTTTACATTGCACGATATGCGCAGCTATCTGACTTTGTGTACGGTTGTCAGCACAGAGCAGGTCAACGCAGGGATGCTGTTTGCAAGCGGTGTAACAGGTTTATATAACGCGCTGTATCAAGCCACGGCAAATGCCGCTTACTACGGGCGCAGTGTGGAGAGCTTTCTTGCTCCGCAAAAAGACGCAGTGCAAGCACAGATTTCGCAGCTGCTTTCGCAAAGCTGCGAGCCGTGTCCGTGATGGGCTGTACGCGGCAGTTACTATTCCAACGGGAAAGGATCAACGGATATGAAATTCCTTCACACGGCGGACATTCATTTGGACACACCTTTTTCCATGCTGGACCCGGAAAAGGCAGAGCAGCACCGCAATGAACTGCGTTCTACCTTTGCATCCCTTGTATTGTATGCCAAAGCACAAAAAGTGGATTTGTTCTTAATTGCGGGAGATCTGTTCAATAACAGTTTTGTGACGCGCGAGACGCTTTCTTTTTTGCGGCGGGAATTTGAAAGTGTACCGGATTGCCGTTTTGTGATAGCTCCCGGCAATCACGATTGCTTCACGGAATTTTCTGCATATGCAAAGGCGGATTTTCCGCCGAATGTATTTTTGTTTTCTAAGCCGCATGTTTCGTGTTTTTCTTTTGATGAAATCGGGGTGAACGTATGGGGGTTTGCCTGGTGTTCTAAACAGTTTTCCCAACATGTGTTGAGTGGTTTTTCTCTGCCGCCGACAAAAAGCATCAATATTTTCTTAGGGCATGCCGATGTTTCCGGCGCTGCTTCGTCGGTTTATGCACCGATTACGAAAGAGGAGATTGATGCCAGCGGATTTGATTATATGGCCCTTGGACACATTCATAATTCTGATAGCATCAGTCGTATTCGCGACACATATTACGGATACAGCGGCTGCTTGGAGGGGCGCGGTTTTGACGAAACAGGCTATAAAGGGGCTTTGGTTGCGGAATTGTCCAAGCAGAATGGCGTGTGCAGCTTCAACGCCAAGCGTCTTCGCTTTTCCAAGCGACATTACGAAAAAGAGACGTTGGATATCACCGGCGCCGGCTGTTTGTCAGATGTGGCGGAACGCATTCGTGCAATGCTGCGAGAGAAAAAATATGATTCAAATACCGGTGTACGTGTGGAATTGACCGGACATGTCAGTGCACGGCTATGCCCGGATGCGGAGCTTTTGCAACAGGCACTGCCGCCGCTGCTGCGTTTTGAGGTGCAGGACAATACCGTGCTGGAATCGGACGTGCAGAATCTGCGTACGGATCCGACCATTCGCGGAGCTTTTTATGAAAGTCTTTTGCCGTATTTGCAAAGCGAGGATGCTGCACAGCGTGCACTTGGGGCGGCCGCCCTGCGATATGGGCTGGATGCTTTAGAAAGCACGGCGGGACGCTGAAAGGGGCAAACGGGATGTATATCGAGAAAATACAAATCGAACGTTTTGCTGGGCTGAGTAACCGGGAATATATTTTCGGGCGCGGCGTAAACATCATAGAGGGAGATAATGAAAGCGGGAAGTCGTCGATTGCTGCTTTTATTCGGTTCATATTTTACGGATTTCAAAGTCGCAGCGGTGAGAGAGAACGATATCTCTCCTGCACACACGGTTGTGCCGCAGGCGCGTTGTTTTTTCATACGGAACAGGGCTTTTTCTGCATCGAACGTTCTGTATTTCCCACCGCGGATTTGCGGCAAGGGGCTGCTTGTACATTCCGGGAGAATCTGCGTGTAATGGATCAGTCCACGCATACGCAGCTGCGCTTTTCGGAACAACCGGGCGAGTATTTTTTTGGCGTTAACGCAGAGGTGTTTTCTTCTTCCGCATTTGTTGGACAACTGGGCTGTGCATCGCTTTCAGGCACTTCGTTGCGGCAGGCAATTGAAAATATTTTGTTTTCTGCAGATACAGATGTCAATACGCAAAAGGCTTTGAAGAAGCTGGATGAAAAAAGGGTGTATTATCTGCACAAAAACAAAAAGGGTGGCAAGCTATATGAATTGCAATGCCGGCTGGACGAAGGAAAGCTGCGATTGAACACAGCGTTGGAGTTGCAGAAAAAGCTGTCGGCGTTGGAGAACGATATTGCACGATTGGAAAAAAAGCGGGAGGAAAACCGAGCACGCGCGGAGCAATGTCGGAGCATAATTGAGCTGACGGAAGAATACCGTGAGCTGCAGCGCTGTATGGACCTTGATCAATTGCGCGCTATGGAGGCACAGGAACAACAGAAGGCGCAGGCAATTGAAAAGCGCCTTTTTCGAGGCGGTTTTATTCCGGACAGTGCATATATCGCACGGCTGCGTGAGCTTGCGGGCGCCATGCGTTTTGCAAAGCGTTCCAAGGAAGAGGCGGAAAAGCAACTGCGCGAAAACGATTGCTCGGCGCGGCGCGATAATCTGCATGAAGAACAGTTGCAGCGCCTTGCCGGTTGGGGTGGGCCGGAACGCGTCAGAGCGGCGATTCTTTCACATGTTACAAAACGGCGGACGTTTACACTGCTTGCCGTGTGCTTTTTAATGCTCACGGTTTTTTCGACGGCTCTGACGGCATTTTTGTATGTTTTCTCCTCTCCGTCGCGCTTGGTTTTTCTCCTTGTGAGCGCTGCAATTGCAGCACTTGCGCTGTTTTTCTTTTCCTGTCGAGTCAAGCATGACCGTGTGCTGCGCGATATATTAGATACCTTTGGCTGCGAGGTAGAAGAAGAACTGGACGATTTGTTGGAGGAGTATTCTGTCAATGAAGCACGCTTGAAATTGCATACGGACAACCGGCGTGCGTTAACAGAACGTATTTCCAATGAAACGGAAAAGCTACTCTCTTCAACGACGGAAGCAGCATCTTTGCTGGATCAATTGCAGAGCGCACAAACACCGCCGATTTCGCCGAAGCTTTTAACACAGGAGCAGCTGGAAACCATTGCAGATCAACTTGAAAGTGCGCTTGGTGCCATTGCAAAGGCTCGCGCAGAGGCAGAAAAATATCGTGCGATTTGTGAAAAAACTTCTGCGCAGGGGCAGAGTCCTGAGGATACAGGCAGACGGCTGGCACAGTTGCGGGAAAAATTTGCGGAGGAAGATCCGGACACAGTGGATACGGCCGCCTTGCGCAGGGAAATTGATTTTTGCCATAAGGCGAATGAATCGCTTGCAGAGCGAATTTTGTCGCTGAAAACAAGTTATGCGGAAAGCAATGCGTCTTTTGAAGACCCGCAGGTGCTACAGCAGATGCTGAATGAGCTTGCGCAGTTACTTGCGCACGACACGCAAACATATGCAGCCATTGCCCTTGCAGCAGAAAAATTGACGCAGGCGGGCGAAACACTGCGTGGAAAAATTGCACCTTCCTTATCGGAGATGACTGGTAGAATTATGGGGCGCCTCAGTGATGGCAGATATACACAAATCGGGCTGGACAGCGATCTTTCCATGAGCTATCAAACGGCGCGGAACCATTTGTATGACGCCATGTATTTCAGCGCAGGCACGCGGGATATCGCCTATATAGGGTTGCGAATGGCGCTGGTCAATACGCTGTATCAGAAAAATCGACCGCCGATGGTATTTGATGAAAGCTTTGCGCAGCTGGATGACGGCAGGTTGGAGAGAATGCTGAGTCTTTTATTTGCAGCGGAACAGAGCGGCCAGCAAACCTTTGTATTTACCTGCCATAAGCGCGAGAGAGAGGCAGCGGAGCAAATGGGATTGTGTGCTGTGCTGCATTTGGAACCGGTGGAACTTGTATAGTGTGCGGCGAATTGGTTTTTCTCTGTTCTACTTTACAAGCGGGTATGGCTATGCTATAATGAGCGGGCATTCGGAAATGCCGGGGCGGCGAATATTGCTTTGTGATATACTGCTTTTAAAGGCGCCGATAGCGAGTTTTGATACTATATGAATTATAAGGATGGGTTTTTTAATGAAGAAGGTAAAAGTTGCTTTTGTAGGGCTGGGAGGTCGAGGCAAAGGATTATTGCAGCTTGTGTTAGAGCATATGCCGATCGCACAGGTTAGTGCTGTGTGTGATTTGTATGAAGACCGTGTCACCGAAGCTCGGCAGATGGTGACGGAAAAGCAGGGAAGCACCCCGTTTGCAACGCAGGATTTTCGTGTACTTCTGGAGCGCGATGATGTTGACTGCATTGTTAGCCCCTCCTCTTGGGGGGCACATTCGCAGATTGCTTTGGAATGTATGCGGGCGGGAAAGCCCGTCGGTGTTGAGGTTGGTGGCGCGCACTCGGTGGAAGAATGTTTTGAATTGGTGCGTACCTATGAACAAACGAAAACGCCTGTGATGCTTTTGGAAAACTGTTGCTATGGGCAGGAAGAGTTGACAGTTCTGAACATGATCAAAAAAGGCGCCTTTGGAGAAATTGTGCATTGCGAGGGTGGCTATCGGCATGATTTGCGGGATGAGGTGGCGCTGGGCCATGTTAATCGGCATTACAGACTGGACCAATATCTCAATCGCAATGGAGAACTGTATCCGACGCATGAGTTGGGACCGATTGCAAAATATTTGAATATCAACCGCGGCAATCGCATGCTGACGCTGACCTCAATGGCAAGCAAGAGCGCTGGCATTCGCGAATGGATCCGCACACGGCGCGGTGAGAATTTTGAGAATGCGCAGGCGTCTTTCACGCAAGGAGATGTGGTGACAACCTGTATTAAATGTGCGCATGGGCAGACCATTGTGCTTACACACGATACATCTTTGCCGCGTCCGTATTCCAGGGCTAATTTGGTTCAGGGAACCAAGGGAATTTGGTCTGAAGAAAAGCATGGAATTTATTTGGACGGCAGCGCCGAGTCCTACGAATGGGGCGAGAGCTATCGAGACATCTCAGAATATTATGATGCATATCTGCACCCGCTTTGGAAGAATTACGATGCGGTTGGTGGGCACGGTGGAATTGATTATTTGGTGCTGCAAGCCTTTTTTGAGGCAGTGCGGGATCATACACCGATGCCGATTGATGTATATGATATGGCTGCGTGGATGAGCATTACGCCTTTGTCGGAACAATCTGTGGCGATGGGCAGTATGCCTGTTGCAATTCCGGATTTCACCAATGGTCGCTGGTGTCGCCGTGAGCCATATCACCGAGGCCGTTTCTGCTTGGAGGATGTATGTGAAGAGACCTTTGACAGCCGGGATGGGGAAAGCGAATAATAAGACAATGATGAGGTTGATATGAGGCATACAACGATTGCTGCCGTTGCGGGAGCAGCCGGCATCTTGCTTTCTGCTTTTTTTGCAAGTTGTACGATAAAGACCGTGCCGGGCGACGAGCGTCCGCGGTCTTTAGAACGGCCGCAGCGGCTTTTAAGCTCACAGGCATTACCGATACCGGAGATTACGCAAGCACATGCCGCGGGGAAAGATACGGTACGAAATTGCGACGATGTATTTGAACCGGGAAAAATTACGGTCAACAATTCGGATTTCACGGTTCCCGAGGAACTTGAAACAGAGCTTTTGTCCATTGTCGCGCGGTATCGTCCGTATGACACGGCGTTTTACGCGGTGGATCTTGTCAGCGGCATGTCTATTGGATTTCAGGCGGATCAATATTATATGACAGCTTGTACCATCAAAGCCGGATATGCGCTCTCTTGGTTTGAGCGGCTGGAGCAAAACCGTATAGACGATGAAAACGGTGTTGCGGAAGATCCCGTTGCACCAAGGATCCGTCTGGATGACACATATGTGTATACGGGGGCAGACCATTTGGTGGGCGCCGGACAAATACAATATATGGGCACTGGCAAAACATACACGGTGCAGGATTTGCTGTATCATTTGATTCACGAAAGTGATAACACGGCTTACAATGTACTTTACAAGAAATTTGGAAATAAGGACTATATTGCTCTGAGTGAACGCCTGGGGCTTGTTCCGTATTTTGGGCAATACGGCATGTGGACGCGAATGCGTCCGCTGGATCTGGGATTGGTTTGGCAGGATATTTGGCGATATTATAAAACTGGGTCGCCAGAGGCGCAGCTTTACTGGGAATATTTAACGACGAATTTATTTTGTGAGATTGCAATTGCTGTGAAAGATGCCGACGTGATTGCGCATAAATCCGGATCGGATGAGTATGCTTTCAATGAAGCCGGCATTGTCATACGCGGCGACGATGCGTATGCATTGGTTGTTTTTACGACGCGACCGTTGCATATCGTGGGCGAGGGGTATGATTGCTGCCATGAAGTGATTGCAAGCTTGGATCGGGTTATGCAGGCCTATTACGCGCAAACCGGTGTGTCGACGGCATACCGTACAACATAACGCAACATAAAAACCACAAAAAAGGAGAACGGAAGATGAAAAAAATCGTATGTTTGAGTTTGATTGCTGCTTTGTTGCTTGGCCTTTTGTGTGCATGTCGTTCGCAAACTGGAGAAGATGATGAGATTCCTTCGGGAGTTGTTGTTAACCCAAACACGGATTCTCAGTCAGGTAACGCTTCAGGAGAGAACGATTCCGGCAAACCCGCGATTCCTGCAACAACGGATCCCACAGATGCATCCACAACGCCGCCGGTGTACAATAAAGATCCCGACATGCCCGGCGATGATACATCGTCTTCCGCTCCGTCGGTTGCAACGATTGACGCGTCCGGTACATTTAAGTCCAATACCGGCAGCAAATATTTGAATGTCTTGGTGCAGTGGACGGCAAAATCAACTGCGCAGGGTGTTTTGTTCACAGCAGAGCTGTATCTAACATCGTGGACAGTTCATGTCAACACACGCACAAACAATCAGATTACCATTGGTGGCAAGACAACACAGTTTACCTCTGCAGAGGTGGATGTGCAGGATCGATATGCACAAACGCATCTTGCTACCGTAACACAGCTTCTGCCTGCAGGCACCACGCAGACGGATGTTGAAGTAGAATATTACTACGGCGGGGTATACGGTGGTGTGGACTATGACTGGATAACGGTTTCGCAAACGCTTGCTTTTGTGAACTGATACAAATTCCAAGTGCGAAATTCGGCGAAAAAGCGTCAATCTTTCTATTGACGCAGACGGCGCCGTATGGTATACTATGTTTGTTTCCGGTGCAGACCGGAGAAATGAATACTGCCAATATAAATCCGGATGAATGGCCTGGATGTTTCTACCGCAGCGCCGCATAGCTTGCGACTATTGGTTCTTGCCCGAGGTGGTGTTTTTATGATGCCGCCCGGCAGAGCTTTTTGTGCAGGCGGTCCGGTTAGCGTGATCGTCTGCACGTTTTTTGTCGGAGGTGTATCATGAAGGCATTGGAAGATAGGATTCTCAAAGAAGGAAGCGTGCTGCCAGGGGCAGTGTTGAAGGTCGGTTCCTTTCTCAACGTGCAGATTGATCCGGCTTTTACCATGGAAATGGGACGGGAAATTGCCCGCTTGTTTGCACAGAGTGGCGCAAGTAAAATTTTGACGATAGAAACTTCCGGTATTCCGCTGGCATTTGCTGCCGGTGTTGCGCTGCAAATTCCCGTTGTATTTGCCAAAAAGAGCCGCAGCTCCAATTTGGGTGCGGACGTATATGCCGCACGGGTGCAATCGTATACGCACCAACAGACGTACGAAGCAGTTGTGGAGCGGGCATATCTTTCCAAGAAAGATTGTTTGCTCTTGATAGACGATTTTTTGGCAAACGGAGAAGCATTGCTTGGTCTTTTGTCGCTGGCATCGAGCGCCGGTGCGAAGGTTTGCGGTGCGGCTGTGGCAATTGAGAAGGCCTTTCAGGGTGGTGGAGAGAAGATACGAGGCATGGGTGTGCGAGTAGAAAGTCTTGCTCGCATTGCATCGATGACAGATCATTCTTTACAGTTTGCCCATTGAATTTTGCGCAAAAACCCCTTACATATATTAAAAAATCAGCCGAAAGGCAGGAGGAAAGACAAACATGAAGAAATTTCTTGCACTGCTGCTTGCTGTGGTAATGGTCGTTTCCATGGCAGCGCTCGCCGGTTGCGCAAACACTGCACCCGAAGATGACGCAAAAGATTCCACCAGTGGCACTGCGCAGCAAAGCGGAGAGACAACACAGGATAGTTCGAAAAAAGTGAAAATCGGTTTCATTTTCTTGCATGATGAGAATTCTACCTACGATAAGAACTTCCTCGATGCTGCACAGGCAGCATGTGAGGCGACTGGCGCGGAGATCATTCTGAAAAAGAATGTGCCAGAAACAAGTGCTTGCTATGAAGCTGCCTGCGATTTGGCAGATGCAGGCTGCTCTGCTGTTTTTGCAGATTCTTTCGGACATGAATCTTTCATGTTACAGGCTGCTAAGGAATATCCGCAGGTTCAGTTCTGTCATGCTACCGGTACGATGGCACACACCGAAAAGCTCGACAATTTCCACAATGCGTTTGCTTCCATTTATGAGGGTAGATATTTGGCGGGTATTGCCGCAGGTATGAAGCTCAATGAAATGATTGCGAATGGTGATATTACTGCTGAACAGGCTGTGGTTGGTTATGTCGGCGCATTTACTTATGCAGAAGTGATTTCCGGCTATACATCTTTCTTCCTGGGGATTCGTTCCGTTTGCGAAAGTGCTACCATGAAAGTGAAGTTTACCGGCAGCTGGTATGATGAAGCAAAGGAAAAGGAAGCTGCAAACGCACTGATTCAGAATGAGAAATGCGTACTGATCAGCCAGCATGCTGATTCCATGGGCGCTCCGACCGCTTGCGAAAATGCAAATGTTCCCAACGTTTCTTATAACGGCAGCACAGTTTCTGCCTGCCCGAACACGTTCATCGTTTCTTCTCGGATTGACTGGACACCGTACATGACCTATATGATCAATTGTGTCAAGGAAAACAAGGCAATCGACACGGATTCTTGCTATGGCCTGAAGGAAGGTGCTGTTGTACTGACCGAGGTCAATGAAAAGGCTGCTGCTGCGGGCACACAGGATGCCATTGACGCTGCGATGAAACAGCTTGAAGAGGGCACATTAAAAGTATTTGATATTTCCAAGTTTACCGTTGAGGGTAAGGAGCTTTCTTCCTACATGGCAGATGTGGATACAGATGCTGCTTATACGCCCGATACGGAAGTTGTTTCCGATGGGTATTTCCATGAATCTGAGTTCCGTTCCGCTCCGTACTTTGCCGTACAGATCGACGGTATAACGCTGCTCGATACCAATTACGGCAGCAACTAATTCAGTGTTTATTTCGGTATGGGGCTGCCGCATAACGCGGCAACCCCATGTCTTCTTTTTCTGTTATGTTTGTGATGAAAGCGTTTTTCGTTCAAAACGGAAAGCGCTTTTGTCCCAAACCAAACACATATAAAACGGGGGTATCTATGGAGACGCAAGCTGAGAAAGTCCCGGCGATTGAGTTGCGCGGCATCACAAAGACTTTTGGACAAATTGTTGCAAACCGTGATATTAATCTCACGGCATATCGGGGGGAGATTCTTTCCATCCTCGGAGAAAACGGCAGTGGCAAGACAACGCTGATGAATATGATCTGCGGCATTTATTATCCAGACGCAGGACGGATTTTCATCGATGGGAAGGAAGCGTTGATTCGCACGCCGCGGGATGCCTTTTCATATAGAATTGGTATGATTCATCAGCATTTTAAATTGGTGGATGTATTTTCCGCAGCGGAAAATATTGTTCTGGGGCTGCACGAGGCGGGAAAGTATGATTTAAAAAAAACAGCACGTCAGGTAGCACAAATCAGCGAGCGATACGGATTTGAATTAGATCCTAATAAAAAGATTTATGAAATGTCCGTATCGGAAAAACAGACTGTGGAGATTATCAAGGTTTTATACCGCGGTGCGGATATTTTAATACTGGACGAGCCTACCGCGGTGCTGACACCACAGGAGACACAAAAACTGTTTTCTATCCTACGGCGTATGCGCAGCGATGGTAAAACGATTATTATTATCACGCATAAGCTACATGAAGTGATGAGTTTATCAGATAGAGTCAGCGTGTTGCGACGCGGGGAATATATCGGAACGGTTCATACTGCAGATACAACGGAAGCTGAGCTTACGGAAATGATGGTGGGAAAAAAAGTAAGCCTGGATATTGACCGCACAGAGGTACAAAATGCACAGGATCGGCTGCTTGTCTCGCATCTATCTTGTATCAACCGGGATGGGATTCGGATTTTGAACGATGTATCCTTTACGGTACGTGGGGGAGAAATCCTCGGGATAGCGGGTATTGCGGGTAGTGGGCAACGAGAGCTTTTGGAATCCATCGCAGGATTGCAGCATCCGAGCAACGGCGAAATTCTCTACACGGACCCGAAGAGCGGCAAAACGGAAAATTTGCGGGACAAGACCCCCATGCAAATTCGGGAACTTGGGGTTCGTCTGTCATTTGTTCCGGAGGATCGTCTCGGTATGGGGCTGGTCGGTAATATGGATATCACGGATAATATGATGCTGCGTAGCTATCGGCGTGGCAGGGGGATATTTTTGCACCGCCGGCCGCCGCGGGATTTGGCGCAGAAGATTATTCGAGAGCTGGAGGTTATGACGCCCGGCGTATCGACCCCCGTGCGTCGTTTATCCGGCGGTAATGTGCAGAAAGTGTTAGTTGGCAGAGAAATTGCGGCAGCGCCGACGGTGCTGATGGCTGCATATCCTGTTCGCGGGCTTGATATCAACTCATCTTATATGATCTACCGGTTATTGAATCAGCAAAAAGAGGCGGGCGTTGCCGTGCTGTTTGTGGGAGAGGACTTAGACGTGCTGCTTTCGCTGTGTGACCGGATTCTTGTCATTGGTTCTGGCAGAATAACAGGGCTTTTGGATGCCAGAACGGCGACAAAAGAACAAATCGGCGCACTGATGGCTGCGGCCAAGCCGGAAGCGGAGCAGACAGCGCACAGGGAAGGGAGTGAGGGAGAATGACACGGCAGATTAGAAAACAGCATGAACCGTTGATACATATTGTTAAGCGTCCGGCAATTCCGTGGTGGAGAGCATGGCTCATCCGCATATTGGCAGTTTTCGCAGCATTGGTATTTTGCGGTGTTGTAACGCTGCTTTTGACAGGACAAAATCCGATTGACGTGTATCGCACGATGTTTGAAGGCTCGTTCGGAACACCGCGCAGAATTTGGACGCTGCTGCAGAGTACGGCAGTTTTGCTGTGTATTTCTTTGGCGGTAACACCGGCGTTTAAGATGCGGTTTTGGAATACGGGCGCTGAGGGGCAGGTTCTTATTGCAGGTATGGCAAGTGCCGCGTGTATGTTGAAACTTGCAGACGTGTTGCCTCCTGCTTGGGTAACGGTGGTAGCAGTGTGTAGCGCTGTTTTAGCCGGTGCGATTTGGGGCGTGATTCCGGCGCTGTTCAGAGCACGCTTTGGTACCAATGAGACACTCTTTACGCTGATGATGAATTACATAGCTGTTCAATTGGTTTCGTATTTTTCAATTTTGTGGGCGGTTCCCAAAGGATCCGGGCAGATTGGTATGATACATGCCGCAACGCAAATCGGCTGGCTGCCGCAGGTATACAATAAATATCTTTTGAGTATTTTAGTTGCCGTTGTGCTGACCGTTTTAATGTTTATCTATCTGAAGTTTTCTAAACACGGATATGAAATCAGCGTCGTTGGAGAAAGCGAGAATACGGCACGGTATATTGGTATCAATGTCAAAAAGGTAATTGTTCGTACAATGCTGCTATCCGGTGCTGTTTGCGGGCTTGCAGGTGCCTTGCTTGTGTGTGGAATTGACCATACGGTTTCAACACACACTGTTGGCGGGCAGGGGTTTACGGCCATTATGGTTTCATGGCTCGCAAAGTTTAATCCGATTTATATGGTGCTCACTTCCTTTTTGATCATTTTTTTACAAAAGGGTGCCACAGAGATTTCTTCGCGTTTTTCTTTGAATGATTCCTTTTCGGAAATTATCACGGGTATTATCATTTTCTTTATTATCGGCAGTGAATTTTTTATTCGGTATCGAATTGTTTTTCGAACAACCCGAGCAGAGCAAAAGCAGGCTCTGTCACCGCAACAGGAGGTGCATTAAATGCTTGCGACTATCATTCATCGCGCAGTGATGCAGGGGATCCCGCTGCTGTTTGGCTCAACTGGTGAAATCATCACCGAGAAGAGTGGACATTTGAACTTAGGAATACCGGGGATTATGTATGTCGGTGGTATCAGTGGTGTCATCGGAGCGTTTTTGTACGAAAATGCCTATGTCGGGCATACGCAGGATATGAATCCTCTGATCGGTATTTTAATTCCGCTGCTTGCATGCTTGCTCGGTGCAACTTTGATGGGCCTTTTGTATTGTTTTTTGACTGTGACTTTACGTGCAAATCAAAACGTGACAGGTCTTGCATTGACAACTTTCGGTGTGGGATTCGGTAACTTTTTCGGCGGTTCCTTAATTAAATTGACAGACAGTGAGCTGCCCTCTATTGCTTTAAGTCGTACATCCTCTTTCTTTTCTGCACGGCTGCCGTTTGCAGATCGGTGTGGTTGGTTTGGCGAGATATTCTTATCCTATGGATTTTTAGCGTACTTGGCAATTGCGATTGCCCTGATTGCAGGGTATGTGCTTACGCGCACGCGTGTTGGTTTGCAGCTGCGAGCCGTTGGGGAGAATCCTGCAACGGCGGATGCGGCCGGTATTCATGTGGATCGCTACAAATATTTGGCTACCTGTATCGGCAGTGCCATTGCAGGCCTGGGTGGGCTGTATTACGTAATGGATTACGCTAATGGCATTTGGTCCAATGATGCTTTCGGTGACCGTGGCTGGCTTGCTATTGCACTTGTTATTTTCGCCGTATGGCGTCCTCGCCTGGCAATTGTTGGCTCAATTCTTTTTGGTGGGTTGTATATTGTGAATAACTATATCACCGGGCTAGGGGTTGCCGCCCAGGAACTGTTTAAAATGGCACCGTATGTGGTGACAATTTTGGTTCTGATAGTGGTATCTATGCTGGGAAAAAAGGAAAATCAACCGCCGGCGCACCTCGGGCAAAACTATTTCCGAGAGGATCGATAAACGCTGAAGTTGTATAACATGAAAAACCGAAAGAACTTGTTTCTTTCGGTTTTTGTTTTACTAAGGTTGCTTTTTTTGTTACCGAGATTGTTTTACCGAAAGCGACGCAAGTTGCATCGACTTTTCGGTAAAAAACACAAAAAAATATTGACGATATCGACATGTTATGGTAAAGTTATGATAGAACGAAAGGATTCCCCGGGAAAAACACAGGAGAGGTAACAATATGAAAAAAAGATGGCTTCCCGTATTGTTAGCAGCGTTGTTGGTGGGTCTTGTGCTGGCCGGCAATGCAGCATCGCTGCCCTTTGCAGATGTCAGCAAGGGTGCATGGTATTACGATGCAGTGCAGTACGTATATGAAAACGATTTGTTCAGCGGCACATCGGGTACAACCTTTGAGCCGCAGACCCCGATGACACGCG